>CAXTES010000079.1:0-12939 GCA_964243215.1 uncultured Microbacterium sp. | reverse complement strand
GCCGCCCGTGGATGCTGACCCACTGGCCGCGGATCGTCGCGACCGCCGCGACCCGCTCGACGCAGACGAACGAGGCGAACCGGTGCGCCACCCTCCTGCCGCCGCTGTCTCGCATCGACGGTCCGGTCGCGCTGCTCGAGGTGGGAGCCGCCGCCGGGCTCTGCCTGTATCCCGACCGTTACAGCGTCGGCTACGAGACGCCGTCCAGGGCGCGCCGCGTCGATCCGGTCGACGCGCCGTCGTCCGTGACCCTCGCGTGCCGCCTCGACGACGACGCATCCATCCCCGACCGGATGCCGGACGTCGTGTGGCGCCGCGGCATCGACCTGTCGCCGCTGGATGCGTCCGACCCCGCGACGATCGACTGGCTCGCCGTACTGGTCTGGCCGGGTCCGGACCACGACGCCCGCGTGACCCGGCTGCGTGCCGCCGCGAAGCTCGTCGCGGCGGATCCACCGCAGATCGTGCGCGGCGACCTGCTCGACACGGTGAGGGATGCCGCCGCCACCGCACCGGCCGACGCCACCCTCGTCGTCTACCACTCGGCGGTGCTGCTGTACCTCGATGCAGCCGGTCGCCGCCGATTCGCGGAGATCATGGCGAATCTCGGCGACCACATCGGGCGCCGCGTCGTGTGGCTGTCGAACGAGACGGCGGGCACCCTCCCCGAGATCGACGCCGCGATCCCGGTGGGGCTGGGCACCGATCACCGGTTCGTGCAGACCTGGAACCGGCGCCCGATCGCGCTGGCCGGCCAGCACGGCGCCACGTACGAGACGACGTCCTTCCGCACCTGACTCCCCCTTCCGCCGTAACACGGAGCCCGGGGGCCGCAGCGACCGGGACAATGACGGGATGGACTGGCAGACCTCCGAAGACACGGTGCCGTCGGCGCCCGTCACGGAGGCCGACGCGCGGCTGCTCCTGGGCCGTCCGCCCGCGACGGGGGCGTGGCGCGACGGCGACCCCGTCGGTGATCGCCGATTCGCGACCTTCGGGCGCTTCCGTACCGAGGGCGCGCGCGAGCTGCCTCGGTTCCGCCTCGGCTACGAGACCTGGGGCGAACTGAATACGGCGCGCGACAATGCCGTGCTGGTGCTGCACGCGCTCACCGGAGACAGCCACGTGCGCGGCCCCGCCGGGGCGGGGCATCCCACCGCCGGGTGGTGGGACGACGTCGTCGGCCCGGGCGCGCCGATCGACACCGACCGGTGGTTCGTGGTCGCCCCGAACATGCTGGGCGGATGCCAGGGCTCGACCGGACCCGCGAGCATCGGCCCCGACGGCTACGAGTGGGCGTCGCGGTTCCCGTATCTGACGATCCGCGACCAGGTGGCGGCGCAGGTGCTGCTCGCCGATGCGCTCGGCATCGACAGGTGGGCCGCGGTCACGGGCGGTTCGATGGGCGGGATGCACGCCCTCGAGTGGGCGGTCGGGCATCCCGAACGCGTCGAGCGCGTCGGCATCCTGTCCGCTCCGCCGCAGAACACCGCCGATCAGATCGCCCTGAACTCCGTTCAGTTGGAGGCGATCTCGATCGATCCGCGGTTCCAGGGCGGCGAGTACTACGACTCCCCCGACGGCGACGGTCCTCACCGCGGGCTCGCGCTGGCGCGCCGCATGGCGCTGCTGAACTACCGCAGCCCGACCGAGCTGAACAGCCGATTCCAGCGCTCGTGGCAGTCCGAGGTCAGTCCGCTCGGCCACGGCGGCCGGTTCGCGGTCGAGTCCTACCTGGACTTCCACGGCAACAAGTTCACCCGCCGCTTCGACGCCAACACCTATATCCGCCTCGTCGAGGCGATGGACTCGCACGACATCGGACGGGACCGCGGCGGCGTCGAAGACGCCCTCGGTCGCGTGACCGCCACCGCGCTCGTCCTCGGCATCGACAACGACCGGCTCTTCCCGATCGAGGGTCAGCGTCGCATCGCACGCGGCATCCGCAACACCCTCGACGGCGACGAGGCCGTCATCATCTCCAGCGACTTCGGTCACGACGGGTTCCTCATCGAAACGCGTGTGGTCGGCGCGCACCTGCGGCGACTGCTCGAAACCTAGGTCGGTGGGTCCTCGAACGCCACCAGCCTCGGGCGCCTATCGGGATAGACGCGGCCGGTGGCGCTGGTCCACGTCACGGTGCCGTCGGAGCTCTTCTGCACCTTCCACGCCGCCGCATGTTTGAGCACATGATGTCGCCGACACTCGTGAGCGAGGTTCGAGGCGCACGTCGGACCGCCGAGCGCGTGATCATGCAGGTGGTCGATGTCGCAGCGACGGACGGGCAGTCTGCAGCCGGGGAACCGGCACCGCTGATCAGTCGCACGCAGGAACCGACGCAGTTGCGCTGAGGGCTGGTAGCGGTCGACCGCCAGCACGGCACCGTCGACCGGGTGGGTGAGCACCCGATCCCAGCCGGATGCGGCGCCCGCGAGTACGCGAGCGGTCGCCGGATCGATCGGCGACCCGCCGTCGAGGATCGCCGGCTCCTCTGATCGACCGGCCAGTGCCAGCGCGGGAACGGTGATGTGCACCTCGCCGCGGATCGCACCGAGCAGATCGACGTGCCCGTCTCGACTCGACCGATTCGTCCATAGCTTCGATACTCGCAGGTGCCTCCGACATCGGCTCCGTCGGCCCACCCGCCGCGGCTTGCCGGGAACGGGTCACCCCTCTGCGGCAGGGGCGTGCAGATACCGCCACGGCAGCGCGCCGATTTCGAGGCGGTGCCGAGCCACGGATGCCTGGACCGCCGCCGGGTCGTACTCGGCGTCGTCCTGCCACAGCAGCATCGGCCCGTCTCCGCCGCGACGCGCGACCGTCTCGAAACGTCGCATCCCTCCCAGCCGCGTCGCGGCGAGAACGTCGTCGACGTCGGCGTGGTCGACCAGGCCGTACAGGGTGACCCACGTCGGCGGATACAGCGTCAGCGCGCCTCGGCCGTGCTCGGCGATCAGGTCGGCGGGTCGTGCCCAGCGGGACGCGACCGCCTCGTCGGGCGCCAGCGTGAGCACCTCGGCGGGGGCGCGGGCGACGAAGAACCACGTGCGAATCCGCAGCGCGAGCCCCGGTGGCGGGTCCCAGCAACTCAGGGTCGTCAGCGAGTCCGGGTGCACCGTGAGCCCGGTCTCCTCCCGCGTCTCGCGGACCGCGGCGCGGCGGGCGTCGTCCTCTTCCGCGGCGTCGGGCGCGGCATCCACCTCCTCGAGCTTGCCGCCGGGAAACACCCAAGCCCCCGCGAACGAGCCTCGGTCGGGTCGCTCGATGACGAGCACCTCGGGGCCGGCGGCGCTGTCTCGCGCCAGCACGAGGGTCGCCGCCACCGGAACGGAGGGGTCCACGCCGTCAGCGGCCGAGCGCGGGCGGGCGTCGTCGATCGCGTCCGCGAGCGCACGGAACGCCCGATCGGCGGGCGTCGGCGACTCGTTCACCAGTCGTCGTCGGCGTGCGGGTCGCTCTTCAGCTCCTCGGCGTGCGGATCGCCCGTCAGCTCGTCGGCGCGCGGGTCGCTGTCCGTCGCATCCTGCTCGAGCGCGGCTTCGAGGCGCTCCACCTTGCCGTCGATCTCGCCGGTACGACCCGGCCGGATGTCGGCCTTGAGCACCAACGACACCCGCGAGCCGTAGGCCAGCACGGCCTCGGTGGCGCGCTTGACGACATCGAAGACCTCGTCCCACTCCCCCTCGATCTCGGTGAACATCGAGGTCGTGCGGTGAGGCAGCCCGGAGGCCCGTACGATCCGCACCGCGGCCGCGACGGCGTCGTGCACCGAGCCTTCCGCATCCGTGGTCCCACTGGGCGCGACGGAGAAGGCGAGCAGCATCCCTCGACGATACCGCCGAGCTCAGTTGGCCGTGCTCAGGTCACTGGCCAACGGCAGGTTCCGCGCGGAACGCGGCGAGGCGCCCGCGGTCAGTCGCGAGGGCACCTTCACGAGGTATGCGACGCTCCACACGAACAGCACCACCAGCAGAGCGTTGCGGGCGGTCAGCATGAGCGCCGGGAACGGCAGCGGGTACTTCAGCATCAGCCCGCCGTACATGAGCGGGTACACGAGCTGTGTGAAAAGTGCGATGGCGAGGCCGAGCGCGGCCGGGCCCAGCCACCGTCGCCGGTCGAGCATCAATCCGACCACCAGCGGCGCCGCGATCCACACCACGTACTGCGGCGAGCCCACCTTATTGAAGACGATGAACGCGAGCACCAGGGCGAGCGCCAGCGGCGGGAAGAGACGGACATAGGATGCCCCGCGCCAGGCCTTCACGGCGCCCAGCGCCGCGACGGCCCCCACGACGCACACGAGCAGCGGCGTCATCAGCGCGATGACCGGGTTCACGTTCGGCCCGGTGATCTGGAACGTCAGCATCTCGGGGTCGTAGTAGACCCAGGAGTCCCGGCTCTCGGTCACCGCTCCCCACAGATAAAGCGTCGATACCGGCGCCTCCAACTGGAGGCCGCGCCCCGCCTGATCGCTGACGAACCCGAGCGCGTATCTGCCGCCGCCGAGCACGATGATCGTCCCCAGCGTGGCGGCGGATACCGCGACCGCCCCGCCGATGACGGTCAGCCGGCGCCGCACCGCTATCACCGCGGCGGCGAGGATGGCCGCGGGCCACACCTTCATCCAGACCGCGACCGCCAGCAGCATCGACCCGAGCCACGGCCGCCCCACCAGCCAGAGAGATCCAGCGAGCACGAGCGCGACGGTGAATCCGTCGAGCCGGTACAACCCGACCGGTCCGACCATCGCGATGAACGCCAGCCAGAACCACGCCGCCGCGGTGCGGCCGTTGGATCGGCCGCGCCCGACGAGGATCGCGAAGGCGCCGGCGTTGGCCAGCGAGACGGTAAGCGCCCAGGCCGGCGTGAAGCTGATCGCCCACGCGAACAGCCATGCGAGCAGCATCGGCACGAGCGCGAGCTGCGGGTAGACCCAGGCGGACGTGATGCCCGGCAGCGTCCAGGTGCCGCTCGAGAGCGTGCAGTGGGTCAGGTCGCCGAACAGGGCGCATCCGGACCACGGCTCGTAGACGAGGTACACGTCACCCATCGGAGCGTTCGGCATCTGGTACCCCAGAATCGCGACGCCGACGTGCACGAGCACGAACGCCACCCACAGTACCGCCCGCCTCGACACGCTCCTCATGGTACCGGGGTGCCGGTGAACAGCTGCTGACCGAACGCTGGGAGGGGTCAGATCTGCTGCAACCGGTGCGCGACCGCGCGCGGCTGGAGCTCCCCCACGACGAACGGCAGCGCCTCAGCGACATCCAGTGCGGTGATCGGCCCGCCGTCCTGTCCGCGCTCGGCCGCGACGCGCCGCGCGGCGTGCCCGTGGATCCAGGCGGCGCTCGCCGCGAGCGGTCCGAGAGCCTCGGTGTCGAGCCGACGCTCGGCGGCCGCTGCGGCCACGAGCGCGCCGATCACACCGGCCAGCACGTCCCCGGTCCCCGCGGTGGCCAGCCACGGCGTGCCCGCCTCGACGATCGCGCACCATCCGCCCGGGGTGGCCACGATCGTCCGCGACCCCTTCAGCAAGACCGCGTTGCCGAGCCGGGATGCCGTCTGGCGCACGGATGCCTCGCGCTGCGGCTCCTCGGGGGTCGCGGCTCCGAGTCCGAGCGCCTCGCGCAGCCGGTCGTGCTCGCGGGCGTGCGGTGTCACCACGAGCGGTGCCGACGCATCCGGCGCGAGGTCGAGCGCGCCGGCATCCACCACCACCGGGTCGTCGGCGGCGAGGATGCCGCGCAGCGCAGCGGTCTCCGAGGCCGCGCGCTTCGAAGCATCCGAGCCCGACCCGATCACCCACGCCTGCACCCGACCGTCGGCGGTGACGGTCTCGGGTCGACGCTGCAGCACCAGCTGACCGGCCCGGTCGGAGCCGAGGTAGCGCACCATCCCGGCGCCGCTGCGCCACGCCGCCGCCACGCCCAGCACGGCGGCGCCCGGGAACTCGTCGGAGCCGGTGCGCATCCCGACGACCCCGCGCGAGTACTTGTCGTCGTCGTCGACGGGTACCCGCAGCGACAGCGCCGCCTCGTCGGCGGTCCACGTCACCGGGTCGGACATGCGCACACCCTACCGGCGGCCCCGGCGGGTGGCATCCTGCACCTCGCCGATCAACTCCTCGATGATGTCCTCGAGGAACAGCACGGCGGTGGTCTGCCCCGCGTCGTCGCGCACCTGCGCCAGGTGACGACCGTTCTGGCGCATGACGGCGAGCGCGTCTTCCAGGTCGGTGGTCTCGAGCACCGGCACCATGTGGTGGATGCGCTTGGGCGGGATCGGCCGTGCCACGTCCACGGCGGAGGTGGGCCCCTCGGCCGCGCGCAGCACGTCCTTCAGATGCACGTAGCCGATCGGCAAGCCGGTGTCGTCGACGATGACGTATCGCGAGAAGCCGTGCTTGGCGACGGCGCGCTCGATCTCATCCGGCGTCGTGGTCGCCGGCAGGGTGATCAGGTCCGCCAGCGGCACCGCGACGTCCTTCGCCTTCTTGTCGGTGAACTCCACCGCGGCCGCCACGGTCCCGGCGGCGTCGTCGAGGACGCCCTCGATCCGCGACTGGTTCACGATGGTCGCGACCTCATCGAGGGTGTAGGTGGATGCCGCTTCGTCCTTCGGCTCGACGCCGAACAGGCGCACGATGTGGTTGGCGGTCCAGTTCAGCGCCACGATCACGGGCCGGAACACCTTCGACACCCACACCAGCGGTGTGGCGAGCATGAGCACCGCCCGATCGGGCACCGAGAACGCGAGGTTCTTCGGCACCATCTCGCCGAAGACGACGTGCAGGTACGACACCAGCAGCAGCGCGATGATGAAACCCAGCGCGTCGATCAGCGCATCCGACCATCCCGTCAGATCCAGCGGCACCGCGAGAAGGTGGTGGATGGCGGGCTCGGAGACGTTCAGGATCAGCAGCGAGCAGATCGTGATCCCCAGCTGGGATGTCGCGAGCATGAGCGTCGCATGCTCCATGGCGTACAGCGCGGTCTTCGCCGAGCGGGATCCGCGCTCGGCGAGCGGCTCGACCTGCGAGCGCCGGGCCGACACCACCGCGAACTCCGCCCCGACGAAGAACGCGTTGCCGGCGAGCAGGACGACGAGCCAGGCGATTCCCGCCCAGTCGCTCATCGCCGGTCACCGCCCTCGTCCGTCATATCGGGCACGTGCTGCGGCGTGAATCGCACACGGTCGACGCGCCGGCCATCCATGCGCTGCACAGCGAGGGTGCCCTCGTCGATCCGGACCTCGTCACCGGCGGCGGGGATCCGCTCGAGCACGCTCATCAGGTAGCCGCCCACGGTGTCGTACACGTCGCCCTCGGGCACCCGCACGCCGGTGCGGTCGCGAAGCTCGTCGGGCCGCAAGTCGCCGGGGAAGGTCAGCGACCCGCCGTCGCGCACGATGCCCGCCCGGCGCCGATCGTGTTCGTCGAGCACCTCGCCGACGATCTCCTCGACGAGGTCCTCCAGGGTGACGACCCCGGCCGTGCCGCCGTACTCGTCGACGACGATCGCCATCTGATACCCCCGGGCGCGCAGTTCGGACACCAGAGCGTCCAGGTGCACGGCCTCGGGTACGCGCAGCGGTTCGGTCGCCAGGGCCGCGGCCGGGACATCCGCTCTCCTGTCGCGGGGCACGCTGACGGCGGCTTTGAGGTGAACGATTCCGACGATGTCGTCCATCGAGTCGTCGTAGACCGGGAAGCGACTGTGACCGGTTCGGCGCGCCAGCTGCACGACCTCGTCCGCGGGGTCACCGGCGGCGAGCGCGTGCACGCTCGGCCGCGGAGTCATCACGTCGGCCGCGGTCAGCCGAGCGAAGGTCAGGCTGCGGTTCAGCAGCGACGCGGTGTCTTCTTCGAGCACTCCGGCACTCGCCGACCGGCGCACCAGGCTCGACAGCTCGTCGGCGGTGCGCGCACCCGACAGCTCCTCCTTCGGCTCGAAGCCCATCGCCCGCAGCACGCCGTTCGCGGAGCCGTTCAGCAACGCGACGGCCGGACGGAACACGGTGGTGAAGGCGGTCTGCAGCGGAATCACGAGCTTGGCGGTGGCCACCGGCACCGCCAAGGCGAAGTTCTTCGGCACCAGCTCGCCCAAGATCATCGACAGCACTGTGGCCACTGCGACCCCGATGACCGCGGCGAGCGGGCGCAGCACCGCATCCGGCATCCCCCACACCGTGAACACCGGACGCAGCAGGTTCGAGATCGCCGGCTCCATCGTGTAGCCGGTCAACAAAGTGGTCAACGTGATGCCCAGCTGCGCGCTGGACAGATGCGTCGAGGTGATCTTCAGCGCCGAGATCGTCATCGACAGCCGCGTCTCGCCGCGGGTCTGGCGCGCCTCGAGGTCGGCGCGGTCGAGGTTGACCAGTGCGAACTCGCTCGCGACGAACAGTCCGGTGCCGAAGATGAGCAGGAGCCCCACGCCCAGCATGACGTAGTCCATCACGCATCACCTCCGCGTCGGGAGGGCGGGTCGTGGGGCGATCGTCTGCAACTGGGCGGGTCGTCCATCGTGGATGCCAGTTTACGGGAGGCCGCGGCGCGCGAGGGGGCGGTGGCGACGGCATCCGGGGCGGGTCTGTCGGTGCCGGGGTCGGTGCCGCGCTTCGCTCCCGGCGGCTCGCGAATGCGCCACATGTGCGCCACTGCGACACTTTCCTGCTTCTGCCCCTACGAATATGTGGCGCAGGCGCAGGAAACTGTGGCGGTAACGATGCCGCGCCGTTCTCCACAGGCCGGAGCACGGTGGCAGTTGTCCACACCTGGCAGTCCAGGCGCGCGGTCGGCGCCGGTGGGTCGACACGATGAGTGGATGCTGTGGCTCGATGCTCCTCCCCTCGGAACGATCTTCCGTCGTCGCGAGAACGGCGAAGATGCCGTGAACGAGAGGAAGCTGCACCGCCGCATCGCGAGCGGAGCAACGGTGCGAGTCGCGCCCGGCGTTTTCGCCGCCGCGGACGATTGGCAGGCGTTGAATCCGATGCAACGCCACGCACAACGCGTGTGGGAAGCGGCATCCCGTGTTGAGCCGGGCACCGTGTTCTCCCATCAGGCCGCAGCGGCGCTGTGGGGTCTGGATCAACTCGGCGACTGGCCGGACCGGGTCGACATCAGCGTCGCTCCCGCCACCGGTGGACGCTCGACCGGACTGATCCGCCGGCACACCCGGCAGCTGGCTCGCGTCGAGGTGGTGGCGTGGGGGCGCCACCTGATCACGTCGCCAGTACAGACCGTGGTGGACCTGGCAGCCGGAAGCGCGTTCGTCTCGGGCGTCATCGCCGCCGATCAATTGCTGTGGGCCAGGCGGGCCGGCGGGGCTCTGGCGGCGCGCGATCACCTGCTCGCCGCCGCCGCGTCGTACCCCGGTCGGGGATCGCTCCGGGTCGGTCGGGTCGCCGAGTTCGCGAGGCCGGGGGCGGACAGCGTCCGCGAATCGCAGAGCCGCGTCCTCATCGCGCACCTCGGCTTCCCGGAGCCCGAGCTGCAACACCGCTTCGATCTTCCGAGTGGGCGGACCGTATACACCGATTTCTGGTTCCCCGATCACGCGCATGCCGGCGAGTTCGACGGCATCGGGAAGTACACCGATCCGACGCTGCTGCGCAGCCGCACCCCGCACCAGGCCCTGATCGAGGAGAAGGATCGCGAGGACGAGTTGCGCCGCGCGGTTCGGGCGTTCTCCCGCTGGCGCACGCCCGCCCTCGAGCGGCCCCGTCAGCTGTACGACATCCTGACCGGCGCCGGTCTTCCGTCCCGTCTGAACGCGCCCGGCCGCTAGCCGCGGGACCGCGGCTCGGGACCTGCCACACTTCCCTGCTTCCGCCCGTACGAATCTGTGTGGCAGTCGCAGAAAACTGGCGCGCTCGCACAAATGTGACGCATTCGCAGCGCCGCGGAAAAACACGGGCCGGAGCACGGTAGGGCCGGCGGGCTAGTGCAGTTGCGACTCCCAGTCCGCCGGTACGCGGCCGGCCGGGCCGGGGCAGGGCTGGTCGAGAGGCCGCGAGAGGGGCGGGCTCACCGGAACGGCCCGCACGATCTCGTTGCGGCGGTAGTCCCAGAACCAGTCCTCGTCGGGTTCGAAGGATGCCATGACCGGATGCCTCGTCCCGTGCCAATGCGCGGTGGCATGCTGCGCGGGCGACGTGTCGCAGCATCCGATGTGGCCGCATTCGACGCAGCGGCGCAGGTGGAACCACCACCCGCCGAGCTCGAGGCACTCGACGCAGCCGGTGCCCGACGGCGGCGGCGGGGCCGCCGTCACCCGGACACCCCCGTCACCAGGTCATCCGCGGTCACCCGGACACCCCCGTCATGCGAACACCTCCGTCATGCGAACACCTCCGTCGCGGCGAGCGCGCGATGCACGCTCGCCACCGCGCTGGACCCCTCGCCCACCGCCGCCGCGACGCGCTTCATGGACCCGCGGCGCACGTCGCCCGCGGCGAAGACGCCGGGCACGGATGTCTCGAAGGGCAACGGCATCCGCTCCGCGTCGCGCCACGCGTCGCCGAGGTCGATGACGTCGGCGCCGGTGCGGACGAAACCGTGCTCGTCGCGCTCGATACCGGTGAGCCAGTCTGTGGCGGGCTCGGCGCCGATGAAGCAGAACAGCGCCCGGCACGCCACGGTCTCGTCCGCCACGGCCCGCAGGGTCACCTGCTCGAGCTGGTCGCCGCCGTGCAGGGCGACGACCTCGGTTCCGGTGTGCACGACGATGCGCGGGTCCTCCTCGATGCGGTCGACGAGGTAGCTCGACATGCGGGCGCCGAGGTCGGCCGACCGAACCACGAGGCGCACGCTGCATCCACTGGCCGCCAACGCCAGCGCGGCCTGCCCGGCCGAGTTGGCACCGCCCACGACCACGGCGTCACCCCCGCCGGCGCGACGCAGCTCGAGCGCCGACGCCGCGTAGTGGATGCCGGCGCCCTCGAAGTCGCGCCAGCGGTGCAGCCCGAGCGAGCGATAGGCGACGCCCGTGGTGACGATCACCGCGCGGGCGTGGACGACCGGCCCGTCGCTGAGGGTGAGGCGCAGGCCGTCGGGAGCGGTCTCCAGGCTGATCGCCTCGCACGGCGCGATCATACGAACGCCGAACTTGAGCGCCTGCAGGGACGCCTGGGACGTCAGATCCGAGCCGGAGACACCGAACGGGAAGCCGAGGTAGTTCTCGATCCGCGAGGTCGCGGCCGATTGGCCGCCCGGAGCGACCGAGTCCAGCAGCACGGTCCGAAGCCCCTCCGAGGCGCCGTAGATCGCGGCGGCGAGCCCGGCCGGACCCGCCCCGACGACGGCGAGATCCACGAGCGAGTCGTCGTCGGCGGCGTAGGCGAGTCCGAGGAGCTCAGCCAGCGCGCCCGGCGTGGCGTGCGGCAGGTATTCGCCCTGCACGACGGCCACCGGCAGGTCGTCGAGGGTGAGCCCGTGCGACGCGAGCCCCTGGCTGAGCGAGGGCTGCTGCTCGTCGACATCCACCCAGGTGTGCACGAGTCCGAGCCGCTCGGCGTATCGCTGCAGCGTCGCCGCCTCTCGCGAACGGGACGAGCCGATCAGTTTGAGCGTCCACGCGGCGGGACCGTTGCGCAGCTCCTCACGGCGGATCCAGAGGGTGCGCAGCATCAGGTCGCACAGCTCCTCGTCCTCGTTCATGAGCTGGCGCAGCGCCTCGTGCGGTACGCGGAGCACCTCTCCGGCCGCCGAGACACGGGCGGTCAGGAACGCGCTCTGGCCGTTGAGCAGGCCGAGCTCGCCGACGAACGATCGAGGACCGAGCGCGGCGATCACCGTCTCGGGCGACCACGACAGCGCCTCGCGCACCACGTCCACCTCGCCGCGCTCGACGAGGATGAGGTCGTACCAGCGGTCTCCGGCAGCGAACAGCACATCGCCGACGCGGGTCGGCTGCGTCGTCCCGTACCGCCGCATCCGGTCCCACTGCTCGTCGGTCAGGGTGGGCGAGATCTTCTCGGAGGTGGCTCCCATGGCACCATCGTGCCCGACGGCGACCGAGCCCGGGGCACGATCCGCTGGGCGCGAACACCGGTGAAACCCGTCGATGTGGGACCATGCGTGCTGTGACCGATCGAACCGAGTGGCAGGGGCGCGCGACGCAGGCCGAGTACGCGGTCATCGACCGTTTCGTGCGACGGATGCCCGGACTGGCATGGGGGCGCTCGGCCTGGCCCCCGCTCCCGCGGTCGAGCCGGTCCGACGCACGGCCGGGGTGGCACTACTGGTGGAGCGCGCACCTCGTGGACGCCGCGGTGGATGCCGCCCGGCACCGGCCCACCCCCGGCCGCCTGCGCCGGCCGCGGGTGTTCGCGCGAGGCATCCGGCTGCGCAACGGCGGGTGGTCGAGGCCGTTCTGGGACGACCTGGCGTGGCTCGGTCTCGCGTTCGAGCGCGGCGGCGAGCTCGTGGGCCGACACCGGGTCGCCGAGCGCATCGCCGCCGACCTGGCGGGAGCCATCGACCCGTCGGTCGGGGCGATCCCCTGGCGCGTGGGCAGCCGGCTGTTCAACGCACCCGCGAACGGTCCGGCGGCGATCCTGCTGGCTCGCACCGGGCGGACGGATGCCGCGGCCCGCCTCGCCGACTGGATGCACGCGCACCTCGCCGACCCCGTCACCGGTCTGGTGTTCGACGGCGTCGAGGTCGACGGCGCGAACCAGGCGACGGTGACCGCGCTGTACACCTACTGCCAGGGCGTCGCCCTGGGCGCGGACATCTCGACCGGCTCGATCGATCGCGCGGTCGCGCTGGTGGCGGCGATCGAGCGGTGGGTCGCGCCCGACGGCGTGCTGCCGGGGTCGGGCGGCGGCGACGGCGGGCTGTTCGCCGGCATCGCGTGCCGCTACCTCGCCGAGGCGGCGGCGGACCTGCCGGCCGAGGCCGCGGCATCCGCTCGCCGCATCGTGCTCGCC
>CAXTES010000078.1:0-13135 GCA_964243215.1 uncultured Microbacterium sp. | reverse complement strand
TGCACTCTCGGCGACCCGGCGTGCACTCTCGGCGACCCGGCGTGCACTCTCGGCGGAGCGACGGCATCCCGAACCGTAGAATCGACCGGACATGTCCCCGCGCGCCCAGAAGCCCCTCGAGCCGAGTGCGACCCCGCCCGAGCTGATCCGCAACTTCTGCATCATCGCGCACATCGATCACGGCAAATCCACGCTGGCCGACCGGATGCTGCAGATCACCGGGGTCGTGTCCGACCGCGACATGCGCGCCCAGTACCTCGACCGGATGGACATCGAGCGCGAGCGCGGCATCACCATCAAGAGCCAGGCGGTGCGGATGCCGTGGGCCGACACCGGCGGCACCTACGCCCTGAACATGATCGACACGCCCGGTCACGTCGACTTCACCTACGAGGTGTCGCGATCACTCGCGGCGTGCGAGGGGGCGATCCTGCTGGTGGACGCGGCGCAGGGGATCGAGGCGCAGACGCTCGCGAACCTCTACCTCGCGCTGGACAACGACCTGCACATCATCCCGGTCCTGAACAAGATCGACCTGCCCGCCGCCGACCCCGACAAGTTCGCGCTCGAGCTCGCGAGTCTCATCGGCGGCGACCCCGACGATGTGATGCGCGTGTCGGGCAAGACCGGTCAGGGCGTCGAGGAGCTGCTGGATCGCATCGTGCGCGACATCCCGCCGCCGACCGGCGACGCCACCGCGCCGGCGCGAGCGATGATCTTCGACTCGGTCTACGACTCCTACCGCGGGGTCGTCACCTACGTGCGCATGGTCGACGGGGCGCTCACCCCGCGCGAGCGAATTCAGATGATGTCCACGCGCGCCACGCACGAGCTGCTCGAGATCGGCGTCTCGAACCCCGAGCCGACCCCGACCCGTGGTCTCGGCGTCGGCGAGGTGGGCTACCTCATCACCGGCGTCAAGGACGTGCGCCAGTCGAAGGTCGGCGACACCGTCACGAATGCGCGGCATCCTGCCTCGACGGCTCTAGCCGGCTACACCGACCCCAAGCCGATGGTCTTCTCCGGCATCTACCCCATCGACGGCAGCGACTACCCCGACCTGCGCGACGCGCTGGACAAGCTCAAGCTCTCCGATGCGGCCCTGCAGTACGAACCCGAGACGTCGGTCGCGCTCGGCTTCGGATTCCGGTGCGGGTTCCTCGGCCTGCTGCACCTGGAGATCATCACCGAGCGCCTCGCTCGCGAGTTCGACCTCGACCTGATCACGACGGCGCCGAGCGTGATCTACGAGGTGACGACGGATGCGGGCACGCACGTGATCGTGACGAACCCGAGCGAGTACCCCGACGGCAAAGGCGCGACGGTGACCGAGCCGATGGTCAAGGCCGCCATCCTGACCCCGAAGGACTACGTCGGCACGGTCATGGAGCTGTGCCAGGCCCGACGCGGCGCACTGCTGGGGATGGAGTACTTCAGCGCCGAGCGGGTCGAGCTGCGCTACACCATGCCGCTCGGTGAGATCGTGTTCGACTTCTTCGATCAGCTGAAGTCCCGGACGCAGGGGTACGCGAGCCTGGACTATGAGCCGAGCGGCCAGCAGGAGGCCGACCTGGTGAAGGTCGACATTTTGCTGCAGGGCGAGAAGGTGGATGCCTTCAGCTCGATCGTGCACCGCGACAAGGCGTACTCGTACGGGACGATGATGACCGAGCGGCTGCGCAAGCTCATCCCGCGCCAGCAGTTCGAGGTGCCCATCCAGGCGGCGATCGGCGCGCGGATCATCGCCCGGGAGTCGATCCGCGCGATGCGCAAGGACGTGCTGGCCAAGTGCTACGGCGGCGACATCACCCGCAAGCGCAAGCTCCTGGAGAAGCAGAAGGAGGGCAAGAAGCGCATGAAGATGGTCGGCCGCGTCGAGGTTCCGCAGGAGGCGTTCATCGCAGCACTCTCCGGCGACGTGGAGGGCAAGGACAAGCGGTAGCCGGCAGCCATGCCCGGTGCGCGTGTCCCACAGAAGCAGGAAACACGCCGCCCGAACCTGCACCCCTGGGACATGACAACGCCAGCGGGCCAGGCATGTCCCAGAAAAGCAGCAAACACACCGCCAGAACCTGCATCCCTGAGACATGACAACGCCAGCAGGCCAGGCATGTCCCAGAAAAGCAGCAAACACACCGCCAGAACCTGCATCCCTGGGACATGGCATCGCCAGCAGGCCAGCCGTGTCCCACAAGAGCAGGGAACGCGCCACCGGAACCTGCGCCCCTGGGACATCGCCTGCCCAGCAATCTAGCCCAGCCCGTGTCCCAGAAAAGCACCAAACACACCGCCAGAACCTGCATCCCTGGGACATGGCATCGCCAGCAGGCCCGGTTTCGACGGCGCCGACCGGCGCCTCAGGGGGTCCCTTCGCCACGGTCTTCCCAGGTCGGCGTCGCTAGTGTGGAACCATGCGGCGTGGGACCTTCCGGGACGAGACGGTCGACTACGCCGCGGTCGGTGCGACCCAGGCCGCCGACCTCATGCACTTCCCGCCGGAGCGCAGTATCCCGGCCGAGCAGTCGTGGCGACTCGGCAGCGGTGAGGCCCGATTCCACAACGCCGGCGAGGCGCTGCTGTCCTGGCGGGCGCTGCGCGACGGCGGGCTGACCGTCAGCGATGTGCGTCCGGCATCCGGCCCGATGTACACCGGCGTGAGCTTCGACTCGGAGGGCCACCCGGTGGCTCCGACCCGGCTCGAAGCCGATCAGCGTTTCGACTCGGACGGCACCCCGTTCGTCGGCGCCGGTACGACGATCCGTGTGCACGGGCGGGCCGGCGGGATGAAGGCGGATGCGGAACTGCGCGTGATCTTCGCGATCGAAGAACCGCGCCGTGTCGGGTTCGCTCTCGGCACGGTAGGCGACTCCGTGGTCAGCGGCGAGGAGTCGTTCCTGGTCGACTGGTACGACAACGACGAGGTTTGGTTCACGGTGCGGGCATTCGACGCGCCCGTCGCGTTCCTGTACAAGCTGCTGCCCCCACTGACAAGGCGTCGGCGCCGCGAGCTGTTCCAGCGTTACCTGCGGGCGATCTCCCCGCTGTACACCACCCCGGCCTGATGGGCGCCGCGCTTCCGCTCGGCGATCCCGCTCCGCCTGACGGCGCGCTTCCGGTCGACCTGCCGGTCGATCCGAGGCGCGACTTCGGCGTCTACGTGCACGTGCCGTTCTGCCGTGTGCGCTGCGGGTACTGCGATTTCAACACGTACACCGCCGATCAGCTGCGCGGCGCCCGGCAGGACGCGTACGCCGAGACGCTGATCGGCGAGGTGCGGCTGGCGCGCGGCGTCCTCGCCGACGCCGGAGCGCTGCGGCCCGCAGCCACGGTGTTCTTCGGCGGCGGCACCCCGACGCTGCTGCCGCCGGGCGACCTGGCCCGGATGCTCGACGGCGTCCGGGACGCGTTCGGGCTCGCCGACGGCGCCGAGGTCACCGTCGAGGCGAACCCCGACACGGTAACGGATGCCACGGCTGCCCGGCTCGCGGCATCAGGAGTGACCCGGATGTCGGTCGGCATGCAGTCCGTCGTCCCGCATGTGCTCGCGACGCTCGACCGCACGCATACGCCCGACAACGTCGGTGTCGCGGTCGCCGCGGCACGCGCGGCCGGACTGGACGTCAGCATCGATCTGATCTACGGCGCGCCGGGGGAGTCGCTCGACGACTGGCGGACCTCGGTCGACGCCGCACTCGCGCTGGAGCCCGACCACGTCTCGGCGTACGCGCTCATCGTCGAGGAGGGGACGAAGCTTCACCGGCAGATCCGCCGCGGCGAGGTGCCGGCGCCGGACGACGACCTGCAGGCCGACATGTACGAAATCGCCGACGACATGCTCGCGGCCGCCGGCTACGCGTGGTACGAGGTCTCCAACTGGGCGAGGTCGGATCGACATCGATCGCGCCACAACCTGGGGTATTGGCGCGGGCAGGACTGGTGGGGCTTCGGTCCCGGCGCCCACAGCCATATCGCGGGGCTGCGGTGGTGGAATGTGCGGCATCCCGCCGCGTACGCCGATCGGATGGGCGCCGGCGTGTCGCCTGCCGCGGCGCGGGAGCGACCGGATGACAGGTCTAGAACCCTCGAGACGGTGCTGCTTCGGTCACGGATCCGCGAGGGCCTCGCGGTGCAGGCGATCCCGTCATCGCGGCGCCACGCCGTCGCATCCCTGCTCGCCGACGAGCTGATCGACCCGGCCGCGGCGTTCCGCGGACGCGTCGTGCTGACCCGGCGGGGACGGCTGCTCGCCGACACCGTCGCGCGTTCGCTGACCGAGTAGGTGTGGCTCTCCGGAGCCCGTCCGAGGGTAGAATTGGCACTCCGGCCAGTCGAGTGCCAGCAGAAGGAGGCGACGTGGTCAGCGAACGCGGACTGCAGGTCCTCCGGGCGATCGTGCAGGACTTCGTCGAGACCCGTGAGCCGGTCGGCAGCAAGACGATCGTCGAGCGTCACGCCTTCGGGGTGTCGGCGGCGACCATTCGCAACGACATGGCGCTGCTCGAAGACGAAGAGCTGATCGCTGCGCCCCACACGTCGTCGGGCCGGATCCCCACCGACAAGGGGTATCGAGTCTTCGTCGACCATCTCGCTCAGCTGCGTCCGCTCAGCGCGGCTCAGCGCGCGGCGATCGCGTCCTTCCTGGGGGGCCCCGGCGACCTGGACGACCTGCTGTCGCGCACCGTCCGCGCCCTGACGCAGCTGACCGGTCAGGTCGCGATCGTCCAGTACCCGTCGTTCGCCCGCGCGCAGGTCTCCCACGTCGAACTCGTCGCCCTCGGCGGCGGCCGGATCCTCGTCATCCTCGTCACCGACACCGGCCGCGTTTCGCAGCGCATCGCGATGGTGCGCGAAGAGGTGGACCAGACGGCTGTCGCCCAGCTGCGCGCCCGCATCTCGGTGCTCGTCGCGGGCCGCAGCGTCCGCGACGGCGTAGCGCGGATCAGCGACGAACTGTCGGCGGAGTCCGCCGGCACGCGTCTGGATGCCGCCGCCCGGCCGATCCTGCACGTCGTGGCCGAAGAGCTCGACGAGTTCCGCCAGGACCGCCTCGTCATGGCGGGCACCGCGAATCTGGCGCGCAGCGAAGCGGATTTCCGCGGCAGCATCTACCCGCTGCTCGAGGTGATCGAAGAGCAGGTGACCCTGCTGCGGCTGATGACCGAGATGGTCGCCGACGAGCAGGGCCTCGCGGCGAGCATCGGCCGCGAGAACGAGTCGTTCGGACTGTCCGAGGCATCCGTCCTGGTCAGCGAGTACGACCCGACCGGATCGCGGGCCAGAGTCGGCGTGCTGGGTCCGACCCGGATGGACTATCC
The DNA here is from genome assembly GCA_964243215.1 of uncultured Microbacterium sp. Lineage (GTDB taxonomy): Bacteria > Actinomycetota > Actinomycetes > Actinomycetales > Microbacteriaceae > Microbacterium. The sequence goes on along the minus strand of CAXTES010000078.1, from coordinate 7,820 downwards.
CACGAACCTCGCGGCGGTCCGCGCCGTCGCACACTATCTCAGCCGGCTGCTCGAGGACGACGACACCGCCCGATGACGGCTTTGACGATTCCCGCGCGATCCGCGGGCAGGAAGGCGATTCGTGGCTGACCACTATGACGTCCTCGGCGTGACGCGCGAAGCGACCACCGAGGAGATCAAGAAGGCGTACCGCCGACTGGCGCGCGAGCTGCATCCGGACGTCAACCCGGGTGAGGATGCCTCGGAGCGATTCAAGCTCGTCACCCACGCCTACGACGTGCTCAGCGATCCCGAGCAGCGCCGCCGATACGACCTGGGCGGTGGCGACTCGCCGTTCGCATCGGCTGCCGGCGGCGGGTTCGGTGGCTTCGGCGACATCTTCGAGACGTTCTTCGGTGCGGCCGGGGGAGGGCGCACCAATCGGCCGCGGTCGCGCCGCGAGCGGGGCCAGGACGCGCTGGTGCGCGTGAACCTCGAGCTCGGCGACGTCGTGTTCGGCGCGCATCGCGACATCGACGTCGACACCGCCGTGCTGTGCGAGACGTGTCACGGCTCGTGCTGTCAGCCGGGCACGTCGCCGGTGACATGCGACATCTGCCACGGCGCCGGATACGTCCAGCGCACCGTACGCAGCCTGCTGGGGAACGTCGTGACGAACCAGCCCTGCGCGGTGTGCCAGGGCTACGGCACGACGATCCCGTACGCCTGCGCGACGTGCCAGGGACAGGGCCGCGTGCGCGCGCGTCGCACCGTCTCGGTCGACATCCCCGCCGGCGTCGAGACGGGGCTGCGGCTCCAGCTGCCCGGGTCGGGTGAGGTAGGACCGGCGGGCGGGCCGAACGGCGACCTGTACATCGAGGTGTCGGTGGCCAACCACGAGGTGTTCAGCCGCGACGGCGACGACCTGCTGGCGACCCTCGAGGTGTCGATGCCCGACGCGATCCTCGGGACGACCACCACGATCCAAGCGCTCGACGGCGCCGTCGACCTCGAGGTGCGACCCGGAGTGCAGGCCGGCGATGTGCTGACCATCAAGGGACGCGGCATCACACCGCTGCGCGGCTCGCAGCGAGGCGACCTGCGCGTCGGCGTCCAGGTGGTCACCCCGACGCGGCTCGACACGAGGGAGCGTGCGCTCATCGAGGAGTTCGCCAAGAAGACCAAGGCGCCCGCGCCGCACCTGGCCGAGTTCCACCCCGGCTTGTTCGCGAAGCTGCGCGACCGCTTCCGCACCGGCTGATCCGGATGCCGCTGCACTTCCTGCTCGACGAGCCCGCGGCGTCGGCTGCCGGCAACGAGCTGCTATTGACCGGGCCGGAGGCCCATCACGCCGCAACGGTGCGCCGGGTGCGGGTCGGCGAGGAGGTGACCGTCGGCGACGGCCGGGGCACCTGGTGGACCGGACGCTGCACGAGCGTCGCGCCGGACGCGGTCGTGGTGCAGGTCACGAGCCGTCGCGACATCCCCGCCGCCTCCCCGCGGATCGTGCTCGTGCAGGCGCTGGCCAAGGGCGACCGCGACGAGCTCGCGATCCAGGCGGCCACCGAGTTGGGTGTCGACGAGATCGTGCCCTGGCAGGCGTCGCGCAGCGTGTCGCGCTGGGATGCCGCGAAGGCGACGAAGGGCCGCGAGCGGTGGGCGGGGATCGTGCGGGAGGCGGCGAAACAGGCGCAGCGAGCGTGGATTCCGCCGGTCGCACCGCTCGAGAACACGCCGTCGGTCGCGCATCGAGCCGCGGCATCCACCGTCGTCGTCCTCGACCCCGCCGCGACGTTGCGCCTCGCGGATGCCGTGGCGCCGGGCGCCGGCGACGTCGTGCTGGTGGTCGGACCCGAGGGCGGCATCGCCCCCGAGGAGTTCGCCGTCTTCGAGGCGGCGGGCGCGGTACGTGCCGTGCTCGGCGACGCGGTGCTGCGCACGTCCACGGCGGGCCCGGCCGCGATTGCCGTTGCCAGCCTCGCGCTCGGCCGCTGGTGAGCGCTCTCGGTAGACTCGGGGGATGGCCGAGCCGTCGATCTTCACGCGGATCCTGCGAGGCGAGATCCCGTCGGAGATCGTCGCAGAGACCGAGAATGCGTTCGCGATCCGCGACATCGCGCCCAAAGCACCGGTCCACTTCCTGGTGATTCCGAAGAGCGAGGAGTACCGCAACGTGGTGGAGCTCGCCGCCGGCGACCCCGACCTGCTCTGCGAGCTCGTGGGCCTGGCCAACACACTGGCCGCTGAGAACGCGGACGGTGATTTCCGGCTCGTGTTCAACACCGGCCCGAACGCCGGGCAGAGCGTGTTCCACGTGCACGCCCATGTGCTCGCCGGCGACCTCGATGAGGCGAACCTCGGTGGCTGACGGCGCCCCCGCCGGTGATGCGAACCCCACGGTCGAGCGCATCTACGCCGATGGAATCGCGATGGTGCAGCTGCTCGGGCCGCAGGACCGGCTGCTGCGCGTCGTCGAGCGCGAGCATCCCGGCGTCGACGTCCACGTGCGCGGCAACGAGATCACCCTGACCGGAGACGCGCCCGCCGTCGCCGCCGCTCGGCGGCTGGTCGATGAGCTGCTCGAGATGACGCGCGCCGGCCACCAGATCGCGCCGGTGGACGTGGCATCCAGCAATCGCATCCTGCGCAGCGAGGGCGGCCCGCGGCCGTCCGAGGTGCTCGGCGAGGCGATCCTGTCCTCGCGCGGACGTGTGATCCGCCCGAAGACCCTCGGGCAGAAGGCGTACGTGGATGCGATCGAGCAGAACACGATCGTGTTCGGCATCGGGCCCGCCGGCACCGGCAAGACGTACCTCGCGATGGCCAAGGCGGTGCAGGCGCTGCAGCGCAAGGAGGTCAGCCGCATCATCCTGACGCGCCCTGCCGTCGAGGCGGGGGAACGGCTGGGATTCCTGCCCGGAACGCTCAACGACAAGATCGACCCGTACCTGCGGCCGCTGTACGACGCGCTGAACGAGATGATGGACCCCGAGGTGGTGCCTAAGCTCATGGCATCCGGGACGATCGAGGTCGCACCGCTGGCGTATATGCGTGGCCGCACGCTCAGCGACTCGTTCGTCGTGCTCGACGAGGCGCAGAACACCACGCCCGAGCAGATGAAGATGTTCCTGACCCGGCTCGGCTTCGGCACGCAAATGGTGGTCACCGGCGACATCACGCAGATCGACCTGCCGCAGGGCGCTTCGGGGCTGCGGCTCGTCACGCGGGTGCTGGGCGGGATCGACGACATCCACTTCTCCTACCTGACCAGCGACGATGTGGTGCGTCACACCCTCGTGGGACGGATCGTCGACGCCTACACCGAGTACGACGAGCGCCGCCTCGCGTCGCGGCGCGAGCGGGACGAGGCATCCGAATTCGCCAACCGTGCCGAACGCCGGGCGGCTGTGCGCCCGCAGGGACCCCGCGATCATCAGCCCAAGCGAGGCCGGTCGTCGTGACCATCGAGATCACCAACGAGTCCGGCGTCACCGTCGATGAGACAGTGCTGCTGCGGCTCATGGAGTACAACCTCGCCGAGCTGCACGTCAGTTCCGACGCGGATGTCGCGATCCTCATGATCGACGAAGGCGCCATGGAGGCACTGCACGTGCAGTGGATGGACGAGCCCGGCCCGACGGATGTGCTGAGCTTCCCGATGGACGAGCTGCGGCCCGGGACCGAGGACATGCCGACCCCGGCCGGCCTCCTCGGCGACATCGTGGTGTGTCCGCAGGTCGCCGAGACGCAGGCGCTCGCGGCGCGACACTCCGCGATGGACGAGATGGTCATGCTCGTGACCCACGGACTTCTTCACCTGCTCGGATTCGACCACGCCGAGCCCGAGGACGAGAAGGAGATGTTCGGCCTGCAGAGCGACCTGATCCTCGGTTTCAGCGTCGCCGAGCGGCGCCGCCCCCGCACATGACCGCCGTCCTGCTGCTTGTCGCCGCCGTCCTGCTCGTCGGTTTCGGCGGCCTCATGGTCGCGATCGACGCCGCGCTGTCGGTGACGTCCCGCGCGGACCTCGAGAACGCGATGGGCCGCAACGCGCGCGCCCTGCGCAAAATCGCCGCCGATCCGGAGACGCACGAGAACGCGGTCGTGTTCATCCGGGTGCTGGCCGAGACGGCGGCCGCGGTGCTCGTGACGGTCGCGTTCACCCTGATCTTCGACAACATCTGGTGGGCGATGCTCGCTGCCGCGGTGCTGATGACCGGCATCTCGTTCGTGCTGGTCGGAGCGAGCCCGCGCTCGGTGGGCCGGCGGCACTCGAAGGGTTTGCTGCAGGCGACCGCGCCGATCGTGCGGGGGGTGCGCCTGATCCTCGGTCCACTCGCCCACGGTCTCGTCGCCCTCGGCAACCGGGTGACGCCCGGCGCGGGTCGCGGCAGCTCGTTCGAATCCGAGGAGCAGCTGCTGAGCATGGTCGACGAGGCAGCGTCGCAGGATCTCATCGAAGAAGACGACCGCGAGCTCATCCACTCCGTGTTCGACTTCACCGACCGGTTCGTGCGCGCGGTCATGGTTCCGCGCACCGACATGGTGACGCTGGATGCCTCCACCTTGACGCGGGCGGCGATGGCGCTGTTCCTGGACCGCGGGCACTCCCGCATCCCGATCGTCGATGACGACGACGCGGACGACGTGACCGGGGTGCTGTACCTCAAGGACCTCGTGCAGTTCGCGTTCCGCGACGAGACCGGCTGGCGGGATGCGCCGGTCAGCCGCATCGCGCGGCCGGCGGTGTACGTGCCCGAGTCGATGAAGGCCGAGACCCTGCTGCAGCAGATGAAGCGCGACGCGGTGCACGTGTGCATCGTGGTCGACGAGTACGGCGGGATCGCGGGGCTGGTGACGCTGGAGGACCTCATCGAGGAGCTCGTCGGCGACATCGCGGACGAGTACGACCCGCGCTCCAGCGAGGTGGTGGAGCTCGAGCCCGGGCGCTACCGGGTGAGCGCCCGGCTGTCAGTCGAGGAGGTCGGCGAGCTGTTCGGCATCGAACTCGAGGACGAAGACGTCGATTCGATCGGTGGACTGCTCGGCAAGGCGCTCGGACAGGTGCCGCAGCCGGGCGTCACGGCGATGTACGGCGGCCTGGTGATGACCGGCGGGGCGTCCCGGGGTCGCGGCCGCGGCATCGCGACGGTGTTCGTGGAGCGTTCGGATGAACTTGAGGCGGCTGAGGCGGCGTTCGCGGAGCGGGCGCGCACCGGCGCAATCCCGATCGTCGCCGGCGCCGAGACCGGCAAGAGCGGGCGCAAGCGTGGCTGACCCGGAGTCCGAGCCCGCACCGCTCCGGTGCGGTTTCGTCACGTTCGTCGGGCGGCCCAACGTCGGCAAGTCGACGCTGATGAACGCGCTCGTGGGCGAGAAGGTGGCGATCACCAGCGACAAGCCGCAGACGACACGACGCGCCATCCGCGGCATCCTGAACCGGCCCGCCGGGCAGTTGATCGTGGTGGACACTCCCGGCATCCATCGTCCGCGCACGCTGTTGGGCCAGCGTCTCAACGATCTCGTCGAGCAGGTGCTCGGCGACGTCGACGTCATTGCATTCTGCGTCCCGGCGACCGAGAAGGTCGGACCCGGCGACCGGCGCATCGCCGAGTCGCTCGGCGATCATCCGCGAGCGGCGAAGGTCGCGATCGTGACGAAGACGGACGCCGCATCCCGTGACGAGATCACCGAGCGGCTGATCGAGGTCGACGCGCTGCGCGAGGACTGGGCCGGCGTCATCCCGCTGTCGGCAGTCACCGGCGATCAGCTCGACATTCTCACCGATGAGCTCCTCGCGCTGATGCCGGTCGGTCCGCCCCTGTACCCGGCGGGGGTCGTGACCGACGAATCCGTCGACGACCGGGTCGCGGAGATCATCCGTGAAGCGGCGCTCGACGGTGTGCGCGACGAGTTGCCGCACTCGATCGCCGTCACGATCGATCAGATCGCGCCGCGCGCAGATTCCGACCTGACAGACGTGTTCGCGAACATCGTGGTCGAGCGCGACAGCCAGAAGGCGATCATCATCGGGCACAAGGGCTCCCGGCTGCGCGATGTCGGAGCGCGAGCACGCGCCGGCATCCAGCCGCTCCTCGGAACGCGGGTCTTCCTCTCGCTGCACGTGCGGGTGGCCAAGGAGTGGCAGCGCGACGCCAAGCAGCTCGGCCGTCTCGGGTTCTGAGCCGCTGGGGCTTCCCCGAAAGGTACGACCATGCACTTCACGTCTGAAAAGAATCTGGACGGGGGCATCACCGAGCGTGATTTCACCCTCGGTGACATCTCCGGCATCCTGTGGACCCCACCAGCCGCTTCCTCGTCGGCGCCGGTTCCGATCATCCTGATGGGCCAACCCGGCGGGATCGGGACGCGACGGATGTATCCCCGGCTGGCAGCACGGGCGCGCAGCGCTGCCGCGCAAGGGTTCGCTGCGGTCTGCGTCGAGGCGCCCGGGGCGGGCGACCGGGCCCCGCTGCCAGGAGCGGAGCAGGCTCGGGTGGACCTGACCCGTGCGATCTCAGCTGGCGAACGCCCCACGGATGATCTCATCGACCGGCTGATAGTTCCTCTCGTCGACAAGGCTGTGCCGGAATGGCAGACCACGCTCGACGAGGTCCTCGACCTTCCCGAGATCGGCGAGCGGGTCGGGTTCTCCGGCGGCGTGATCGCGATCGGCATACGCCTCGCCGCCATCGATTCGCGCATCACGGCGGCCGGCCTCTTCGCCGGCAGCTACGTGCCGCGCACGACAATGGAGGAGGCGCACCAGGTCACGATCCCGCTGCACGTTCTCCTGCAATGGGACGACGAGGGGAATGACCGGCAGATGGCGCTCGACCTGTTCGATGCCTTCGGATCGACGGAGAAGACACTGCACGCCAACATGGGCGGTCACACCGGCGTCCCACCGTTCGCGGGTGACGATGCCGCCCGTTTCTTCGCCCGTCATCTCGGCTCCTGTGGCCCACCACGACTAGACGGTGGGACATCGGCGGGCACGGCAGAGGTGACGCCTTAGATGGTCGTTCGATCCCGCCCGGCCGCCTGGTAGCATGACCGAATGCGCTTCGGGCGGCTCCTTCTTAGCTGCCGCGACGAGTCCTCGTTCTAGGGCCTTCCTCGTCGCGGAGCTCGTCGTCGGCCCGCTCATTCACCGAGGAAGACGCGATCCCATGCACAACACCCAGCAGCCGTCCGGCATGCCGCTGCACAAGTACCGGCCGTACGCGGAGCAGTTCCGCATCGACGTTCCCGACCGCACCTGGCCGGGCAACCGCATCACGAAAGCGCCGCGCTGGTGCGCGGTCGACCTCCGCGACGGGAACCAGGCGCTGATCGATCCGATGAGTCCCGAGCGCAAGCGCATCATGTTCGACCTGCTGGTGGGCATGGGATACAAGGAGATCGAGGTCGGATTCCCCAGCGCCAGCCAGACCGACTTCGACTTCGTGCGCCAGCTCATCGAGGACGACCTGATCCCCGATGACGTGACCATCCAGGTGCTGACCCAGGCGCGCGACCACCTCATCGAGCGAACCTATGAGTCGATCGCCGGCGCGAAGCAGGCCATCGTCCACCTGTACAACTCCACGAGCATCCTGCAGCGGGATGTCGTGTTCCACACCGACCGGCAGGGCATCATCGACATCGCGCTGCACGGCGCGCGGCTGTGCCGCGAGTTCGAGAAGCGCATCCCGCAGACCCGGGTGTACTACGAGTACTCGCCCGAGAGCTACACCGGCACCGAGCTCGAGTTCGCCGCCGACATCTGCAACCAGGTGCTCGACGTCTTCGAGCCGACACCCGACCGCAAGGTGATCATCAACCTGCCCGCCACCGTC
>CAXTES010000077.1:0-13281 GCA_964243215.1 uncultured Microbacterium sp. | reverse complement strand
ACGATGCCCTTGCCGCCCGAGCCGTCGACGGGCTTGACCACGAGCTCGTCGAGCCGGTCGAGCACCTCCTCGAGAGCTGTCCGGTCCTCGAGGCGCCACGTGTCGACGATCGGCAGCAGCGGCTCCTCCGACAGGTAGTAGCGGATGAGGTCGGGCGTGTACGTGTAGAGGAGCTTGTCGTCGGCGACCCCGTTGCCGACCGCGTTGGCGATCGTGACGTTGCCCAGTCGCGCGGCCAGCATCAGGCCCGGCGCGCCCAGCATCGAGTCGGCGCGGAACTGCAGCGGATCGAGGTAGTCGTCGTCGACGCGGCGGTAGATCACGTCGACGCGCTTGGGTCCGCGGGTGGTGCGCATGAACACCTTGCCGCCGATGCACAGCAGGTCGCGGCCCTCGACGAGCTCGACTCCCATCAGCCGCGCCAGCAGGGTGTGCTCGAAGTACGCGGAGTTGTAGACGCCGGGGGTCAGCACGACGACGTTCGGGTCGTCGATGCCGGACGGGGCGGACGCGCGCAGCGCCGCGAGCAGCTTGTTGGGATAGTCGCCGACCGGCCGCACCTGCATCGAGACGAACAGCTCGGGCAGCGTCTGGGCCATGACGCGACGGTTCGAGATGACGTAGCTCACGCCCGACGGCACGCGCACGTTGTCTTCGAGCACGCGCATCCGGCCGTGCTCGTCGCGGATCAGGTCGATTCCCGACACCTGGATGCGGACCCCGTTGGCGGCGTGGATGCCGTACGCCTGGCGATAGAAGTACTGCGATGACGCGATCAGCTGTGCGGGGATCACGTCGTCGCGCACGCAGTTCTGCCGGCCGTACGCGTCGTCGAGGAACGCCTCGAGCGCCCGCACCCGCTGCTTCACGCCTTTTTCGACCCGCGACCACTCGTCGAAGTCGATGATCCGGGGGACGGCGTCCAGCGGAAACGGCCGCTCCTCCCCCGCGAAGTCGAAGGTCACGCCCTGCGCGAGGTACGAGCTGGCAAGGGATTCGGTGCGCCCGCGCAGCTCTTCCTGCGTCATGCGCGCGAGCGCCTGATACAGCTCGCGATAGGCGTCCCTCGACTCGGCGAGGGCTCCGGGATGCTCGGGACTGCCGAACATCTCGTCGAATGCGGGGAGTCCGTCGGCGGTCTTGCGCGGCGCGAGGGTGGAGCCGTAGCCGTCGAACAGGTCACCCATGGGCGACAGCCTATCCCCGGGCGTGTTGCCGGAGTGTTTCCGCATTCCCGGCCCGGAATCAGGCGCCGGACGTAGGCTCGCACCGTGATGGGGACCAGCCGCGGGCGTGTTCTGGCCGCCGCGGCGACGGGGGTGGCGGCCGTCGTCTTCGGCGCCGGACTCGGCGAGCTGGCGGCCGGAATCGTGGCGCCCGCGTCGAGTCCGTTCGCGGTGATCGGCGGTGCCCTGATCGACTTCGCACCGCCGTGGGCGAAGGAGACCGCGATCGGCCTCTTCGGCACGAACGACAAGCTCGCGCTGCTGGTCGGCATCGCGATCGTGCTCCTCGTGGTGGCGGCCGCAGCCGGCGTCGTGCAGCTGTGGCGGCCGCCGTGGGGCGCCGTGATGGCGCTCGCGCTGGGCGGTGTCGGCGCGCTCGCGGCCGTTACGCGGGCGAACGCCTCGTCGCTGGCGTGGGTGCCGGCGGCGGTGGCGGGGATCGCCGCCGCGCTGGCGCTGCGCGGGCTGATCCGGCTGCTCGGCTTCGCCTTCGTCGCCGTCGTCATTGCCCCGCCGCGCCGCGACGCCGTTCCGGCCGGCAGCCACCCGCTGCCCCTGGCACCCCCCGACCCCGAGAGTGCACCCGGGGTCGCCGAGAGTGCACCCGGGGACGCCGAAAGTGCACCCGGGGTCGCCGAGAGTGCACCCGGGGACGCCGAGAGTGCACCCGGGGACGCCGAGAGTGCACCCGGGGGGCCACGCAATCCCGACCGGCGGCGGTTCTTCGGATGGGTCGGTGCGGCCGCTGCCGGCGGCATCCTCGCCGCCATCGCGGGCAACGTCATCCGCAGCGCATACCGCGCCGTGACGGCCGCCCGCGAGGCCATCAAGCTGCCGACACCGGCGACCCGGGCGGTCACCGTCCCGACGGATGCCGAGCTCGGCATCCCGGGCCTGTCACCGGTCGTGACATCCAACGCGGACTTCTACCGCATCGACACCGCGCTGATCGTGCCGCAGGTCGACCCGGCGTCGTGGCAGCTGCGCATCCACGGGCTCGTCGACCGCGAGGTGACGCTCGCGTGGGACCAGCTGCTCGCGCTTCCCCTCGAGGAGAGCGTCACCACGCTCACGTGCGTGTCGAACGAGGTCGGTGGCGACCTGATCGGCAACGCGGTGTGGCTCGGGTATCCCATCCGCGAACTGCTCGCGCAGGCCGGTCCGCACGCCGACGCCGACATGGTGCTGTCCAAATCGGTCGACGGGTTCACGGCATCCACGCCGCTCGAGGCACTCACCGACGACCGCAACGCCATCCTCGCGGTCGGAATGAACGGTGAGCCGCTGCCGGCCGAGCACGGCTTCCCGGTGCGGATGGTCGTGCCCGGCCTCTACGGCTACGTGTCGGCGACGAAATGGGTGGTCGACCTCGAGGTCACGCGCTTCGCCGACGCGACCGGGTACTGGACGACCCGCGGATGGTCCGACCACGGCCCCGTCAAGCTCGAGTCGCGCATCGACGTACCGCGCGGCGGCTCCTCGGTCGCCGCCGGAGGCGCGGTGATCGCCGGCGTGGCCTGGCAGCAGCACGTCGGCGTGTCCGGCGTCGAGGTACAGGTGGATGCCGGCGCCTGGCAGCCCGCCACGCTCGCGCGGGCGATCAGCGACGACACGTGGGTGCAGTGGATGCTGCCGTGGGCCGCGGCATCCGGATCCCACACCATCCGATGCCGCGCGATCAGCGCCACCGATGAGACGCAGACCGCCGACACCGCGCCGCCCGCACCGAACGGCGCATCGGGCTGGCACCAGGTCGAGGTGACGGTCTCCTAGCCCGTCGAGGGGATCCGCACCGACGAGAAGGGGTAGGGCCGCGGCGGGTTCAGCGTGAAGACCTCCACGACCGCGGAGACGCCGGCGTTGTCAGCGCCGGCCACCACGATCTGCACCGAGGTGGGACTGCTCAGCACCGGAACGGTGTCGGGCGTGGCGGAGCCTGCGGTGGTGTCGTCGGTCGCATCCGGATGCTCGGAGCTCAGACGCCACCGCGACTTGTGCGACACGGCATCCTTTCCGACGCCCGCCAGCTCCGCGCGCGTCCGGGTCGCCCGTCCGAAGATGTGCTGGCGGAGCCGCTCCTTGTCCCACCCGGACGCGGCGAACATCGCCGCGTGCTCGGGCGCAAGAACGAGCAGGGCGCTGGTGTACTCGTGGATCAGCGCACCGGTGCGCCGGATGCTGTCGGCGAAGTCCTCCGCCAGCTGCTCGGGCACCATGGTGTGCCTCGCCTCGATGTGCATCACCGAGCGCACGACGAACGCGGTGACCACGCTGTCGGATGCGTCGAACCCGGCGTCGACGGCGAACGACGGCCACGGGCTCTGCTCCTCGTTCTCGCCGAAGCACGCGGCGTACTTGGCAGGGGTGCCCTGGGTCGCCTGGTCGAGCTGATGCGGACGCAGCCCGAAAACGTTGATACAGCCCAGCCGGATCGCGCGGCCGATCGTCGCATTCGCGCGGAAGCCCGACCCGAAGATGTTGCCCGCGCTGTTCAGGCCGATCCGGTCGCGGATCGGGCCGTTCACCAGCAGCAGCGGCGCGGTGCCGGTCGTGGACTGCCAGATGCCGCGGGCCGGATGCGGCTCCGCGGCGATCGCCTCCCACGCGGCGATCACGACCGGCATGTACTCCGGCAGGCATCCCGCGAGCGCGGCGTTAATCGCCGCGAGCCGGACCGTCAGACTGCGGTTCAGGTGCGGGATGGTGAAGAGGATGTCGGACTCAGCGTGATCGGTCGCGGCGAGGAAGGCGGCGAGGTACGACTCCGTGACCGGGACGACCGGGAGCCCGTCGGTCCACCCCTGGGCCGCGTAGTACTCCATCGCCTCCCGGATCAGCGCGGCATCCACGGCCGGCGTCGGCTCCGCGGACACGTCGGTCGTGCTCACCTCAGGTCTCCACGCCCAGGATGCGCAGCACATCGGGGATCACCGCGCGCGCCCGCTCGCGGATCTCGTCGCGGCTCAGGCTCGCCATCGGGTGCTGCACCGCGCAGAACTCGAAGCCCTCGAAGCCCTGCACGCGAGCCATCGCCCGGCCGGAGGCGAAGAACGTGTCGGAGGTGATGCTCACGGTGGGAACGCCGGCTCTTTCCAGCAGGATGCCGTCGGCCACCGTGGCGGCGCTGCACGATCCGCAGTCGCCGACGGCGGTGATGACGACATCGCACGACCCGGCTATCTCGTCGATCAGCTCCGGACCGGCCGGCGTGCCGAAGTAGTCCTTCGTGAACAGGCGCGTCTGGCCGGCGCCGGCATCCCGCCGCAGCTCGGCCGCGATCTCCTCGAGCAGCAGCGTCGCATTCGGCTTGGTGTTGTCGAGGAGTCCGATGGTCAGCCCGCGAAGGCTGGCGGTGCGGGCGGCGAGGGTGCTGTCGGCGCCGGTGTCGCTCATCCCGGTCGGGTCCAGCAGCTGTTCGAGTGTCATGGCAACCTCCGTGCCGCGGCGGTGCGGCTCAGATACCAGCGTTGCACGGCGGCGGGTCGCATCCACCGCCGCTTTCGCCTCGTGAGAGGCGACGGTGCGTCGGTACCGTGGATCGGTGACACTCGCACCGCCCCCGGGAGCGGACGGCATCGACGGCCGGGCGATCGACGAAGAGCTGGTGCGGCGCCTGCTCGCCGAGCAGTTCCCCGAGTGGATGCCGCTGCCGCTGCGTCGCGTGCACGACGGCGGCCACGACCACCGGATGTTCCGCCTGGGGGATGAGCTCAGCGTCCGCCTTCCCAGCGCGCCGGGCTACGTTCCGCAGGTCGAGAAGGAGCAGGCGTGGCTGCCGCGGCTGGCGCCGCACCCGCCCCTGCCGATCCCGGCGGTGCGAGGCGCCGGCGAACAAGCCGCCCGGCCAGGCCGAGTTCGCGCGCTACGTGCTCGACCAGCTCTTCGCCGAAGCACGGTGACCATGTCCCGGAGAGGCAGGTTCCGGGATGCGGTTTCCTGCGTTTCGCGGACACGCCGACAGTCGGTGGACCGCTCATGTCCCGGAAAGGCAGGTTCAGCGCGGGGGAAAGCTGCCTCTTCGGGACATGGGCCGCAGCTAGCCGCCCGCCGGGTCAGCCCTCCAGCACGAGCTTGAGCTGCTCGACCGCCCAGTCCAGCTCGGTGGCGCGGATGACGAGCGGCGGCGCGATGCGGATCGTCTGGCCGTGCGTGTCCTTCGCCAGTACACCGCGTGCGAGAAGCCGCTCGGCGATCTCGCGGCCGGTCGCGACCGCCGGGTCGATGTCGATCCCGGCCCACAGGCCCGCGATCCTGAAGCCGGTGACGCCGTGGCCCACCAGCTCCGCGAGCTTGGCCTCGAGATGCTCGCCGAGCGCGCCGGCGCGGCGCTGGAACTCGCCGGTCTGCAGCATCTCGACCACGCGGAGCCCGACCGCCGCGGCGAGCGGATTGCCGCCGAACGTCGAGCCGTGCTCGCCGGGGCGGATCACCCCGAGCACATCGGCATCCGCCACCACGGCCGAGACGGGCAGGATGCCGCCACCGAGCGCCTTGCCCAGCAGGTAGACGTCGGGAATCACGCCCTCGCGGTCGCACGCGAACGTCTCGCCGACGCGGCCGAGTCCGGACTGGATCTCGTCGGCGATGAACAGCACGTTGCGGCGCGTGCAGATCTCGCGCACCGCGCGGAGGTACCCCGCAGGGGGCACGATGACGCCGGCCTCACCCTGGATGGGCTCGATCAGCACGGCGGCGGTGTTGTCGTCGATCGCAGCCTCGATCGCCGCGGCATCCCCGAACGGCACGGCGACGAAACCCGGCGCATAGGGGCCGAAGGCGTCGCGGGCCTCGGGGTCGTCGCTGAAGCCGACGATCGTCGTCGTGCGGCCGTGGAAGTTGCCGTGCGCGACCACGATGGTGGCGGCATCCGCCGGCACGCCTTTCACGCGGTACGCCCATGCGCGGGCGACCTTGATGCCGGTCTCGACGGCCTCGGCGCCGGTGTTCATCGGCAGCACGAGGTCTTTGCCGCACAGGTCGGCCAGCGCCGCAGCGAACGCGCCGAGCTGGTCGTTGTGGTACGCGCGGCTCGTCAGGGTCAGTCGACCGAGCTGCTCGGTCGCGGCGGCGACGATCGCGGGATGCCGGTGCCCGAAGTTCAGCGCCGAGTAGGCCGACAGCAGGTAGAGATAGCGCTTGCCTTCGACATCCGTCACCCACGCACCCTCGCCGCGCGAGACCACGACCGGAAGCGGGTGGTAGTTGTGGGCGACGTGCTCGTCCTCGGCCTCGATCAACCGCATCGCGGAACTGTCCATGACGACCCCGCTCATGGCTTGGCTCGCAGTTCGAGGGTGCAGCACTTGATTCCGCCCCCGCCGAGCAGCAGCTCGGACAGGTCGATCAGCACGGGGTTGTAGCCGCGCTCGCGAAGCTGCTGCTCGAAGCCGACGGCGCGCGGGGAGATGAAGACGTTGTAGCCGTCGCTTGCCGAGTTCAGGCCGAACACGTCGCCGTCGGACTCGGAGACGATGATCGCGTCGGGGTAACGTGCGGCGAGCTTCGCGCGGCTGTCGTCGTCGAAGGCGGACGGCAGGTACGCGATGTTCGCCCGCTCGACGCCGCCGGGCCCCTCGACGGGATCGAGCACGGCGATGGCGGTGTCGAGGTGATAGAACCTCGGATCGACGAGCTTCAGCGAGACGACTTCCCGGCCGAACACGTCGACGAGCTCCTGGTGGCTCTCGTTCGTCGAGCGGAATCCGGTGCCGGCCAGGATCGTGTCGCCGACGAGCAGGAAGTCGCCCTCGCCCTCGTTGACGGTGCGCGGCTCGACCACGTCGAAGCCGTTCGCGGCGAACCAGTCCATGAACGGCCGCGCCTCACCCTGGCGCTCGTCGACCCGGAAATGCACTCCGTACGCGGTCCCGTCGATGATGAAGCCGCCGTTCGCGGTGTAGACCATGTCGGGCAGGCCGTGCACCGGGTCGATCAGCTCGACCTCGTGCCCGAGCGCCAGGTAGGTGTCATAGAGCACCTGCCACTGCTCGAGCGCGCGGTTGGTGTCGGTGGGGCGGTCCGGATGCATCCACGGGTTGATGCTGTAGCGCACCGTGAAGTGGTCCGGCCGGCACATGAGGTAGCGGCGGTGCTGCTGGATGCGGGTGGGGACGGATGCGTCGCCCTGGGCGGTGTCGATCATCGGCCTTTCGGCGCTGGCGGTTGAGTGCGTCATCATGCTCCTCGAAAGAAGGGCGGCGGACGCTGTCCACAGGCTCGGCGGCCCTTCCACTCGCGGCTCGGAGCTTGCGAGGAAGGGGCGACACGGGCACGCCGCCTCCATTCTCGCATAGCCGGATGTGCGAGCCGTGTCAGATGACCGACTCGCTCCACGGGTCGGGGTTGCCGAAGCGGTGCGCGGTGATCGCGATCGCCTGCTCGTGCAGGAACGGCAGCAGTTCGATGCGGCCTGCGGTCGTCACCTCGTTCGCATACACCGCGACATCGGGGTCACCGTCGATCGCGACCGCGAGCGAATGATGCAGGGACGCGACGGACTCGCGCTGTCCGACGAGGCGGACCCGCGGCGGTTTCGAGACGGCGACGCGCTCGATCCACTCGGCATCGGACTCGACGTGCACCGGGACGCCGAGCTCGCTCAACTCGCGCCGCACCGGTGCGGGCAGCCCCACCGGCGCGCTCAGCGTGAAGGACGATCCGGCCCGCACGCCGGCGATCGCCACGCGCAGCACCGATTGCCATGACGCATCACCGGTCGCACGCACGGCCACATCGACCGGGCGGTACCGGAACAGGTTGCGTTCCACGCCGAGGCGCGAGACATCCTTCACCTGACCGAACTCGCGATCCCAGACGAGCGCGTCCAGCAGCGCGCCGCGGCGCAGCCACTCGAACGCGTCGTAGTCCAGCGACGGCTGCGCGGCCTCGATGATCGACGCGATCCGCGAGTCCAGACCCCGCAGGTGCAGGGTCGTGGATGCCGCGCCCTGCGACGCGCGCCACGAGCCGAGTCCGATCAGGTAGTTCGGGCCGCCGGCTTTGGCACCGGCGCCCACCGACGAGCGCTTCCACCCGCCGAACGGCTGACGCTGCACGATCGCCCCGGTGATGCCGCGGTTGACGTAGAGGTTGCCGGCCTCGACGGTGTCGAGCCACAGCGCGAGGTCGTGGGGGTTCTGCGTGTACAACCCGGCGGTCAGTCCGTATGCCACGGCGTTCTGCAGCTGGATCGCGTGCGTCAACGAGTGCGCGTGCATGACCCCGAGCACCGGCCCGAAGAACTCCTCGCGGTGGAATCGCGACCCCGCCTCCACGCCGGCGCGGATGCCCGGACTCCAGTAGCGTCCGGAGTCGTCGATGTCGAGCCGCTCCGGTCGCACGAGCCAGCTCTCGCCCTCGTCCAGGGTGGTCAGCGCCCACTGCAGCTTGCCCTGCGGCGGCTCGATCACCGGGCCGACCTCCGACACCGGGTCGGTCGGGGGTCCGACGCGCAGCGACGTCGCGGCATCCACCAGCTGACGCGTGAACCGACGCGAGCGCGCCACGGATCCGACGAGGATGACGAGGGATGCCGCCGAGCACTTCTGCCCCGCGTGACCGAACGCGCTGCGCACGACGTCGGACGCCGCGAGGTCCAGATCGGCGGACGGCATCACGATCATCGCGTTCTTGCCGCTGGTCTCGGCGAGGATCGGCAGGTCGGGTCGCCAGGAACGGAACAGCGCCGCGGTCTCCCACGCGCCGGTCAGGATGACGCGGTCGACATCGGGATGGGCGACGAGCCGCTGCCCGAGGGAACGCTCGTCGAGGGCGACGAGCGCGAGCACGTCGCGCGGCACGCCGGCATCCCACAGCGCCTCCGCCAGCACCGCGGCGCACCGGCGGGCCTGGTGCGCGGGCTTGAAGACGACACCCGACCCCGCCGCGAGTGCGGCGAGCACGCCGCCGGCGGGGATCGCGAGCGGGAAGTTCCACGGCGGGGTCACGACCGTCACGCGGGACGGCTCGAACACCGCACCGCTGACCCGGTCCAGTTCGCGCGCGGTCGCGGCGTAGTAGTTCGCGAAGTCGACCGCCTCGCTGACCTCGACGTCCGCCTCGGCGAACACCTTGCCGGTTTCGGATGCCGCGACCTCGATCAGCTCGGCGCGCCGCGCTTCCAGCGACCGAGCGGCGGCCTGCAGCACGGCGGACCGCTCTGCGGCGGGCTTCGCGCCCCATTCCGCGCCGGCATCCCGTACTCGCGCGATGGTCGCCTCGAGCACGTCGGCGTCGTCGATGCGGGATGCCGCGATCGTCTCGTCGCCGGCGGTCGAGGTCTCGACGCGGGCGAGGATGTCCCGCGCCCACGCGCGCTCCGCCGGCAGCGCCGGGTCGGAGTCGGCCGCGTTCCGGAAGCCCGGCGCGCCCTCGGCCGACGCCGTCGACTCCTTCGGCGAGAACACCGCGGTGTCGACGAACGCCCGCCCACCGAACACGGTCGCCTCGGCGGACGGTTCGATCGGCGAGGTCTCCCCCGGCTCGGCGGCCGCCGCCCGCGCGATGCCGAGCACCTGTGCGGTCACCGCATCCTCTCCGGGGGCGACGCGCAGCTTCCGCTCGGCGGCCGGGTCTGTCGCCGTGGCCGTCTCGGCGGCACGGTCCTGCCGGCGGTTCGGCCCGGTCGGCAGCGCGGCATCCGTCGACCGCTGCACCGAGGCGCGGAAACGCGCGCGCTCGCGGTCGAAGAGCATCGGATCATCGGCGAGATCGAACGCCGCCGACAGGAAGTTGGCGCTGGACGCATTCTCTTCGAGCCGGCGCACGAGGTAGCTGATGGCGACATCGAACTCGTCGGGACGTACCACGGGCACGTACAGCAGCACCGCCCCGACCTCGCGCGAGACCGCCTCGACCTGGCCCTGCGCCATCCCGAGCAGCATCTCGAACTCGACGGCATCCCGCACCCCGCGCTCGCCGGCGAGCAGCCACGCGTACGCGATGTCGAAGAGGTTGTGACCTGCAACGCCCAGGCGCACCGCCGCGGTGTTCGCCGGTCGCAGCGCCTCGTCGAGGCACCGGAGGTAATTGGCATCCGAGTCGACTTTCTGGTCGTAAGTCGCCAGCGGCCAGTCGTGCATCACGGCGTCGACGCGCTCCATCGCGAGATTCGCACCCTTGACCAGCCGCACCTTGATGCGCGCACCGCCGTCGGCGACGCGCTGCTGCGCCCACGCGGTGAGCTCGCGCAGCGCCGGAAGGGCGTCGGGCAGGTAGGCCTGCAGCACGATGCCGGCCTGCAGGTGCTTGAGGCGCGGGTCTTCGAGGATCCGGGTGAACACCGCGATCGTCAGGTCGAGGTCGCGGTACTCCTCCATGTCGAGGTTGATGAACGTCGCGTCGGCGGCCGCGCTCAGATACAGCGGCGTCAGCCGTTCGACCACCTTGTCCACGACCTCCTCGAACGCCCACATCGAGATGTGGCTCGCGATGGCCGACACCTTGACCGAGACGTAGTCCACGTCGGGACGGCGGATGAGGGCGTGGATGCCGTCGAGCCGGCGCAGCGCCTCCTGCTCGCCGAGCACCGCCTCGCCGAGGAGGTTGAGGTTCAGGCGATGACCGCCCTCGCGCAGCTTCGCCAGCGCCGGACCGAGCTTCTCGGGTCGCGCGTCGACGATCAGGTGGCCCACCATCTCGCGCAGCGCGCGACGGGCGATCGGCACGACGGGCGTGGGCAGCATCGGGGCCACGACGCCGCCCAGCTGCACCGCCGAACGCAGATACCACGGCAGGAAGTCCGGCACGAGCGGTGCGACACGACGGAGATTGGATGCCGCGGCGGCCAGACTCTCCGGTCGCATCACCCCGTCGACGAAGCCGATCGTGAACGGCAGGCCGTTGTCGTCGCGCAGGACGCCGGCGAGCCGCTCGGCGGCCGGGTCGGCGGCGACCTCGGCAGCGTCCGAGACCCACCGCTTCGCCAGGTCCACCGACCTTTCGACGAGGTCGGCGGTGGCCAGGTCGGTCGTGCCGACATCACTCATGCGAGCTCCCGAAGGTCCCATCACAGCCTGCTCCTCGACGGTCGTCATGTATCCAGGATGCGGCACCAGATCGATTATGAAAAGCGACGGTCTACGATGTGTACCGGTCGATTCTATCGATGATCGGAGGAGCGTTGTTCGAGTTGCGCCGATTGCGGATGCTGCACGAGCTGGCGTTGCGCGGCACCCTGGCTGCCGTGGCCGAAGCGCTCTCCTACAGTCCCTCGACGATCTCGCAGCAGCTGTCGCTGCTGGAGAAGGAAGCCGGGGTGGCGCTGTTCGTGCCGGACGGGCGGCGGGTGCGGCTCACCGCCGAGGGAGCGATGCTCGCCTCCCACGCCGCTGCGGCGCTCGAACTGGACGAGCGGGTGCGCGGCGAACTGGCCGCGGGTGCGAGCGGAACCAGCACGGTACGCGCGGCGGTGCTGCAGACCACGGCGCAGACGGTGCTTCCGGCGGCGCTCACCCTGCTCGCCGATCGAGCGCCGGGGCTGCGTCTCGAGGTGGAGCAGGTTCCGCCCGAGGAGGGCTTGTTCGAGCTGGCGGCCCGCAGGTTCGACCTGGCGATCGCAGAGCAGTATCCGGGTCATACGCGTGAGCACGGCAGCGGCCTGCAGCGGGTCATCCTCGGCCGGGACAGGATCCGCCTCGCGACGCCGCCGGACGATGCCGCGACGCGGCTGGCGCACCTGGCCGACCGGGCATGGGTGATGGAGCCGGCCGGCACGGCCGCGCGGCAGTGGGCCGTGCAGCAGTGCCGGGCGGCGGGCTTCGAACCCGACGTGCGCTTCGAGATCGCCGACCTGACCGCGCAGGTGCGGCTGATCGCGGCCGGTCACGCGGTCGGTATGCTGCCCGATCTGGTGTGGGCTGACGCCGACCCGCCCGTGCGTCTGGCAGCGCTTCCCGGGACGCCGTCGCGCGAGCTGTTCGCGGCCACGCGCCGGTCCTCGGCGGCGGGTGCGCCGGTCGGTGCGGTCATCGACGCGTTGCGGGATGCCATCGCCGCGCGCGGCGGCTCCCCCGCGTGATGCGCCGCTACTGTCCGCCGCCCGCCGGGCGTACCGCATCCGATTCGTCGTCGCCGTCCTCCATATGCGCGGTGTACGACGAGTCGGTCGCTTCCGGGGTGCTCTCGATGTCGGGCGGACCCGCGGCCTCGGGAACACCCCCGACGACGACGTCCTCCTCGGGCGGTCGCATGATCCGCCCATCCGCATCCGGCGTGACGACGGCGTCGGGATGGTCGTTGCTGGACTCGGTGGCATCCACGGGATACTCCTCTCGGCTCAGCACGACGTGCTCGGCCTCAGGGACAGGCAACCTCGGATGCCGGACGCCCGCAATGTCTTGTCAGGACGGAGCCCATGCGGTACCGGTCGGCAGCCGCTCAGTGCCAGACGCTCGGCGCGGCATCCCTCGTCGACGGCAGGGCGACGTCGTCGGCCCAGCGCGGCATCCACTCGGCCAGGTCGGGCAGGCTGTCGGGTCGGTGGAGGGCTTCGAAGAGCTCCGAGTGCGGCACGACGCCGCCGGATCTGCGCAGGAATCGCGCGCGGACGATGAGCCGCGTGTACACCTCGCCGCGGACCACGGCCCGGTGCTCGACGTAGACGGCGCGATCGTCGTGACCGATCAGCCGCGATTCGACGGTGAAGCGCTGCCAGAGCCGCAGCGATTTGCGGAACGTCACGGTCTCGCTGGCAACGACCGCGTACCAGCCCTGCTCGTTGAGAGCATCCCAGACGCCGGTGCGGATGAGCAGATCGAAGCGACCGCGATAGATCAGCGAGCGGTACCGGCCGTTGTTCATGTGCCGGAGCAGATCGATGTCGGTCGGCAGCGTCGTCAGTCGGACGCTGGACACGGCCAACGGTTCGAGCTGTCCGTAACGGCGGCGGCGTGCCTTCGCGCGCAGGATCACCAGCATGGTGCGCCACATGAGGTTCATCATCGGCGATGCTATCCAGCTACGCGCCCGAAGCGGGCTCGTCGAGTCGACCTCAGGCCTGCGGCAGTCCCTATCCTGTGCACATGACGAACCCACGCGTCACGGGCACCACCGAGAC
>CAXTES010000076.1:0-13400 GCA_964243215.1 uncultured Microbacterium sp. | reverse complement strand
GCTCGAGCACAACGCCCGCAACAACCGCGTGCGCGCGATCGCGGTTCCCGGCTGAGCGCCAGCCGGCCTCAGTCGAGGTGACGGAACATCGGCCACAGCTGCGACCACGCGGCGACCGGATCGGTGCAGATGCGGATGGGCACATCCTGCTCCTCGTTGTCGACGCCGACGCCGTTGTCGAGCCGATCGGCGGTCCGGCACGAGCCGAACAGCGCCTGGACGTGCGCGTCGAAGTCGCCGACCAGCACAACGGTCGAGGCATCCGCCGGCGGGCCGCCCAGGTCCCAGAGTGCATTCTGGCCGCTGACGACAGGTGGCAGGTCTGTGCCGAACCGGTCCAGCGCGCCCGCCTCGCCATAGTTGGCCGTGATGATGGCATCCGGTGCGGCTGCCGTCGAGACCGCCTGGATCTGCGCCGCGTAACGCTCCCAGCCCACCTGGTCGCCCGCCGCCTGGTTGACGTTGGTGAGCCCCGCGGCTCCGAACACCTCGACGGGCAGAAGCGGCACGGACGCGATCGCACACCCGAGAGTGTTGACGACGATTAACGCGAACAGCGTCACCCGCCGCGCACGCGTGCGCGCCCACTCCGCGACCGGCACCGAACCGAGTGCCACGAGAACGCTGAGCATGCCGAAGGTGTAGTAGAACTGCGTCCCCGCGACGAAGACGAATATGACGATCACGATGAACGCCACCGCCAGCAGGCGGATCGGCCGCCATCGCGGCCGTCGGAACAAGCCGACCAATGCCACCACCCAGAACACCGCCAGGACCGGCCCGACCATCAGGATCAGGAACGGCCACATCAGTGTCCGTACCTCGGCGGCGTTGTCGACGGCGAGTGCGGCGCCCATCGCCAGTTGGGGCCACCCGTGCGTGGCCTGGAACACGACGTTCGGCAGCGCGATGAGCGCGACGACGCCGATCGCGGCCCACAGCCATCCCGACCGGAACCACTTCCAGGGGCCGAACACCGCCAGTCCCACGGCCAGCGCGACGAGCAGGGTGGCGATCAGCAGCTTGTTGTAGGTGCTGGCGCCGACCACCGCCCCGGCGGCGAGCCACCACCGCCCGTCGTCTCGCAGCAGTGCACGGATGACGAACAGCAGCGCTGCCGGCCAGACCACGAGGTCGAGTGATGCGGTCAGCAGCACGTGACCGAAGGTGAGCGTCATCGACGCTCCCGCCATCCCGAAAGCGGTCAAGGCCTGAGCAAGGCTGCCGCCACCGGCCTCTCGGGTGATGAGCGCGAGGATGGCGACGGATGCCACGGCGCACAGCAGCGCGACGATGCGCAGTGCGACCACGCTGTCGCCGAACACCGCGATCGCCGCGTGCACCAGCAGCGGCGTCAGGGGAGGCTGGTCGGTGTATCCCCACGCGGGCGGCAGCAATCGGAAGTACAGCTCGTCGCGGTGGTAGCCATACGACCCGATGAGAAGCAGGCGCCCGACCGCCAGCGCCGCCATCGCCGCGACCACCGGTGCGGTGGCGAAGCGCGCACGCCGGATGCTCATCCCCGGAGCGTAGCCGCGCGAGGTTTCGCGGATGCGTCAGGCGGTCTGCGCAGACATCCCCTGCTCGTCCAGCCATGCCAACACCGCGTCGGCGACATCCGTCCATCCGCTGTCGATGGTCAGCGAGTGGCCGCGGCCCTCGAACTGCTGCAACTGCGTGACCGCGGTCGAGTCGCGGTACTGCTTCAGCGTGGACCGCGTCACGACATCCGGAACGGTGTGGTCCGCGGTGCCCGAGATCAGCAGGAGCGGGCCGCGATCGGAGTTGTCCGTGTCGACCGCGGCCTGCGAGTGCAGCGAGAAGTTCGCGGTCGCAGCCTGGAACAGCGGCCGCGCCGGCGACGGAATCGTCCACCGCTCCCAGAGTTCGTCGGACTCCTCCGGCGAGATCGCATTCCCGAAACCGAATCGGAACTCGTCTTTGGTCAGTGAGACGGATCGGTGCAGGTTGGCGGGATTGCCCAGGGCCGGAAGCCCGGCGCGCAGTTGCGCGAGGGGAAGCGGCAGCACCCCTTTGATCTGGGCCGGATCGATCGCCACCGCGGCGATCCCCACTCCTTGACCAAGCAGCTTCTCGGCGATCAGACCACCGAACGAGTGGCCGATGAGGACGGGCGGCGTGGCCATCGCCTCGGCGATGGCTCGAAAGTGATCGGCGACGTCGTCGATACCGAGACCGGCGACGCGCTCGGGCGCCGATCTCGCGTCGGCCACCGTGTCCGGCTCGCCCGGCCATCCATCGGTCGTCGCTGCGTAGCCGCGCTGACCGAACAGGTCGATCCAGGGTTGCCAACTCGTCCGGTGCAGCCACAATCCATGGATGAACAGCACCGGTTGTTCGGGCATGGCGTCCTCCTGGTGTCGACTCGGTCTTTGCTCCTAGTGCACCACTGCGGCGATGCGCCGTCCAATGCCGTCGACGCCCGGATCGTTGTCCTACCTGGTATCGATCGGCGCTGCACGAGTACCGTCGGGGCTGGAGCGGATGCCAGTGGATCTCGACCTGCGATCGGTGCGTTCATTCGTGACGGTTGCGGACGAGCTTCACTTCGGGCGGGCTGCCGCCATCCTCTACATCAGTCAGCCGTCGCTGAGTCGTCAGATCAGTCGGCTCGAGAATCGACTCGGGTATCCCCTGCTGGTTCGCGACAGCCGTCATGTCGTGCTGACCGAGCAGGGTGAACGCTTCCTGTCCGACGCACGTCGGTTGCTCGTGATCGCTGATCAGATGGTCGGCGATCCGGATGCCGACACGCTGCGCGTCGCGCATATCGCCGAACTGACGACGAGTCGGGAGTTGGTCGACGGCTTCGCCGCCGCGCATCCGGATGTGACCATCGTCGAGCGATCGCTGGACAGCACGCATCAACTCGAGGCGCTGCTGACCCGGCGCATCGATGTGGCGGTATTGCGCGTGACGTCCACGATGCTCGCCGAACACCCGTCGGGCTGGATGCACCGGATCATCCGTTACGAACCGATGAGACTCGTCGGGCGCCGGTCCGATCCGCCTCGGACCACCGCGTCGCTGCACGAGCGTGCCGTCGAGGTCTTCGGCGATTCGCCCGCCACCGGATACAACAACGCCCACACCGACTATCTGCGTGCGCTGCAGTCGGAGCTGGGAGTCCCGTTGCGGTGGCGGGGCAACCCGAGTTCGTTCAGCCATTGCCTCGCCGCGATGGCCCGCGCCGATGACCCGGCCTACCTGCTCGAGTTCGACAGCTACGCGCGCAGATACGCGGATGCCGGGTTCCCGGTCTACGACGTCGCCGAGGTGTCGCCTGTCTACCCGTGGTCGATCGCCTGGCGCGACGGGCCGGTAGACGCTCGGCTCGCCGAGTTCGTGGCACTCGCGACCAGAACCGCCCACGACCGCGGCTGGACCGCGCTCGATCGCCTGCCGCATCCGGCCTGGTTGCCCCGCGGCGATCCCAGCGGACAACGGCTCGACGCGGCGCAGCAACCCTGAAACTCGCGACGCGTCAGGACAGCACGTCGCGGGTCGTGAACCGCAGCACGGCCGCGGCGAAGAACACCGCGATGTAGGCCGCCTGCAGCCACGCGTTTCCCACGAACGAGTCCCAGACCGCCGGTGAGCGGAGCAGATCGCCGAAATCCAGCCACCGGTCGGTGAACAGCCAGGGATGAAGCGCCGACAGCTGCGGGATGGCGCCGGCGATCTGGGACGCCACGGCCAGGATGGCGGTCGCGGCCATCGCGCCGACCGGAACCGTGGTCAGCGTGGACAGGAACAGGCCGATCGCCGAGAGCCCGAGCAGCGAGACCGTCTCATATGCCGCGATCGCCATAAACCGCAGCAGCCCCTCTCCGACCGAGATCTGACCGCCCGACAACAGAGTGACAGGACCGGTCGGAAACAGCGCCAGACCGACGATCGTGCCGACCACGACGAGCGTGACGGTGCCGGCGAGGCAGAACACGGCGGCGGCGATGTACTTGACCACGAGAAGCCGGATGCGGCCTGCCGGCGCGATCAGCAGGTAGCGCAGCGTGCCGTGACTGGCTTCCCCGGCGATCGAGTCGCCGGCCGTCACGCTCACCGTGAGCGGAAGGAACAGCGGAATGGCCACCGTCATCGCCGCGAGCCCGACGAACAGGCCGTTGTTCGTGATCTGGTCGAGGAAGGCAGGGCCGCGGCCGGCTCTGGCGCCGCCCGTCACGCGCAGGGCGATCCCGATGAGGATCGGGATCAGCGCCAGCGCGCCGAGCATCGCCCACGTGCGCCACCGCCGGAAGAGCGTCCCGAGCTCGTTGCCGAGCAAGCGCGCCGTACCGAACCCCGCGGGCCTGGCTGTGCGGACCGCGTCAGGCGACGACATCGAAGCCCTCCCCCGTCAGCTCCACGAATCGCTGCTCGAGACTCGCGCGCTCGATCGCGAATCCGCGCACGCGGACGCCGGCGGCCACCAGTGCCGCGACGATCGCCTCGGGTTCGGGCAGGTCGGACGTCGCCGATGCGGTCGCGGTCACCAAGTCGAGATCGGATGCCGCGCTCATCGCCGCGACCTCCAGACCGAGGTTCGTCAGCACGCTGACGGCATCCGAGGCATCCGGCGTGTTCACCTCGACGCGCGCGCCGCCGCCGGAACGGCGGAACTGCTCGAGCGTCCCCTGCGCGACGAGCGAGCCGGCGCTCATCACGCCGACGTGCGTGCACAGCTGCTCGACCTCTGCCAGAAGGTGGCTGGACACGAACACCGTCGTGCCGTCGGCCGCGAACGAGCGCACGAGTGCCCGCACCTCGCGGGTGCCCTGCGGGTCCAGGCCGTTGGTCGGCTCGTCGAGGACGAGGAGTTCGCGCGGCGTCAGCAGGGCGTTGGCGAGACCCAGGCGCTGCTTCATGCCCAGCGAGTAGGCGTGGGCCTTCTTGTTGGCGGCATGCGAGAGCCCCACGCGGTCCAGCGCGGCAGCCACCCGGACGTTGCGGGTGCGGGCATCGGAGTGGCGGTCAGCCGCGTCCAGTCGGCGCAGATTCTGCGCGCCGGTGAGGTACGGCGCGAACGCGGGCCCTTCGACGAGCGCGCCCACCCGCGGCAGTACCGTGTCGAGCGCGCGGGGCATCGGCGATCCCAAGAGGTGCGCCTGCCCGTCGGTCGGTCGCACCAGACCGAGCAGCATCCGAATCGTCGTGGTCTTGCCCGAACCGTTCGGCCCGAGGAATCCGAACACCGCGCCGCGCGGCACGGCTAGGTCGATCGCGTTGACGGCCACCTGCCTGCGGAACCGTTTCGTCAGCCCGCGGGTGCGGATCGCGAGGTCGGCGGAATCGTCGTCGATCACGCCGGGACCGGACACCCCGGGGCTCGTCAGCGGCCCGAAGCGGCAGCTTCGACGAGTCGGTCGGCCGGCACCGCGCCGGCGAGCACCCGTCCGTCGTCGGTGATCAGCACGGTGACCAGCGAGGTCGAGAACGCGCGACCGCCGTCGACGGGTGTCGTGACGGTGTCGAGCATCTGCTTCTGCTCGGCGGTCATCCCGTCGAGGAGCTTCGTGCCGTCCTTCGCCGTCGTCGGCAGCTCGACCACGGCCGACCAACCCTCTCCGTAGACGGTCGGTGCGGCATCCGTGCTCGAGCCGGGATGCGAACCGGCCTCGGTCTGCGCACGCCACTTCGCGAGGTCATCCGCCGTCGGGATGTCGATCGTCTTCTCGGTGACGGCGACGTCGGAGCCGGGCTGGAAGGTGAGTGCGGCGGGGTCGGGCGCCGAGAACGCCACGTCGCTGAAGCCGACGCTGAATGCGGGATCCGTCGCCCCGCGGGCGGTCACCGACGCGGCGAGCGCGGCGCCGTTCTCACCGTCGATGGCGAATCGGATGCTGCCGACCAGCGTGTCGTCGGTCTTGGGTTCGAGCACCAGTTCGTACACGTCACGGCCTGCGACGCGGCCGTCCGTGCCGACGCTGACGTCGGTGGTCTGGTCCAGGGTAGCGAGGGCCTGATCGAGCATCGCCTCCGGGGTCGGCAGCGCCTGCCCGGTTTCGGCCTGGTATCGCTTCGCGGCTTCGTCGCGCGCGTCCTGCGACTGCGCTTGAGCATCTTTCTTCAACTGCTCGACATCGGTGCCCGCCGGCACGGCGAGCTTGGTCGCCGTCTTGGACTCCGAGTCGACGAACCACGCGACGCCCGCGCCACCGTCGACGTACACGTCGCGCTCGGCGAGCTGGTCGAGCACCTGCAGCCGGGAGCGGTCGCCGTCGAGGTAGACCTTCGCGGTGTACGAGCCGGTCGCCAAGGCGATCAGATCGTCGATGTCGGCGGCGTGCGTGCCGCTCGCGGGGTCAGTCGCCCCGGGGTTCGAAGACATGCCGCCGGTGAGGGCGGACAGGTCGGGGATGCCGAGATCGGAGGTCTGCTGGATCGTGCCGCTCAGCTGATGGACGTCGCTCGACTCGGCGAACTGGATCAGCTCTTTCGGCGTCTTGTCGGGAAGATCGACCGCGCCGATCGCCTGCGTCGGGATGAGGACGGCGGCGGCGATGACGGCGGCGGGAACCGCAACGGCGGGAATCGCGATCAGCGCGCGGCGACGGGCTCGCCCAAGGGTTCGTGGGCTCATATGTTCAGGGTACGTCCGCGGACACGCGCGCAGGCGGCCTCACGGGAAACGCGCAGTCCGGCCCGATCCGGCGCCGGTTCGAGGCCATGATGAGGGGATGCCGCCCCCGGCCACGACGCTCGCACGCGATGTCGCGCGGTAGGCGGCGATGATCGCGGCACTGCTCAGCGGCGGCGTCGCCGGACTCGCGATCGCGATGCCGATCGGCGCCATCGCGACGCTGATCCTGTTCACCTCGGCCGATCGAGGCTGGCGGATCGGGGCCGCCGCCGGGCTGGGTGCTGCAACTGTCGACGGCGTCTACGCGGCGGTGGCGGTGCTGCTCGGCGCCGCCCTCGCACCCGTGATCGACTCCGTCGCCGGTCCCTTACGGGTGGCCTCGGCGGTGGTCCTCGTCATCATCGGCGCGGTGATGATCATCAGCGCCTTCCGGCGCAGGGCCCCGGATGCGCGCACGTCCGCGCCGTTGATGCGCACGCCGGCGCGCACCTACTTCCTGGTGCTCGGAATCACGATCGTCAACCCCACGACCGTGGTCTACTTCGCCGCCCTCGTGGTGGGCTCCTCCACCTCGGTGGACGGCACGGCAGCGGGCATCCTGTTCGTCGTGGGGGCGTTCGGGGCATCCGCCGCGTGGCAGCTGGTACTGGCGACCGGCGGAGCGACGCTCGGCAGGGTTCTCGGCGGCGAACGCGGGCGACGCTGGACGGGAATCATCGGAGGTGCCGTCATCATCCTGCTCGCGGTTCGAACGGCGATCTCAGCGTGACGCGTTGGGTCACCCGGTCAGGTCTCGCCGGTGCCCGCCGCGGCCTCGTTCGCGGCGGGGCACCGTCCGTCGGGCCGGCCGCACGCCGCCAGGTCGCATGTGCGGCACAACCAGGGCGACTCCGACGCCGTCGCCCGTCGATGCTCGAGCCGCTCCCGCGTGAGCTGGGCGACGACTCCGCCCAGCATGCGCTCGAAATCCCGTCGCTGCCGGTCGGACATTCCGTCGACGAGACGTTGGGCGACGTCGGCGCGGACGGCAGCGGCTCGACGCGCGACGCTCCGACCCCGGGCGGTCAGACGCACCCCGACCTCTCGCCGATCCCCCAGCTCGACGCGCTGCAGCAGCCCGGCATCCACCAGTCGGGCCGACACGCGGACGGCACCGCTGTGGCTCAGTCCCAGCACGCTCGCGATGTCGCCGATGCGGGAGCCGTCGAGGAACTGGTCGAGCGCGACCACGGCGGCGACACCGCTCTCGGTGAGACCGGTCGCGGCGGCCATGGCTCGACGCTGCTCGTCCGCGAGGCCGGTGGCCGCGACGGCGAGCAGGTTCGTCAGCCTGTCGCTCACACCGTGAAGTGTATTGACGGGAGTTCCGCAACCGTGCCAAATTGTATGACTGACTCACACAAAGGAGAATCCGGATGACCGGACTGATCGCAACGGCCGCGGTGGACGTCGACGCATCCCGCGAGCGCGTATGGGACGCGTTGACCGATCCCGCGCAGATCTCGGCCTATATGGACGGGTCGCAGGTGGAGACGGATTGGGTCGTCGGCAGCCCGATCGTGTGGCGCGGTGAGTACGAGGGTCGCTCGTACGAGGACAAGGGCGAAGTGCTGGCGTTCGATCCGCCGCAGCGCCTCTCGGTGACCCACTACAGTCCGCTGGCCGGCGAGGAAGACGCGCCCGAGAACTACCACACGCTCGTCTACTCGCTCAGTGAGGCCGACGGCGGTGGCACGCACCTCGAGTTCACTCAGGACGGCTGCGACAGCGCCGAGCAGGCCGAGCAGTTCTCGAAGAACTGGCAGCAGATGCTGGATGGGATGAAGGAGTCAGTCGAGTAGGCGCTGCCAGCCGTCACCGTCGGCGTGCTCGAAGATGAGGTTCGTCTCGGTGTGCGCGACGGCGGGATGACCCGTGAGGTAGGTCAGGACGAACTCGCGCAACTCGTCGGCATCCCGAGCCAGCACGTGCAGCAGGAAGTCGTCGGCGCCGGCCATGTGGAACATGCTCAGCACGCCGGGCAGCCCCGGCGCCGCCCGCCGGAACCGGTCGATCTCGTCGCGGGCGTGCTTGACCAGCCGTATCGCGATGAGCGCCTGAACGGTGGCACCGAGCGCGCGCGGCTCGATGTCGACGCGGAAGCGGCGGATCGCGCCGGCGGACTGCAGTCGCCGCAGGCGCAGTGACACCGTCGACTCCGCGATGCCCAGCTTCGACGCCAGCGCTGCGCCCGAGATCCGCGCGTTGGCGGTCAGCGCGCGCAGCAACGCGCGGTCGGTGTCGTCCAGGTCGAGCTTCTTCACCACGGTCATGCCGTCTCCCTATCGGACTGCAGGATCTGCGACTCACGGGTCTTGAGCGGTAGCATCCTCCACATTGGATTGCCGCACGCGGTGGAATCTGCTGTCGTGGACATCATGCCCGACGCCAGCTTCCGATTCGAAACGCGCGCGGTGCACGGCGGAATGACCGGCGTGCACGAGCGCGGCTCGCATGTCCCACCCATCGACTTGAGCACGACCAACCCGCTGCCGAACATCCTCGACGGCGGCCTGGCGTACGAGACCCTCGCGACCGGGCGCGATCGCGGTCCGGATGACAGCGCGGTGTATCAGCGGCTCTGGCAGCCCGGCGTCGCGCTGTTCGAGGAGGCGCTCGCGGGCCTCGAGGAAACCGACGGCGCGGTGGCCTTCTCGAGCGGAATGGCGGCGCTGTCGGCGTGCCTCATCGCATCGGTTTCGGAGGGCAGACCGCACGTCGTCGCGGTGCGACCGCTGTACGGCGGTACCGATCACGTTCTGGCCAGCGGGCTGCTGGGAACGACCGTCACGTGGACGACGGCCCGGGACATCGGCGATGCGCTCCGCCCCGACACCGGGCTCGTGATCGTGGAGACTCCAGGCAACCCGACGCTGGAGCTGGTCGACATCGACGAGGTGGTGGCGCTCGCCGGTGGCGTTCCGGTGCTCGTGGACAACACCTTCGCGACGCCGGTGCTGCAGCGCCCCGCTCGGCACGGCGCGACGCTCGTGCTGCACAGCGCGACGAAGTACCTCGGTGGACACGGCGACGCGATGGGCGGCGTCATCGCCACCGAGCAGGCGTGGGTCGAACGGCTCCGCCGGGTACGGGCGCTGACCGGTGGCGTCCTCCACCCGATGGCGGCGTACCTGCTGCATCGGGGCCTGCGCACCCTCGCGGTGCGGGTTCGCGCGCAGCAGGAGACGGCGGGCGTGCTGGCCGAGCGTCTTATGGCTCATCCCGCTGTCGAGCACGTCCACGACCCCGGTCTCGCCGGCCACGACCCGCGCGGCCTCCTCGGCCGCCAGCTCGCCGGGCCCGGCGCGATGATCGCCATCGACCTGGCCGGCGGATTCGATGCCGCCGCGTGCTTCACCGAGTCGTGCCGGCTGGTCACCCACGCGGTGTCGCTCGGTGGTGTGGACAGCCTCGTGCAGCATCCGGCATCCCTCACGCATCGGCCGGTAACCGGTGACGCCAAGCCCGGTGCGGGACTCGTGCGGCTGTCGATCGGCCTCGAGCACGTCGACGACCTGACCGACGACCTCCTCCAGGCGTTGGATGCCGCGCAGCACGCCAGCGCGATGCGAGGGCTCGACCTCGTCAGCAGCTGAGACGTCGTCGCGCCCGAGCCCGCGAAGCCGTCGGCGAGCCACGACTTAGACTGAGGGCATCCCCTTTTGGCTCGAAGGATCAGCCGTGTCGTCAGCTCGCACCGCCCGCGCCTTCCAGGTGCGGCACCTGCAGTTCGCGCGCGCGTTGCTGGCCGCCGTCGCGGCGGCGATGATCACGTTCTCACCTGATCACTCGGCGCAGTACGGCCTGGCGGTGTTCAGCGGATTCGCGATCACGACCGGCCTCGTCTTCCTGGGCGCGGCGTGGGCGTTCACAACCCGCGCGGCCAGGTGGGCGGCGTTTCTGCTCGGCGTGGTCACCCTGCCGGTCGGGATGGTCGGCGGCCTCGTGATGCTCCGATCGGTGACGATGTTCTTCGTGCTGGTCATCGCCTGGGCGGCGGTCACCGGCACCATCGAGACCGTCGCCGGCGTCCGCGCGTACCGCGGCTCCGTCGCCGCGACGTCGCAACGGTCCGAGGCTTGCGACGCGCTGGCGATCGGCATCCTGACCCTCGTCCTGGCGGTTGGGCTCGCCCTGGTGCCGTCCGGCTACGCGCTGTCGTATCACATCGAAGACGCGGGGCAGAGCTTCACGCTCACCGGGATCAGCATCGGGGTCGGCGTGTTCGGCGCCTACGCGGCGATCAC
This sequence comes from uncultured Microbacterium sp., assembly GCA_964243215.1. GTDB lineage: Bacteria > Actinomycetota > Actinomycetes > Actinomycetales > Microbacteriaceae > Microbacterium. The sequence continues at coordinate 2,513 of CAXTES010000076.1, read as the reverse complement.
CGCCGTCTACCTCGGGATCGCGGCCTTCTCGCCGCGCAAGCCGGCCGTTGCCGAGCAGGAGCCGGCCACCGCGGCGCCGGAGGGGGTGCGATGACCGACCCGAAACCGTCCCGCCGAGACCTGCTGCGGCCGGTGCAGCTGCTCGGGCTCGCCTTCGCGGCCGCCGTGTTCGCCGGCGTGGTCACGCTCATGGCGATGGGCTTCTTCCAGGCGCGCGGCGGCGAGCAGGTGCCGCGTGCGCTGACGACCGCTCTGGTCGTGGCCGGCATCACGTTCATCGTCACGCTCGTGGGCATCGCGCTGCTGATGCTCGTGGTGGACCCGGCAGATATCGTCAAGCCCCTCGATCGCCCGGTGCTGATGCGCGATGAGCCCGACGAGGCGCCGGACGCCACGGCATCCGGCGACACCAACCCGAAGCCGGATCGCTAAGCGTCCGGTCGCGTCGCGAGCTCGGCGGCCCGTCCGGTGTAGGTGGCGGGGGTCAACGCCAGCAGCCGCTGCTTCGCAGCGTCGCCGATGTCGATGCCGCGCACGAACTCCGCGAGCTCGGCGGCTCCGACGCGACGGCCGCGCGTGAGCTCCTTCAACAGCGCATAGGGGTCGGAGATCCGCGATCGTCCCGCCGCGATCTCGGCTCGCACGACCGTCTGGATCGCCTCGGCGAGCACTTCCCAGTTCGCGGCGAGGTCGGCCTCGAGCACCTCGCGGGAGAGCGAGATCTCGCCGAGCCCGCGCTGCAGATTGTCCAGCGCGAGCAGGGAGTGCCCGAACGCGACGCCGATGTTGCGCTGCGTGCTCGAGTCGGTCAGGTCGCGCTGGAGTCGGGAGGTGACGAGCGTCTGCGTCAACGTGACCAGGAGCCCGCTGGAGATCTCGAGGTTGGCTTCGGCGTTCTCGAACCGGATCGGATTGACCTTGTGGGGCATCGTCGACGACCCTGTCGCACCGGCGACGGGGATCTGGGTGAAGTATCCGAGCGAGATATAGGTCCAGGCATCCGTCGCCAGGTTGTGCAGGATGCCGTTGGCGTGGCGAATCCGGTCGTAGAGCTCGACCTGCCAGTCGTGCGACTCGATCTGCGTGGTGAGCGGGTTGAATCCGACCCCGAGCGACTCGATGAATGCCCGCGAGACGCCGGGCCAGTCGACGTCGGGGGCCGCGGCGAGATGCGCCGACCACGTTCCGGTGGCCCCGGAGAACTTCGCCAGATAATCGGATGCCTCGACCTGCGCCGCGACGCGCTGCAGACGCGCGGCGAATACGGCGAGCTCTTTGCCCATCGTGGTGGGCGTGGCCGGCTGCCCGTGGGTGCGCGACAGCATCGCCGCATCGGCATGCTCGGTGGCCAGGGACCACAGCGTGTCGATCACCGCCCGCAGCTTCGGGAGCCACACCCCGGTGACGGCACGCCGCACCGTCAGTGCGTACGCGGCGGAATTCACGTCTTCGCTCGTCGCGGCGAAGTGCGTCAGCTCGGCGATCCCGCCCAGACCCAGCTCGTCGAGGCGCTCTCGAACGAGGTACTCGACCGCCTTGACGTCGTGGCGGGTCACCGCCTCCAGCTGCGCGAGCCGATCGATCTGCTCCTGCCCGAACTCGCGGTAAAGCCCCCGGAGCCGGTCGCGTTCCGAGTCGGACAGCGGCGACGTGCCGAACAACGTCCGATCAGTGAGTGCGATCAGCCACTCCACCTCGACCTCTACGCGCGCGCGATTCAGGCCCGCCTCAGAGAGCTGATCGGACAGCGGTGCGACCACCGAGCGGTACCGCCCGTCGAGGGGACTGAGCGGCTGAGGAGGCAGTGACGTCACCGGATTCCCATCGGATCAGGGATGCCGCGTCACCCCGCGGCACGCAGCGCGGGCTCGAGCTGCCGGAACAGCGAACGACACGCACTCTCGATCATACCGAGCACCTCGTCGAACATTCCCGGAGCGGCATAATACGGATCCGGGACATCGGGTCCGTTCGCCTCAGGATCGAACGAGAGCAGCCGGGAGATCTTGTTGGCGTCGTCGTCGTGGCGCGCCCAACCGCGCAGGATTCGCTCGTGCGTGCGATCGAGCGCGACGACGCTGGCCTGATCGAGGCCCGGCTGCGTAGCTGGATCGGCGACTCCACCATCGATGTGGCGATCACGACGGGCGGCACCGGCATCACCGGGCGGGATGTCACGCCCGAGGCGTTCGACCGCGTCCTGGAAAAGCGGATCGAGGGCTTTGGCGAGCTGTTCCGGATGCTGAGCTATCAGAAGATCGGTACGTCGACGATGCAGTCGCGCGCCTTGGCTGGCGTGGCTGGCGGCACCTACTTGTTCGCGTTGCCCGGCAGCACCGGGGCGGTCAAGGACGCTTGGGACGACATCCTAGTCTGGCAGCTCGACAGCCGGCACCGGCCTTGCAACCTCGTCGAGCTGATGCCGCGGCTACAGGAACATCTACGCGCCGCTGAGTAGCCTTATGCCGCCCAGCTACTAAGGATTTCCGAGTGGCTGTTGCCGAGGGCAGTTG
>CAXTES010000075.1:0-13483 GCA_964243215.1 uncultured Microbacterium sp. | reverse complement strand
GGCCTCGACGGCCAGCGACGGCGCGAGCGACCGGCCCGGCCGGCCCAGCAGCTGCGCGGCGACCAGCGGCCACGATGGATCGGCGTCGCGACGGTCCGCGTCCAGGCACGCCAGGCACGCCGTGCGGCCCGGGCGCACCACCGGTCCGATGGTCACCTCCCGTCCCGACAACACGATCGGCAGGTGCGGCACATCGTCGCGCATCAGCGCCGCGGCATGCCGGGGGTCCACGAGGTGGTGCGCCACGAGCACCACCGGGATGCGGGCGTCCGTGCGCTCGTGCACGAACGCTTCGGCGCCGCCTACATCGACCGTGCTGCCGAACGTCTGCAGCGCTCCGGCCAGGGCGTCGGCGTCCGCCGCCGCCATCCCCTCCGGAATCCGCAGGGCGATCCGGCCGGGGGTTCCCGTCGGCGGCGCGGACTCCAGGGCTCGGGCGATCCGGCGCACGAACGAACCGGCAGCCGCGGGCGGGGCGCCGTGCATCCGGGCGACCGGCTCGAGTGCGACCTCCGGCAGACCGCGCCCCAGCTCGTACAGCAGGTGCTCCTGCCAGGGCTCCGGATCGTCGACGGTGAGGGTGGCGTCCGCGCCGAACTGCAGCACAGTGACATCGCGCCACAGCGGCGGAAAAGCCGGATCAAGTCGGAGCATCCTCCGATTGTGCGGCTGCGCACGCGCCGGGAGTCGTTGTCCACAGCGCGGATCGACGGATGCCGCGCAGCTGCAGGCTGGGGAGGAGACGCTAGACCGGCTGCGGGCCCTGCGGACCCTCCGCGCCGGAATCATCACCAGGTTCATCGTCGCCCGCCGTGCCGTCGCCGGACAGCAGCGCCTCGAGCGCGTCGTCCATCGCATCGCGCACCGGCTCGTCGCCGCGCTCGCGCGCCTGCAGCCGGGCGATGAGCGCGGCCGGATCGTCGATGTCCTCGGACGTCGGCATGAGATCCGGGTAATCCCACAGCGAATCCCGCGCGCCGATGCCGACCGCATCCGTCACCGCGCGCCACATCGCCGCCGCTTCCCGCATCCGCCGCGGGCGCAACTCGAGGCCGACGAGCGAGCCGAGCGCCTTCTCCGCCGGACCCCCGACTGCGCGGCGGCGCCGGACCGCCTCGGCGACGCGGGCCGCGGCCGGCAGCCGGCCGGTGGCCTCGTCGGTGACGACGTCGACCCATCCCTCGATCGTCGCCAACAGGTTCTCGAGCCGGGTGAGGGCGACCGTCTGGGCCTCGGAACGCTCCGGCAGCAGCGCGCCGGACTCGAGCGCCTGGCGCAACTCCTCGGGCTCGGAGGGATCGAATCGCGACGCGAGCTCCTCGAGCGCGCTGGTGTCGACGTGGATGCCGCGGGCGAAGTCGGTCACCTGCGAGATGACGTGCAGCCGCAGCCATCGCGCGTGCCGGAACAACCGGGCGTGGGCGAGCTCACGGGTCGCGACGTACAGGGCGAGCTGGTCGTCGGGGATCTGCAGGTCGCGGCCGAAGTCGGCGAAGTTCTGCGGCAGGATCGCCGCGTCCCCGGCGGGCATGACCGGGATGCCGACATCCCCGCCGCTGACGACCTCGGTCGACAGCCGCCCGACCACCTGGCCGAGTTGCGAGGCGAACAGCGAGCCGCCCACGGTGCGCATCAGCCGTCCGGCACCGGCGATCATGTCTTTCATCTCCTCCGGCGCCTGCGAGTCCAGCGCCGCCGTCAGGGCGTCGGCGATGCTTCCCGCGACCGGTTCGGCCAGCTCCTGCCAGACCGGGAGCGTCGCTTCGACCCACTGCCCGCGGGTCAGCGCGCGCGGCGGCGCGGCGAGCTCGGCGATGGTCGTCGCCTCGCTCAGCCACAGCGTCGCCAGCGCGAACGCCTGATCGAGGTCGGTGCGCTGGCCGCTGGTGACACCGAGGTCGCTCTGGTTGGCGATGTGCAGCGCCTGCCGCTTGGCGGCATCCCAGTCGATGCCTTCCTGGCCCCCGGCGAACGCGCTCTGCAGGTGCTGCATCACGGTCTGCATCATCGCCGGATCGATGCCGAGCCCCTGCAGCTGCGACAGCTGCTCCGGATCCAGCGCCCCGGCCCCCGCGCCGCCGAACAGCTGCCGGATGAACTCCTGGAACTGCTCTTCGGGAGTCGGGTCCGCCTCGTCGTCGCCTGGCACTTCAGCCGCCTTTCAGCAGGGGGATGACCTCGGGATCTACGCTAGTCGCACCGATCGTCGCACCCCGCGGCAGCGCTGGAGCCCGTGTACGCCGGCCGCGAACGACAGACCCGAGTCATCCGAAAGTAGGCCCCGCGTGGCGCTGTTCGACGAGAACGTGACAGTCGCGCCCGCACCGCGGCGGCGGATGACGCGCGCCACCGTCGCGGGCATGTGGGCGCTGGCCGTCGCCCTCGTCGTGCTGCTGGTGCTGACCTTCCTTCCCACGTCGTACGTCATCCAGCAGCCCGGGCCGGTGTACAACACCCTCGGCGAAGTCAGTTCGACCGACGGCGGCACCGTGCCGCTCATCCAGGTCAGCGGCGCCGACACCTACACGACGTCCGGTTCCCTCGACCTGCTCACGGTGCAGGTGGTCGGCAGCCCGGACCGGACGCCGTCCTGGTTCGAGCTGGCCACCGCGTGGTTCGACCCGACGCGCGCCGTCGTGCCGTTGAGCAGCGTCTACCCCGACGACCAGAGCAGTCAGCAGCGCGACCAGGAGAGCGCGGCGATGATGGTCGACTCGCAGAAGGAGGCGACCGCGGCCGCGTTGACGCACCTCGGTTACGACGTGCAGTCGCGACTGACCGTCAATTCGCTCACGGACGATTCCCCCGCGGCCGGCATCCTCGACGCGAACGACGTCATCACCGCCGCGGACGGCCAGCCGGTGACGGATGCCGCAACCCTGCGGTCGATCATCAACGGCGGCGGCGCAGCCCCGGTCGACCTGGCCATCCAGCGCGACGGCGTGGACCGCACGGTGTCGGTCACCCCCCGACAGGTCGACGTGAACGGCACGCAGACCTGGATCGTCGGGATCACGCTGCTGAACGACTACACATTCCCCATCGACGTCACGATCCAACTGAACAACGTCGGCGGACCCAGCGCGGGCATGATGTTCGCGCTCGGGATCATCGACACGCTCACTCCCGGCCAGCTCAACGGCGGCGACCAGATCGCCGGGACCGGCACGATCACCGCCGACGGGACGGTGGGGGCGATCGGCGGCATCCGCCAGAAGCTGTGGGGCGCCGAGGCCGCCGGCGCGCAGTTCTTCCTCGCACCCTCGTCGAACTGCGACGAGGTGGTCGGTCACGTCCCGAACGGACTGCGGGTCTTCTCGGTGTCGACCCTCGACGACTCGCTGCACGTGCTGGACGCGCTCAGCTCCGGCGGCGACCTGGATGCCCTGCCCACCTGCACGCCGTGACCGGACCGTGACCAGCTTCCGGGGCGTTGCCCAGGTGCATCCCCGGCATACGCCCAGAGCGCGGTGCCTAGGATGAACGGGTGACCTCGACGACCGCGCCGAAGCCGGCCGCGCCCTCCCGATCCCGCCGAATCATCCTCATCTCGCTGGTGATCATCGCGCTTCTGGTGGTGGCGTTCTTCGTCTTCGCGAACCTCTACGCCGACTGGCTCTGGTACAACCAGCTGGGCTACCAGTCGGTGCTGTTCACGCAGTGGGGCGCCCGGGTCGTGATGTTCATCGTCGGATTCCTGGGGATGGCGGTCCCGGTGTGGCTGTCGATCCAGCTCGCCTATCGACTGCGACCCGTCTACGCGCGCCTCAGCTCGCAGCTGGACCGGTACCAGGAGGTCGTCGAACCGCTGCGCCGGCTCGCGATGTGGGGCATCCCGATCTTCTTCGGGTTCTTCGCAGGGTTCGCGGCAGCCGCGCAATGGGAGACGACCGCCCTGTGGCTCAACGGCGTCTCCACGAACGCCACCGATCCGCAGTTCGGACTCGACACCGGCTTCTACCTGTTCGCGCTGCCCTTCTACGGCGCCCTGCTCGGATTCTCGTCCGCCGTGATCCTGGTGTGCCTGCTCGTGACCGGCGTCGTGTCGTACCTGTACGGGTCGGTGCGCATCGGCCAGCGTGAGCTGCGGATCTCGAAGGCTGCCCGCATCCAGCTGGCGGTGCTGGCGGGCGTGTACTTGCTGATCCAGGCGGCGAGTCTGTGGCTGGACCGGTACAAGACGCTGATCGAACCGGGCGACAGGATCACCGGGGCCGGGTACACCGATGTGAACGCGACGATACCGGGACAGACCGTTCTCGCGATCGCCGCCGTCATCGTGGCGATCCTCTTCTTCGTCACCGCCGCGATCGGGCGCTGGCGTTTCCCGCTCATCGCCACGGCGGTGCTGATCGTCGCGGCCATCGTGGTCGGCATCGCCTATCCCTGGGTCGTCACGAACTTCCAGGTCAAGCCGAACCAGCTGACCCTCGAGTCGCAGTACTACCAGCGCAACATCGACGGCACCCAGGCCGCGTACGGCATCGACGGCCTCGAGAAGAGCGACTTCGCCGCAGCGACGGATGTGCAGGCGAACCAGCTGCGATCGGATGCCGCCACCACCGCGCAGATCCGCATCATGGATCCCGCGATCATCAGCCCCACTGTCCGCCAGCTCGAGCAGTACCGCTCCTACTACCAGTTCCAGAACCCGCTGGACGTCGACCGCTACACCGTCGACGGCCAGTCGCAGGACACCGTGGTCTCGGTGCGCGAACTGAACCTCGACCAGCTCGGCGCGGCCGCGTCGTGGCAGAACTCGGTGCTGGTGTACACCCACGGGTACGGACTGGTCGCCGCGAAGGGCACCGACCGCACCACCGACGGCAACCCGGTGTTCCTCGAGCAGGGCATCCCGATGGGCGGTGCGCTTTCGGCGCAGGGCGACTTCGAGCCGCGCGTCTACTTCGGCGAGAACTCGCCGCCGTACTCGATCGTGGGGGCGCCCGACTCGACGGCGCCGGTGGAGCTGGACTATCCGACCAGCTCGGGCGGGTCCAACGACACCAAGACGACCTTCACCGGCGACGGCGGCCCGAGCGTCGGCAACGTCTTCAACAGGTTCATCTACGCGCTGAAGTTCCAGTCCGAGCAGATCCTGTTCTCGAACTACATCAACGACGACTCGCAGATCCTGTACGACCGCGACCCCAAGACCCGCGTGCAGAAGGCGGCGCCCTACCTGACGCTCGACAACGACCCGTATCCGACGGTGGTAGACGGACGGATGGTGTGGGTCGTCGACGGCTACACGACCAGCTCCGACTACCCCTACTCGTCGACGGTCAGCCTCTCCCAGGCGATCACCGACAGCAACAACCAGAATCCGCGCTACGCGCTGGACAACATCAACTACATCCGCAACTCGGTCAAAGCCACCGTGGACGCGTACGACGGCCACGTCACCCTCTACGCCTGGGACGACACCGACCCGGTTCTGCAGGCGTGGCAGAAGGTGTATCCCTCGACCCTCAAGCCGCTCGACGCCATGTCGGCCCAGCTGATGAGCCACGTGCGGTATCCCACCGACCTGTTCAAGGTGCAGCGCGCCATGCTCGGGGTGTACCACGTCGACGACGCGCAGTCCTTCTACCAGCGCGACAACGCGTGGGCGACCCCGAACGACCCGCAGGACCCTCAGAAGCTCCAGCCGCCGTACTACCTGACGATGCAGATGCCCGGGCAGGCCTCGCCGGCGTACTCGATGTTCACGACCTTCATCCCGTCGTCCGAGGGCGGCAACGCCCGCAACGTGCTGCTGGGCTACCTCGCCGTCGACTCGAACGCCGGCAGCGAGCCGGGCGTGAAGAATCCGGATTACGGCAAACTCCGGATGCTGGTCGTCGACGCCGCCACCACGGTGCCGGGCCCCGGCCAGGTGCAGAACACGTTCGACTCCAGCACCGCGGTGTCGTCGCAGATCAACCTGCTCAAACAGGGCCAGTCCGAGGTGCTGCCCGGCAACCTGCTCACGGTGCCGGTCGGCGGCGGGCTGCTGTACGTCCAGCCGGTGTTCGTGCAGTCCTCCGGCGGTACGCAGCTGCCGCAGCTGCGCAAGGTGCTGGTCGCGTTCGGCAACAGCATCGCGTTCGAAGACACCCTCAGCGACGCGCTGAACGTGCTGTTCGGCGGTCAGTCCGGGGCCGCCGGCGGTGACAGCGACGTGACCCCGACGCCGTCGCCCACGCCCACACCGGGCGAGACTCCAACCCCGACGCCTACGCCCACGCCGAGCGAGACCGCGAACTCCTCCACCGACTACGCCGCGGCGCTGGCCGATGCGAAGCAGGCGATCTCCGACAAGGCCGCCGCGCTCCAGGCCGGCGACCTCGAGGCGTACGGCGCCGCCGACAAGCGCCTCACCGCCGCGGTGAACCGGCTGATCGAGCTCGGCCAGCAGTAGCGCTCAGGCGGTCAGGAACCAGCGCCAGATCAGCAGCAGCGTCACCGCGAAACCGCTGGCCTGGTTGATCCACAGAAATCTGTTCCAGCCCCGCGTGGCGATGTGGGCGGTCTCGTCGGTCACCGACCGGTAGGGCCACACCGTGGCCAGGTACGGCACCACCAGCACCGCCGCGAGCGGTCCCGGCCACGCCGAGAACAGCACGGCCACGCCGGCTGCGATGTAGCACGCCAGCGCGAACCGGGTGGTCCAGCGCGCGCCGCGCGCCGTCGCGATCGACGCAATTCCGGCCTCGCGGTCGGCCACGACATCCTGCACCGCCCCGAACGCGTGCGACGCGACCCCCCACAGCGCGAAGGCGAGGACCAGCGCCAGTAGGGCGCCCGTCCAGACCGCGCCGGCCAGCACCAGGCCGTACACCGCGGGGGAGAAGAAGTGGATGCTGCTGGTCACCGAGTCCGCGAACGGCACCTCCTTCAGCCGCAGCGGCGGGGCGCTGTAGAACACGACGAAGAACAGGCTGGCCGCCAGCACGAGCCACGACAGCGGGTGGCCCACCACCACGAGGTAGACCACGAAGGGAAGGCACGTCAGCCCGGCCGCCCACAGCGTGACCGGGTGCATCCGGCGGTCCAGCACGGCGCCGTGCGTTCCTCCCTTGCGCGGGTTGCGCAGATCCGACTCGTAGTCGAAGACGTCGTTGATGCCGTACATCGCCAGGTTGTACGGCACCAGGAAGAACAGCGTGCCGACCACGAGCGTGACATCGACGTGCCGGACGGTCAGCAGGTACGCCGCCGCGAACGGGAAGGCGGTGTTGATCCAGCTGACCGGGCGGGACGAGACGAACAGCTGCCGGACGGCGTTCACGATCGCTCCGGCCGTCGCAGCAGCGTGAACACGGCCGGCACGAGGAACGCGCCGCACAGCGGGTAGGCGAAGTCCTCGACCGGCGCGACACCGATCCGCAGCCCGCTGGAGTGCTCGGGCGGGTAGGCGACGAGGCCGGCGGAGATCATCACGTTGTCGAACACCGCGGTGAGCACCACGAGCACGACTGCGGCGACGAGGGATGCCGTCATCCGCCGTCCGAAGTCGGGTCGGCCGACGGTCGCGAGGGTCACCGCCAGCGTCACGGCCGCGAAGGGCAGCAGGATGAGCGCGTAGGTCACCGGCCGACCCTCCGTCGCGCCGTCCGATCGAACACGCGCAGCGCGCCGGTCCAGCACACCATCGTCAGGTAGCTGAGGAAGGCGAGGAAGAAGACCTCCTCGAGCGGGATCTGGGGCGCGACGTCGATGCCGACGAACAGGGCGCTGTCGCCCTTGAAGAAGACCCCCGTCGCGATCCCGACCGCATCCCACGCGAGGAAGAAGGCGACCGAGATGAGGACCGCGGCCGCCGTGGCGCCCGGGGCGCGCCACAACGCCAGCCGCAGCCGCCAGTCGAGCACGGCGATGCCGGCGGCCGAGACCAGGATCGCCGCGAGGTAGACGCCCGGCATCAGGCTTCCGCCGCCACCGGTTCGGGCAGGGGCCCGCTCGACCGGTCGCCGCGCAGCCGCTTGACCACCAGCTCGGCGGAGATCAGGCACATCGGCAGTCCGATCCCGGGCAGCACCGAGCCGCCGGCATACAGCAGCCGGTCCACCTTCGCCGAGGCGTTCCGGGGCCGGAACAGCGCGCTCTGACGCAGGGTATGCGCCAGCCCGAGCGCGTTGCCGCGCCAGGCGTTCAGGTCGGCCGCGAAGTCCCCGGGGGCGATCGTGCGCCGCACGACGACGCGCTCGGCGAGGTCGTCGATGCCGCACCACCGCGCGATCTGCCCGATCACGACATCGGCCGCGGCCTCCACCCGCGCGTCGCCGGCGCCGTCGACTCCGCCGCGTCCGACGGTGGGATCGGCCGGGATGGGGACCAGCACGAACAGGTTCTCGTGTCCGGCGGGGGCCACCGACAGGTCGGTGGCGCTCGGGCGGCACACGTACAGCGACGCCGGATCCGGGATGCGCGGATCCGCGCCGAACACGTCGCCGAAGTTGGTGCGCCAGTCCTCGGCGAACAGCAGCGTGTGGTGCGCGAGCTGCGGCAGCTCGCCCCGGACGCCCAGCAGCACCAGCAGCGCGCCGGGACTGGGGGTGCGCTTGGACCACCACGACTCCGGATAGGTCTGCTCGTCCCGTGCCAACAGGGCCGTCTCGGTGTGGTGCAGGTCGGCCGTCGAGACGACGAGGTCGGCATCCATCTCCCGACCGTCGGCGAGCCGCACCCCGATCGCCACGCCGTCGCGGGTGCGGATGCGGTCCACCCGCGAGCCCGGAACGATGGTCGCGCCCCGCGCGCGGGCGAGACGCTCGACCGCGGCGATGACGGTGGTCAGCCCGCCCATCGGATACAGCACGCCCTCGTCGAGGTCGAGGTGGCTCATCAGGTGGTACAGGCTGGGCACTCCGAACGGCGACCCGCCGAGGAACACCGCGGGGTACCCGAGCACCTGCCGCAGCAGCGGGTCGTCGAACCGCCGCTCGACGTGCGAGGCGAGCGTACGCAGCAGCAGGGGTGCCAGCCGGGGCAGCTGTCGCAGCAGCACCGGATCGCGAAGGCTCGCGGTGGTGGCGTACGTGTCGTAGAGGAAGCGGCCGACCGCGAGGTCGTACGCGTCGCCGGCCGAGTCGAGATACGCGGCGAGCGCGGCGCCCGAGCCCGGCTCGCGGCTCTCGAACAGCGCCGTGGCGGCATCCCGGCCCGAGACGATATCCAGCGGCGTCGATGGCCCGACTCCGCGCGGCTGTGGGTAGACCCGGTATGCCGGGTCGAGGCGGACGAGGTCCAGCTCCTGATCGGCCGTGGTGCCCAGCATCCGGAAGAAGTGATCGAAAACCTCCGGCATCAGGTACCAGCTCGGCCCGGTGTCGAACCGGAATCCGTCGCGCTCCCAGCTGCCGGCCCGGCCGCCCAGTTCGTCGCGCGCCTCGAGCACGGTGACGTCGTACCCTTCGACGCCCAGAAGTGCGGCGGTGGCGAGCCCGGCGATGCCGGCGCCGATCACGACTGCGCGTTCGGTCATACTCCCATTCTCCGCGGACTGCGACCGAGCGCGGCCCGAGCGGCGATGGCGGCTTTGACGCGATCGGGAACGCGCACGCGCCCCGACCCGGTGCCGGCAAGGCGGAGCCGTCGCGACAATTCCGCGAACAGGTCGTGCGCGGCGGTCACCGCGCGACGGCTGTCGGCCGGCAGATCCGGGATGACCGCTGCCGCGGCGTCCAGGTCGGCGTCGATGTCGTCGAGCACCCGGGTGCGGCTGCGCGCGGCGAGGTAGTCCCTGCCCAGCGCCTGTCCGTCGTGGTCGATGTCGCGGAGGAAGTTGACGTCCTGGAAGGCGCGACCCAGGCGCCGGGCGCCGTCGGTGAGGGCGGGGTCCACCGGGCCGGGACGCGACGAGCCGGCATTGACGAACGCCTGCAAGCACATCAGCCCGACCACCTCCGCCGAGCCGTACACGTACTCGTCGTGGGAGGCGGCGTCGTGTGTCGTCGTGTCCAGATCGGCGCGCATCGCGGCGAAGAAGGGTGCGACCAGGTCGGATCCGATGCCGCACTCGCGCGCCGTCGCCGCGAACGCGTGGACGACCAGATTGGCGCTGAAACCCCGCTGCACCGCCGCCAGCGTCTCGGCCTCGAGCTCGTCGAGCACGCGGCGCTCGGCCTCCTCGCCGAGTCCCGCCGCCGCGGCCGGACCGTCGACGATCTCGTCGGCGACGCGCACGAGCGCGTACACGTTGCGCACGTGCGGTCGCACCCGCGGCCCCAGCAGGCGCGACGCGAGCCCGAACGAGGTCGAGTATGCGGCGATGACGACGGCGGCGGCATCCCGCGCCGTCTTGTCGTACAGGGCGAGACCGGTGGGGCCTCGGCTCACGGCACGCGCTCCCGGATGCGCGCCGCGGTCTCGCCGATGAGCTCTCGCGCCGGGGCCGGCAGGCCGTCGGCCTCGTGCCGGGCGTCGGCGAGCGCGTCTTCGACGAGGGCGACCACACGCGTCGGGGCCCCACTGGCCTGCAGGGCGCGCTGCGCGTCGCGCACGGCGATCGGGCCGGTGTGCGCGGCCGCCAGCGCGTCGCTGACGCGCGTCCAATCCGCGCTCTCGCGGGCCATCGCGACCAGGGGGGTCTGCTTGGCCTCGCGCAGGTCGCCGCCCGAGCTGCGCCCGGCCGCCTCGACGGAACCGAACGCGCCGATGAGGTCGTCGACCAGCTGGAACGCCAGGCCGAGCGCGGCGCCGCAGCGGTCGAGGGCCGCTTCGGTCGCGGCATCCGCCGTCGCTAGCACCGCCCCCGCCCGCAGCGGCGCGCTGAAGGAGTAGACGGCGGTCTTATCGCGCGTCGCGGCCAGGATCGCATCCGCGTCCGCGCCGGTGACGGCGTTCTCGACATCGGCGAGCTCCCCGGCCGCCGACACCATCAGCGCATCGTCCAGCAGCGCGAGCAGTCGAACCCGCACGTCGGCGGCAACGTCGGCGGCCGCGATCAGCCGGGCCGCCTCGTGCAGCAGCAGGTCGCCGGCGAGGATCGCCGCGGCGTCGCCGAGTAGGGCCGCGCCCGCGGCATCCGCCCCCCGCGCCCGGCCGCGCGCGCGGAACTCACCGGCGATGTTCGGGATGCCGCGCCGGTGCGTGTCGTGGTCGATGACGTCGTCGTGCACGACGAACGCGGTGTGCAGCAGCTCGAAAGCAGCGGCGACGTCGAGCACGGCGGGGGTCCGGTCGCGATCGCCGCCCAACGCCTCGAAGGCCGCGACGACCAGGGCCGGCCGCAGCCGCTTGCCGCCCGCCGCGGCGCGGCCGATCGCGTCACCGAGCGCGGCGAAGCCGCCGCCGAAATCCTGCGCGCGTTCGCGCAACCGCGTCAGCGCCGTGTCGATGGCGCTGTCGACGGCGACGCGCACGGCCGGATCGGCGGCGGCGGTGATCATGATGCCCGTCGCTGCGCGGGCGCGGCCACCTGTTCCGCGGCGGTGTCGAACAGGTGCAGCTGCTCGGCCTGCAGCACGAGCCACGGGCTGAACGCCCAGGGCGTCGAGAGCAGGGATGCGGCGAGGTCGCCCGGCTGCACCCAGCGGGCGTCGACCACCTCGAGGGGATTGAGGACCGGCTGCTCGGACGTGCGGGCGATGTACACCGGGCACACCTCGTGCTCGACGATGCCACTGGCGTCGATGGCGCGGTAGCGGAACAGCGGCAGGGCCAGCTCGATGTCGTGCAGGGTCAAGCCCAGCTCGTACTCGCCGCGGCGCTGCACGGCAGCCAGCAGCGGCTCGGCGGGCCGGGGATGACCGCAGAACGAGTTGCTCCACACGCCCGGCCAGGTCGTCTTGCCCAGCGCCCGCCGGGTGACCAGCACACGGCCGTCGTCGTCGACCACGTGACACGAGAACGCCAGGTGCAGCGCGGTGTCCAGCCCGTGGACGCTGCTCTTGAGTGCGGTGCCGATCTCCCGCCCCTCGTCGTCGAGTAGGACCACGTGGTCGACATCCGTCATCTCGCCTCCATTTTCGCTAGTTTAGCTAGCGATATCGGTGTGATGATGATACATAGGGGAGGGAGGGAGTGTCCACATGCCGAGTCGCCAAGACCCCGCGACAGCGCACGAAGACATCGTCCGGGAGGCTATGCAGGCCATCCGGGCGTTCACCGACGCCATGGACCGCATGCACAACGGCATGAAGAGCGACATGGACATGAACGGCACCGACCTCGCCGCGCTGCGGATGATCATCATGCGCGAGCAGCGCGGACACACCGTGCGACCCCACGACCTCGCCCGTCACCTGCGCATCTCCACGGCCTCCACGACCAAGCTGCTGGACCGGCTGACCGAGGCCGGTCACGTCGAACGCCGCCCGCATCCCCACGACCGGCGCGCCCGGATCATCGTGCTGACGGATGCCTCGCGACGGGAGTTCTACCGGCATTTCGGTGAGCGGCTCCGTGCGATGCGACAGGTCGCCGAGCAGTACACCGACGAGGAGCTCGCGGTGATGGTGCGGTTCCTCGCCGACCTTACCGAAGCGCTCGAGCCCGAGTGAAAAACCAGAAGGCGTCCCTTGCGGGACGCCTTCAGTTCGTTGCGGGGACAGGATTTGAACCTGCGACCTCTGGGTTATGAGCCCAGCGAGCTACCGAGCTGCTCCACCCCGCGGCACAAGAGAAAACTCTAGCATGATTGCATGCCCGACGCCGCGGACGGCCGCCTCGACGACCTCGTCGACGGACGCGACGAGAGCGCGAACGAGCGAGCCGATCGCAACTGGACCGAACTGCTCCAGGAGCTGCGCGTCCTGCAGACCGGAACGCAGATCCTCACCGGGTTCCTGCTCGCCCTCGCCTTCCAGCCGGCGTTCGCGTCGCTGTCCGAGTCGCAGCGGCTCTTCTACCTCGTGCTGGTCGTGCTGGCGGGGCTGAGCGCCATCATCGCCCTCGCGCCGGTGGCGCTGCACCGCTTGGTGTTCCGCAAGCACGCCAAGCCCGAAACGGTCGTCTACGGCCACGCCGCGATGATCACGGCCCTGGTCACCGTTGCGCTGCTGCTGGTGGGAGTGGTCGGCTTCGTGTTCGACGTCGTGGTCAGCGACGCGGCGTCCTGGACGATCAGCGTCGTGCTGGGCCTCGTCATCCTGCTGCTGTGGTTGATCGTGCCGGCGACGATCCGCGCCCGCGCCCGGTCGGAGCGACCGTAGTGGGCGCCGTCGCGGTCGCCGTCGCGCAGTTTGCTCCGACAGCGGATCGGCGAGCCAATCTCGAGCACATCCGGGACCTGGTGGGGCGGGCGGCCGCCCGCGGTGCGCAGGTGGCGCTGCTGCCGGAGTACTCCAGCTATTTTATCGACCCCTTCGACGCGTCGATCGCCGAGCACTCCGAAAGCGTCGACGGACCCTTCGTCCACGGTCTCATCCGCATCGCCGCCGACGCGGGCGTCCACGTCGTCGCGGGCCTGCTCGAACGCGCGCACGACGACCGGCGGGTGCGCAACACCGTCGTCGCCGTCGACGGATCCGGCATCCTCGCCGCGTACCGCAAACTG
>CAXTES010000074.1:0-13647 GCA_964243215.1 uncultured Microbacterium sp. | reverse complement strand
CACCGGTGGTCGACGAGTACCGCGACGCGATCGCGCACGGAACACTCCGCGTGGGCACGCCCGCGACGCAGTGGTCGTTCCCGGTCGACCTCGCGTTGCCGCGGCGACGGATCGCGCTGGCAGCGTTCGACGTGCTCACCCACGCGGATCTGACCCGGCTGGGGCAGTGCGACGACGCCGACTGCGGCTGGGTCTACCTCGACACGTCGCCGCGGCACAACCGCCGCTGGTGCGTGTCGGCGGACTGCGGAAATCGCAACCGTGTACGCGAGTACTACGAGCGCAGCCGCGCGGCCCGCGCGGGGTAACGTTTCAGCTTCTCATCAGGAACGTTCGCACCGCCGGGTTAGGCTGGGAATTCCTGCATCGTCCGCTATGAGTGTCCGGTCTCTCCGCCGGGCCCGACCGCGTGCTCAGTCCGCTCCGGGGGGAGGCAAGGTCGTTGAAGACCTTTGCGTGGCTTCGCGCGCGCCCGCGCGCGCTCGCGTCCGCCGGCTTCGTCACGGCCACCGCCGTCGCGGTGACGACGATGGCGGTGCTGTACCAGGGCAATCCGACCACCGAGGTCGACCTGAACGACGGCGGCGTCTGGGTGACCAAGCAATCGAGTCTGCTCGTGGGCCACTTCAATCATGAGTCGCAGCTGCTCGACGGCGGCCTGCGCACCACGTCGGACGACTACGACATCCTGCAGGCCGGCAGCACGGTGCTCCTGGTCGACCCGACGGCCTCGTCGGTGTCGACGATCGACCCGGCCATGGTCGTGACGACGGATGCCGCGAACGTGCCCGGCGGCGCGAAGGTCGTGCTCGGCCGTACGACGGTGGCGATCCTCGATCCGGCGAAGGGGTCGCTGTGGGTCGTGCCCGCCCAGGGACTGAGCGGTTTCCAGGTCGCCGGCAACAAGCCCACCGCCACGATCGGACCCGGCGGCGACGTCACCGTCGGTGACGACGGCACCGTCTACGCCGTCTCGGTGAAGGACTCCCACGTCGTGACGATCCCCGTCGACGCGGAGGGCGAGCCCGACGAGCCGACCACCACAGACCTCCACGGGCTCGGTCCGCAGGCGACCGTGAGCATCACGGCGGTCGGCCAGACGGCGGTCGTGATGACCGACACCGGCGACCTGTTCGCCACCTCCGGCTTGACCGCGACCGTCCCCGACGCGGCGGGCGCCGTGCTTCAGCAGCCCTCGCCGGCAGCGCCGGCCGTCACGGTGGCCACCGCGGGCCGCCTCGTCCAGATCCCGTTCGACGGCTCCGCGCCGGTCGAGGCATCCGCCGGCGTCCAGGGCGAGCCCGCCGCGCCGGTGTCGCTGAACGGCTGCGTCTACGGCGCGTGGTCGGGCTCGAACCGTTTCGTGCGCGACTGCCTCGGCGACGCGGACGACCTGACCGCCGATGTCGAGGGGGCCAACGCCGAGTCGCAGCTGCGCTTCCGCGTCAACCGCGATGTGGTCGTGCTCAACGACATCTTCGGTGGCGGCACCTGGATGGCCACCGACGCGATGCAGCAGGTGGACAACTGGGATGACATCATCCCGCCGCAGGGCGACACCGAGGACAACGACGCGAAGACGACCGACGAGACGGTCGAGACGACGCCGCCCGAACGCACCGAGCAGAACACGATCCCCGTTGCCGTCGACGACGCCTTCGGGGTGCGCCCGGGCCGCACGACCGTCCTGCCGGTGCTCGACAACGACTCCGATGCCGACGGCGACGTGCTGACGGTGACGCTGCCGAACGGCGACCCGACTCTCGGCCCGGTGCAGCTGATCAACAACGGCTCCGGGCTACAGATCGCCGTGCCCGAGAACGCGACCGGGTCGGATTCCTTCGTCTACCAGGTCGACGACGGCCGTGGCGGTACCGCGCGGGCGACCGTGCGTTTGGCCGTGCACGACTGGAACGTCGACGCGGCACCGGTGCAGAAGCGCATCACGGCTGTCGCCGTCGAGTCCGGCGGGGTGATCACCTACAACGTCATGCCCGACTGGATCGACCCCGACGGCGACGACATCTACCTGTCGAACGTGACCCCGGCCGAGGGCGACGAGGTCGACTTCACCTCCGACGGCCGCGTCACCTACCGGGCGATCAGCGGCATCCAGGGTCGCAAGGACGTCGAGGTCATCATCTCCGACGGCACCAAGGTGACCGCCGGCGTCCTCCGCCTCGACGTCAAGCCGGCGGGGTCGACGGTGCCGGTCACCAACGCCGACCACGTCGTGGTCCGCGCCGGGCGCACCGTCACGGTGTCGCCGCTGGTCAACGACACCAGCTCCAGCGCCGAGCCGCTGCGGCTCACCCGCGTCGACGACGTCGCCGGCGCGACGATCGCCACCGACTTCGCGAACAAGGTGTTCACCTTCACGTCCACGGCGGTGGGCACGTACTACGTGCAGTACCTCGTGGCAGCGGGTCCCAACGCCGTGCCGGGACTGGTGCGCGTGGATGTCACCCCCGACGTCGACTCCGACCTGCCCCCCATCGCCGTCCGCGACGTCGCACT
Source organism: uncultured Microbacterium sp. (assembly GCA_964243215.1). Classification (GTDB taxonomy): domain Bacteria; phylum Actinomycetota; class Actinomycetes; order Actinomycetales; family Microbacteriaceae; genus Microbacterium. Next base: position 11,130 of record CAXTES010000074.1, on the reverse strand, counting down.
GCTGCCCGGCGGCGGCGACGTGCTCGTGGATGTGCTCGGCAACGACGTCGACCCGGGGGGAGGCATCCTCGTCGTCCAGTCGGTGACCGTCGCGCCCGACGCCGGCATCTCGGTCTCGGTGCTCAATCACGAGACGCTGCGCATCACGGATCAGTCGGCACTGGACCGCCAGGTCGTCATCGGCTACACCATCTCAAACGGCAACCACAGCGCCGACGGGTCGGTCGTGGTCATCCCGGTGCCGGCTCCGGCCAAGCTTCGCCCGCCGGTCGCGAACGACGACGTCGCGGTCGTGCGCGCCGGCGACATCGTGACGATCCCGGTGCTCGACAACGACTACAGCCCCTCCGGATCGGTGCTGCACGTCGCGCCCGACCTGGTGCCGCCGCTGCCGGATCCGGCCGACGGCACCGTGTTCGTCTCGCAGGACACCGTGCGGCTGCGCGCCGGACCCGATGCGGGCACCGTCTACGCCACGTACGAGGTGATCGACAGCACCGGACAGAAGGATGCCGGCTACATCACGGTCCAGGTGCTGCCGGTCAACGAGGAGACCAACGCCGCGCCCCGGCCGCAGGACATCACCGCACGCGTGCTGTCCGGCTCGCAGGTGCGCATCCCGGTGAACCTCGACGGCATCGACCCCGACGGCGACTCGGTGGATCTGGTGGGCATCGCCTCGGCGCCGAAGAAGGGACGGGTCGTCGAGACCGGCGCGAACTACCTCGTCTACGAGGCGGTGGGCGGCAGCACCGGGGTCGACTCCTTCACGTACCGCGTGCGCGACCGGCTCGGCAAGGAGGCGACCGCGACCGTCAATGTCGGCATCGCGCCCGCGGCATCGGTCAATCAGGCGCCGTACGCGGTGAAGGACTCCGTCGTGATGCGCCCGGGCCGCGAGGTCGCGGTTCCGGTGCTGGCGAACGACTCCGATCCCGAAGGCGACGCCATCGGCCTGGTCAAGGGCGGTCTGGTGCTGTCCGAGGTCCAGGGGCTCGCGGCGAAGGTCGTGGGCGATCGCGTGGTGGTGACCGCTCCGTCCGAGCCGGTCGAGACGTCGCTGCAGTACACCATCCAGGACGCGCGAGGAGCCGAATCCACCGCGGTCCTGCAGGTCACCGTCGATCCGGAGGTGCCGCTGCTGCGGCCTATCGCCCGCGACGACCGCGTCCTCGCGCAAGACATCGACGCGGCGACCGTCGACGTGCCGGTGCTCGTCAACGACGAGGATCCCGACGGCACGACGGACGCGCTGTCGGTCACCGTCGACGGCGGCGCTCGCGTGCTGTCCGGCGGTGTCGTGCGCGTCACCCTCACCGACACCGAGCAGTTGCTGACCTACACGATCACCGACCAGGACGGGCTGACGGCATCCGCGTTCATCCACGTCCCCTCCGCCGACGGGCTGCCGCCGACCCTCATCAGCACGACCCCGCTCGAGGTCCACAGCGGCGAGACAGTCGACATCCCGCTCGCCGACCACGTTCGCGCGTCGGGCGGCCGCAGTGTCGTGATCACCGAGGCCGCGAAGGTCGGTGCCGTGCACGGCAACGGCGCGGGGCTGGTCAAGGACCAGACGACGCTGGTGTACACGTCCGCGCAGGGGTACTTCGGGGCGGATGCCATCACCTTCGAGGTCACCGACGGCACCGGGCCCGATGACCCCGACGGGCACAAGGCGACTCTCGCGCTGCCGATCACGGTGCTTCCTCCGGACAACCAGCAGCCGACGTTCACCGCCGGCCAGGTCAACGTCGCGCCGGGCGAGGACGCCACGACGCTCGACCTGGCCGCGCTGACCACCGATCCCGACGAGGGTGATCTCGCCGGGATGACGTACAGCCTCGTCGGTGCCGCGCCCGCGGGCATGAGCGCGACCATCGACGGCCAGAGCCTGCGCGTGAGCGCCGACGCCGCCACGGCCAAGGGCACCGCCGCAACGCTGCAGCTGCGGATCAGCGACGGCCGGACCGACCCGGTCGACGGCACCGTGACCGTGACGGTCACCGCCTCGACCCGGCCGCTCGCCACCGCCAACGACGACGTGATCGCCGAGGCGGCGCAGGGCTCCACGGTGCGCGTGCCGGTGCTCGGCAACGACTTCAATCCGTTCCCGGACCGTCCGCTGAAGGTCACCGCGGCCGTCACCGAGACCGGCGACGGGATCGCGGAGGTCTCCGGCGACGAGGTGGCGGTCACTCCGAGCAGCACGTTCGTGGGCACGATGGTGGTGCGCTACCGGGTGCAGGATGCCACGGGAGACCGTGACCGCGAGGTCGAGGGCCACATCCGCATCACCGTGCAGGGCAGACCCGACGCGCCGGGAAAGCCGACGGTGTCGAGCGTGCAGGACCGTACCGTGGTGCTGTCGTGGACGCCGCCGGTGGACAACGGCGCGCCGATCACCGGTTACACCGTCACCTCCACGAAGGGGGACTACCGCAAAGCGTGCCCGGCGACCACGTGCACGCTGGACGGACTGACCAACAACGTCGAGTACAACTTCACCGTCACCGCGACCAACCGGGTCGGCGAGTCACCGGCATCCGTCGCCTCCGAGACGGCGCGCCCCGACGCGCGGCCGGACACCCCGAATCCGCCGACGCTGGCGTTCGGCGACAAGAGCCTCACCGTCAACTGGGTAACGCCGCCGACCCCCGGCTCGCCGGTGGAGTCGTTCAACCTCGAGATCTCGCCCGCGCCGCCGTCGGGCATCGCGCAGAAGGTGGGCGTCAAGGGCAACTCGATGGTGTGGGACGGCCTGGAGAACGGCGTCGCGTACCAGGTGCGCGTGCAGGCGGTGAACCGCGCGCCGGAGCCGTCGAGCTGGAGCGCCTGGTCGGCCACCGAGATCCCCGCGGGCCCGCCCGCCGCGGCCGGCGCGCCGTCGGTGCAGCGCCTCGATCCGGTCGGTTCGCAGTCGCAGCTGCAGGTGTCGTGGACCCCGCCCGGTGCCAACGGCGCGGCGATCGACGGCTATCAGCTGGATGTCGTGCAGGGCGGGTCGGTCGTGAACTCGATCAGCGTGCCGGGCGGCCAGAGCTCGCAGGCGGTGGTGGTGAACAATGCCACCACCGACTACACCTTCCGCGTCCGCGCCCACAACAAGGCCGGCTGGGGCGCGTACAGCGCCGACTCCGCGCCGCGCCGCGCGTTCGGCGCTCCCGGCGCGCCGACCAACGTGCAGGCGAGCACCCCGGCGGCCGACAGCGCGATCGTCGTCACGTACGGCGCGGCGCCCGGCAACGGCGCGAACGCCGGTGAGCTGCAGTACGAGTACTCGCTCAACGGCGGCAACTGGCAGGGCAACTGGGACGGGCGCACGATCGGCGGCCTGTCCAACGGCACGAGCTACACCGTGCGGGTGCGCGCATTCACCGCGCTGGACGGCGTCCGTTACGACGGCGCCGAGTCGGCCGCATCCAACGGCGCGGTGCCCTACGGTCCGGTCGGCACGCCGGGTGCCTCCGCGAGCGCGAGCGGCCGCGACATCACGTTCGGCTGGAGCGCGCCGGCCGAGAACGGGCGTCCGATCAGCCAGGTGCAGGTGCGCTATGACGGCGGCGGCTGGCAGAACGTCTCGAACAACGGGTCGGACACCAAGACGTACGGCTACAGCGAGAAGCACACCATCGAGGTGCGCGCGACCGACAGCGCCGGGCAGGTCAGCGACATCCGATCGGCATCCGACACGACCGTCGCCGAGCCCAAGGCCCGGGCGTGGGTGACGGCGGGATCGCGCAGCGGTGTGAAGCCGGGATGCGAGTCGGGCGACTGCAACTACTTCGTGCTGAACACCGAGAACTTCCCCGCCGGCTCGTACCGCATCTTCTGCGCCGGTACCGGCGGACCCGGCCCCGACGAGTTCATCGACGAGGGTGTCCGCAACATCCCCGCCAACGGATCCACCCAGCTCGGCTGCTTCTACGGTTACCACGGCTCGCAGGTGTGGGTGCGGATCGAGGGCTGGGGCGAGTCCGATAAGACCACCTGGCCATGACGACCGATCGAAGGATGACGCGACGATGACGATGACCCCCGAACAGGCGACCTGGTTCCAGGGCACGTTCACCCGCCTGGTCGACAACGTGGACCAGGCCGTGATGGGCAAGCGCGAGGTCGTCGCCCTCGTGCTGTCGGCGATGCTCGCCGAGGGGCACGTGCTGCTCGAGGATGCGCCGGGCACCGGCAAGACGAGCCTCGCCAAGGCGCTGGCAGCCACGGTGCAGGGCACGTCCAGCCGCATCCAGTTCACCCCCGACCTGCTGCCGTCCGATGTGACCGGTGTCACCATCTACGACCAGACGACCCGACGCTTCGAGTTCCACCGCGTACCGGTGTTCGCCTCGATCGTGCTCGCGGACGAGATCAACCGCGCGTCGCCGAAGACCCAGTCGGCGCTGCTGGAGGTCATGGAGGAATCGCGGGTCACCGTCGACGGCGAGCCGCACGAGGTCGGCCGGCCGTTCCTGGTGATCGCCACCCAGAACCCGATCGAGCAGGCCGGCACCTACAAGCTGCCCGAGGCGCAGCTGGACCGCTTCCTCATCAAGACCTCGATCGGATACCCGGATCTGGCCGTCGCCGAACGGATCCTCGCCGGATCCGCCGACCGCAACCCCTCGGCGCACCTGCCGGCCATCATCACGACCGGTGCCGTGGCCGACATGGCCGACCTCGCCGCCACGGTGCATACCGACGGCGCGGTGCTGCGCTACGCCGCGCAGCTGTCCGAGGCCACGCGCACGGATGCGTCGACGCGGGTGGGCGTGTCGGTGCGCGGATCGCTGTCGATGATCCGGCTGGCCAAGGTGTGGGCCGCGGCCCACGGCCGGCACTTCGTCACGCCCGACGACATCAAGACCCTTGCCGCCGCGGTGTGGACCCACCGCCTGGTGCTCGATCCCGAGGCGGAGTTCTCCGGCACCACCGCCGAGACCGTCGTGAACCGCGTCCTCGAGTCCGTCCCGGCGCCGCAGGCGAGGTCCGCGGCCTGATGGTCGCCGAGACCGCCGCCCCCGCCGCCGCGCCGCCACGCGCCGCGCGGTGGACAGACATCGGCCGGGACGCGGCATCCATCGTCGCCCGCCGCGGCGGCGCGATCGTGCGGGTCGTACGCCCGATCACGTGGGTGGTGATGGCGGCCGCGGTGGTGCTGTGGGTCTTCGGGCGGATGCTGGGGTGGCAGGAGCTCGTCGTGGCGGCGGTCGTGCTCGCCGCCGTACTCGTCGGCTGCGCACTGTTCCTGTTCGGGCGCACCGCCTACGACGCGTCGCTGGACCTCACCCGCACGCGGGTCGTCGTCGGCGAGCGGGCGATCGGCGCCCTGACGCTGACGAACCCGAGCGGCCGCGCCATCCTGCCGTCGCGCGTGCTGCTGCCCGTCGGCCAGGGTCGGGGCGTCTTCGACGTCGGCCGCCTCGGCGCCGGGCAGTCGGTCGAGGAGCTGTTCGCGATCCCGACGTCGCGTCGCGGCGTGTTGAAGGTCGGCCCGGTCAGCGTGGTGCGCGGCGACCCGCTCGGCCTGTTCGAGCGGGTGCACCGCCGCGACGAGCCGGTCGACCTGTTCGTGCATCCGCGGACGCTGCTGTTCGAGGGTCAGTCGCTCGGGTTCCTGCGCGACCTGGAGGGGCTCCCGGCCACCGACCTCTCCCGCGACGACGTGTCGTTCCACGCCCTGCGCGAGTACCAGCCCGGCGACGACCGGCGCCACGTGCACTGGCGGTCCACGGCGCGCACCGGAACGCTCATGGTGCGCCAGTACGAGGAGACCCGCCGGTCGCACTTCGTGATCGGCCTGTCGCGCAACCCCGGGGACTATCGCGGCGCCGACGACTTCGAGCTGGCGATCTCGGTCGCCGGATCGCTCGGGCTGCGGGCGCTGCGCGACTCGCGCCGCGTCGACGTGCAGGTGCAGGGGCGCAGCCTGCCGGCCCAGACCGGCAAGCGGTTCCTCGACGCGCTGTCCGGGCTCGAGGCGTCCCGCTCCCGCGACGGCGACATCGTCGACCTGGCCGGCGTCGTGGGGGCCACCCTGCCGCTGGCGAGCATCGTGGTGCTGGTGTGCGGATCCGCGGTGGATGCCGGCAGGCTCCGGGTCGCGTGCGCCCGGCTGCCGTACGGCGCCCGCACGCTCGCGATCACCACCGAGACCGGAGCGGCACCGAGCCTGCGGCGGATCGGCGAGGCCGACGTCGTGACGGTGGGAGCCCTCGATCAGCTGCCGGCCGCGCTGCGCAAGGTGCTGTCGTGACCCGTCGCCGGATGCTCGACCTGATCGCTGCGGCGCTGCTGCTGGCGGTGCCGATCGCCGGGTGGTGGCCGACCTTCGCCGGTCCGGGCTACCTGCCGGCCGCGGTCGGTGGGGCACTGGTGGGCCTCGCGATCGCCGTCGCGGGTGCGCTGCGCCGCTGGGGCGTGCTGATCCTCACCGCCGTCACCATCGCGGCGTACTTCGTGTTCGGCGCCGCGCTCGCGCTGCCGCACACCGCGATCGCCGGTGTCATCCCCACCCTCGACACCCTGCGACAGCTCGCGGTGGGCATCGTCACGTCGTGGAAGCAGCTGCTGACCACCGTCGCGCCGGTGTCGGCATCCGACGGCTTCGCGATCGTCCCGTTCCTGCTGTCGCTCGTCGCCGCGGTGCTGACCGGCAGCCTCGCGCTGCGCGCCAAGCGTCCCGCGTGGGCGCTGCTGCCGGCGGCGGCGTTCCTGGCCGCGCAGATCGCGCTGGGCACCTCGCAGCCGGCGGCGCCGGTCGTGCAGGGCGTCGTGTTCGCGATCGTGGCGGTGGGCTGGCTCGCGCTGCGCCAGGCGTGGACGCCCTCGCAGGCGGCGGTGTCGCTCGGCCCCGCCGACACGCGGTCGCTGCGTCCGCAGACGGTGCGCCGCATCCTCACCGGCATCGGCATCGTCGCGGCAGCCGTGGTCGTCGGCGTCGCCACGAGCGGCTTCGCGGCTCCGACGACGCCGCGCTACGTGCTGCGCGACACGATCATCCCGCCCTTCGACGTGCACGCGTACCCGAGCCCGCTGCAGTCGTACCGCGCGTACGTGCGCGACGACGCCGACACGACGCTGTTCACCGTGACCGGCCTGCCCGACGGCGCCCGGGTGCGGCTGGCGACGATGGACGCCTACTCTGGCACCGTGTACAACGTGTCCGACCAGGGCGCGGGCTCATCGAGCGCATTCACCCCGGCGCGCAGCAACATGTCCGCCGACGCGGTGGGAACGCCCGCGAACGTGCACGTCGAGATCGGCGACCTGTCGAGCGTGTGGATGCCGGACGTCGGCGCCGTGCAATCCCTCGCCTTCGGCGGCGACCGCGCCGACGATCTGCGCCGGACCGCGCACTACAACGAGGCCACCCAGACCGGCGTCGTGACGGCGACGCTGCGCTCGGGCGATTCGTACGATCTGCAGACCGTCGTGCCCGACGAGCACACCGACGAGAGCCTCGCCAAGACGAAGTTCGCGCCCGTGGCCATGCCCAAGCAGCACGGCGTGCCGCAGGAGTTCGCCGACGTCGCGTCCAAGGCGATCGGCGACGCCAGCACACCGATCGGGCAGGTGCGGGCGCTGCAGACCTGGCTGAGCGAGAACGGATTCTTCAGCCACGGCCTCGAGGGTCAGCCGCGTTCTCGCGCCGGGCACGGCGCCGAGCGCATCAGCACGCTGCTCGGCTCGCCGCAGATGGTCGGCGACGACGAGCAGTACGCCGTCGCGATGGCGCTGCTCGCCGGGGAGCTCGGCATCCCCGCCCGTGTCGTCATGGGCTTCCATCCCGACGAGGATGCCGCGCCGAGCCGCGTGTTCGAAGCGACCGGCGACACCCTGCACGCCTGGGTCGAAGTGGCGTTCGACGGGGTCGGCTGGGTGCCGTTCGACCCGACGCCGCCGAAGGACCAGGTGCCGGACGAGCAGACGACCAAGCCCCGGTCCGAGCCCAAGCCGCAGGTGCTCCAGCCCCCGCCGCCGCAGCAGCAGCCGGTGGACATGCCGCCCACCGTGCCCGACGACCGCGAGGCCGACGACGACAACAAGGGCGACGCGGGGCTGCTGATCACCATCCTCGCGATCACCGGATCGAGCCTCGGCATCCTGGCCCTGGTGGCCGCCCCGTTCGTGGTCATCGGGCTGCTGAAGGCGACCAAGCGCCGGCGCCGGCGCGAGGCCGCCCGCACCGCCGACCGGATCTCGGGCGGCTGGGACGAACTCGTCGACCGCGCGGTCGACTACGGCACGCCGGTGCGGGCGGGGGCGACACGGGCCGAGGACGCGGCGGTCGTCGTCACCGCCTTCGCCGAACCGCGGGTCGCGACGCTCGCCGAACGAGCGGATGCCGAGGTGTTCGGCCCCGTCGATCCGAGTCCCGACGAGGTCGACGAGTTCTGGCGCCAGGTCGACGACATCGTCGGCGGCATGGGGTCCGAGCGCAGCATCTGGCGGCGGCTGCGCGCCCGGCTCAACCTCCGGTCGCTGCTGGCGGGCACCCGATTCGCGCTGCCGGTGCGCGAGCGCACCGCGCGTCGGCGGGGGAACCCGCAGCGGGCCGACGCGGCGACGGCCGATGAGGGATCTCCCGCGAGCGCTGCCGAGGACGGGCATGACGACGCGCCCGAGGATCCGGCATGACGGACACTCCGGCCGCGCGGGACGCTCCCGCCGAAATCGGCCGGCGGATCTTCGCGTATCTGATCGATGCGGCCATCGCCGCCGCGATCGCGCTCGTGCTCAGCGGCGTCTTCTTCGGCATCGTCGTGCTGAACGGCTCGACATCCGATCGTCGCACCCTCACGGCAGCCGTGCTGCTGGCGTCGGCGGCGGTCGCGATCGGCACGATCGTGTGGTGCCTCGTCTACACCGCGATGCAGGGTGCCGGCGGCTCGATCGGGCAGCGTTCGACCGGCATCCGGCTCGTGGATGCCACGTCCGGCATGTCGCTCGGGTTCTGGCGGGCGCTGCTGCGCAACCTCGTGTGGGCGGTGTCGACGGCGATCCTCGTGGGATACGTCACGCCGCTGTTCGACGGCAGCGGGATGCGACGCGGCTGGCACGACCTGGCGTCCGGCGCGGTCGTCGTGGACCGCACGCGCCCGGTGACTCGGGCCGGCATCCCTCCCGCTGCGCCCGCTTCCGGCCGGGACCCGGTGGAGCCGGGCCTCCGAGAAGGTAACGCGCCGATTGGCGGACGGACGCCGGCGCCCGAGGTCATCTCGTTCGTGCCCGGGATCACCGCCGATCCGGTCGAGGTGCGGGCGGCGGCATCCGGTCCGGCCCGCGGGCCCGCCGCGGCACCCGCACGAAGCACAGCTGCCGCATCCGGGCCCGCGCGCGAGACGGCCGTCGCGACGCCCCCCGCGATGCGCTCGGTCGGCGCAGCGCCCACCGAGGTCGACGAGACCCGCGCGGCTCCGGCCCCGCGGGCGTCGCTGACCTGGGACGACGGCACCCGCGTCGGCGTGTACGGTCGCACCCTGTTCGGCCGCAACCCGGCCGGCGAGCCCGGCGCAACGGTGGTGGCGGTGCGCGACGAGACACTGTCGCTGTCCAAGACGCACTTCGAGGTCGACGGCGACGCGCGCGGGGTGTGGATCGTCGACCGGCACTCGACGAACGGCACGATCCTCGTCCGCGACTCGCAGCGGGTTCCGCTCGAGCCGGGGGAGCGGATGCCGCTGCGCACCGGCGACCGGCTGGAGTTCGGCGACCGCTCGGCGACGGTGGGCGGTACGGCATGATCCATCCGAGCACGCCGATCACGGTGGCCGCCGGGGCGGCGACGGATGCCGGGCTGCGCCGGCGCATCAACGAGGACGCGCACATCGCGGCATCCCCGCTGTTCCTCGTGGCCGACGGCATGGGTGGTCATCAGGCCGGCGAGGTCGCCAGCGCGACGGTCATCGACGAGTTCGCAAGGCTCGCCGGGCGTCCGAGCCTCGGCATCGACGACCTGCACACGACGCTGCGGCGGGCGCGCCGGCGCGTCGAGGAGCTGTCGCTGCCCGCCGGCGCCGGTGCGGGCACAACCCTCAGCGGGGTCGTGATCGCCGACGTCGACGGCGACGGCTACTGGCTGACGATCAATCTCGGCGACTCGCGGACGTACCGGCTCAGCGACGGCGTGCTCGAGCAGATCAGCGTCGACCACTCCGTCGTGCAGGAACTCATCGACTCGGGCGAACTCGACGCGCTCTCGGCATCCCGCGACACCCGCCGCAATGTCATCACGCGCGCCATCGGCGCCGGAAGCGACGCCGAGCCGGACTACTGGCTCTTCCCCGCGGAGGAGGGCGACCGAATCCTGGTGTGCTCGGACGGGCTGTCCGGCGAGCTCGACCCCGACCGCATCGACGAGATCCTGCGCTCCGAGGCGCATCCGCAGGCCGCCGCGACCCGCCTCGTGCACGAGGCGATGCTGCACGGCGGCCGCGACAACATCACCGCACTGGTGGTGGATGCCATCGCCGTCCGCTCCCGCTCGGATCGCATCGACCACCGCGACACGCTGCCGCTGCCCGCATCCGGCGCGCCCGACGAGGCATCCGGCGACATCGACGAAGACACGCAGCCGCGCGCCACCGTCGGAGGGGCCGGCCGATGAGCGAGACCCGGTACGCGCCCGGCGATGCGACCGCTGTCGTGACCCGCAACGGCGTCGCGCTGATCGGCGCGGAGCTGCCGGCCAAGCTGATCGATCGCATCTGGGCGCAGCTGGACGGCGGCCGAGGGCTCGCCGCGGTGATCGAGGCCCTCACCGGGGCGTTCGGCACGTCGCTGACGGCGATCCCGCCGTTCGCCGTCGCACTGGCCGAGCAGTCGTCGGTGCGCCTGGCCGCGCGCGGGCAGATGAGCATCTCGCTGGACGGCTCCGCCGGCTCCGAGACCGTCTCGGGCGCGGGGGTCACGACGTGGTCGGAACGCGTCGCCGACGGCGTGACGCGGATCCGGATGTGCTCGGGCACCTCGGCGACGAGTCCGCTGGACCTGCCGATCCGCGACGGCGTGGTGCTCGCCGCGGAGGTGACCGTCGACTGGTCCGGCGCCCCCGACGACCCGGCTGCCGACCGCCCCGCGGACGCCGCCGCCGCCCGCGCCGAGAGTGCATCCGGGGTCGCCGAGAGTGCA
>CAXTES010000073.1:0-13710 GCA_964243215.1 uncultured Microbacterium sp. | reverse complement strand
AGATCCGCCAACAGGACGCCGACGGATGCCGCCGTCAAGGGATCGGGCGGGGACGAGGCGACGCGGCGCAGCAGGTCTGGAGTCAGCAGGTTCTCGGAGGGCATCGACAGTTCGGCCGCCCGCGCCTCGATCGCGGGACGCGCTGCCTTCAGCCTGGCGTCGGCAGCGGGATTGCGGTCCGCCCACGCCCGCGGCGGTGGCAGCCCGTCACCGGGGACCCGCTCGACGGGCAGTTGCGTCTCGGCGCGACCGCGTTCGATAGCCGCCCACCACCGATCCAGCTGGGTGCGGCTGGCGCGCCCGATGAACTCCTTCACGGCGCTGAGCTCCTGCTTGGACTGCGGGCTTGCCGCCACCGCTGCCACGAGAGCCCGATCCGGCACCAACCGGCCGGGAGCGACATCCTGCTCCTGCGCGTACTGCTCACGAGCCAGCCACAGCTCGCGCGCGATCGACAGGTTGCGCCGGCCACGCACCGTGTGCAGTCCGCTCAGCCGACGCCACGGATCCTCGCGCGGCGGTTTCGGTGCGCGGGAGAGCACGGCGGCGAACTCCTCGGCCGCGAACGCGGTCTTGCCCTGCGCATCCAGTTCCGCCGCGAGCGCGTCGCGCACGTCGACGAGGTGCTCGACATCGAGCGCGGCGTACTCCAGCCACGCCTGGGGAAGCGGCCGGGTGGACCAGTCGGCGGCCGAGTGCGCCTTCGCGAGCGTGATTCCGAGGGTGTCCTCGACGACCGCGCCGAGCCCTACCCGCTCGTGCCCGAGCAGGCGCGCAGCCAACTCGGTGTCAAAGATCGCGGGTGGCTCGAGGTCGAGTTCGCGCAGCGACGGCAGATCCTGACTGGCCGCGTGCAGCACCCATTCCGCGTCGCCGATCGCGGTCTGCAACGCGGTGAAGTCCCCGATGGGCGGCGGGTCGAACAGGTACAGGCCCGCGTCCCGCCGGAACACCTGCACGAGGTAGGCGCGCTGCGAATAGCGGAACCCGGACGCGCGCTCCACGTCCACCGCGACCGGCCCCGCACCGGCCGCAAGGCGGTGCGCTGCATCCACGAGGCCGTCCGCATCCGCGATGACCTCGTAGTCACTCACGGATCGACCTGCGCGCTCCGAACACTTCGACGCCTTCCGAGCCGGGGGGGAGCCCGGCGAGCATGCACACCAGCTCGGCCCATGCTTCCACATGTCCGGTCATCGGGCCCGACGGGGACCACGAGGCTCGCAACTCCACCTGGGCGCCGTCCCCTTCCGCGGCGAGCGACCCGAACCCCTTGGACAACGTCTTCGTCGCGGTGCCGGATGCCGCGCCGTAGGCGGCCCCGCGAGCGTCCAGAGCATCCACGAGCCACGACCACGCGACATCCGCCAGCAGAGGATCCGTGCCGATCTCCGGCTCGAGGGGCGCCTGGGCGAAGCACACGATCCGCCACGGACCGTCCCACGCCTGGGGCTCGGCGTCGTCGTACAGCAGGATGAAACGGCCCGTCCCGTACCGCGAATCGCTCTCGTCGACGTCGGGGCGCACGTCGGCTGACAGGGCGAGGGCTTCGGGCGCCAGTCCGGTGGGCGCCGGGATCTCGCGCACGACCAGATCGTCGCGGAAACCCGTCGCCCGGACTTCTTCCGCCGCGGCTGCGAACGACGACGCGGAGGGACGCTGGTCGGCCACCTCGACAGACTAGAGTGAACGCTCGATGATGGCTCCCAGGCGCGCCGCGAGGCCTACCGCCTCACCGGTTGCGGCCGCGGTGATCGGCGGCGCAGCGGTGTTCCTGAGCACGGCGCTGGTGGGCGTGTTGGGGACTCTCGGTGCCGTGTCGCTGCGCGTCGCACGCCGCGTCGTGCAACCGGCCGGCCGGGTGCCGGACACGCGGATCGTGGCGCTGGACACCGCGGCCCAGACAATCACTCTGACGCGCACGCCCGACACCGAGCTGCCCGGCCGATACGGGCTGTTCACGACCGGCTCGGAGACGTATCTCAAGTTGGGCTCGGTCCTCGCCGAAGACGACTCGACCGTCAAGCGCAAGCTGCTCACCGAGGTCGAGACGGACTCGTTCCTGGCACCGGATGCCGCATTCAGCGGGTGGTACTTCGACAGCCCGCAGCAGTTGCAGCTGCCGTACACCGATGAGCGCATCGGCACGCCGCTCGGACCGTGCCCCGCGTGGTTGTTCCCCGCGCCGGTGGAGTCGGACCTGTGGGTCATCCAGATCCATGGCCGGGGGACGACCCGTGCGGAGTGCCTCCGGGCGGTCCCGGATTTCCGCGCGCTCGGTTTCACCTCGCTGGTGGTGTCGTACCGCAACGACGGCGAGGCGCCTCGCAGTCGCAGCGGAACCTACGCGCTCGGTGCGACCGAGTGGCGCGACGTGGACGCCGCGATCGGGTACGCGGTGCGGGCCGGGGCGAGCCGGATCGTGCTGATGGGATGGTCGATGGGTGGTGCGATCGCGCTTCAGGTCGCGTTGAACTCCGCTCACCGCGACGTCATCGCGGGGCTCATCCTGGAGTCTCCGGTCATCGATTGGCGCGTCGTGCTCGACTACCAGGCGAAGCTGATGCACCTTCCCGCCCCGATCAAGGACCTGGCGATCTCGGCCCTCGGGTCCGAGTGGGCGGGAGCCCTGACCCGCACCGGTCCGGCCATCCCGTTCGACCGGCTCGATGTCGTCGCCCGCGCGGCCGAGTTGCGGCATCCGATACTGATCCTGCATAGCGACGACGACGGTTTCGTGCCGTCGGACGCCTCGCACGACCTGGTCGTCGCGCGACCGGATCTGGTCGAGATGCAGGTCTTCGAGGTCGCGCGTCACACCAAGCTGTGGAACTACGACCAGGAGCGATGGACCGGCGCGATCCGTTCGTGGCTCGAGCGCAACGGCATCACCGCCGCGTCCGCAGTCGCAGATAGCTGAAGCCGGCCTCGTCCACCAGCATCCCGACGACGTCCGTCGCTGGCCCGTGCAGGCCCGAGAGCCGCAGGAAGGGATGCTCGGTCGGCTCGAGCACCGGCGCGACGGTGAGGCAGTACTCGTCGATGAGGTCCGCCGCCGCGAACTCGGTGGCCAGCGACGGACCGCCCTCGCACACGACGCGGCGGTAACCGACGTTCTCGACCGCGGCGAGGAGGTCATCCGGACGCATCCTGCCGTCCGACGGCACCGGAACGATCCGGATGCCGGCGCCCCCGGCCCTCGCCGTCACAGCGTCCTCGCGGGCGGCGGGACACAGCAGGATCACCCGGTCGGCGAGATCGTCGCCGGGCCTGAGCCGCAGACCGGACAGGTCGCCGGTCGAAGTCACCACGCCGAGCCGCGCGTCGCGGGGCACGATGTACCCCTCGGCGCGCACCGTCTGGGCTCCGACCAGGACGATGTCCGCGACGCTTCGGATCGCGCCCAGGATGCTGCGGTCCACCCGGCTGGTGAGCGTCTCGCTGGTGCCGTCCGCGCCGACGGCTGCGCCGGTGACGCTGGTGATCATGTTCAGCCGCAGGTACGAGGCATCCGTCCCCGCGTAACGTTCTCGCAGCGCCGACCGGCCGTCCTCGGTGGAGACGTCGAACGACGCCAGCGACCGAGGGACCACCTCGGTGACGACGAGCGGTTCGCTCACGCCGCGATCTTCTGCCGCACCTGACGTTTCGCGCGCAGCAGCATCCCGGTCATGCCGCTCAGGCGCAACGGTGACACCGCCCGGCTCAGTCCGATCGTCTGCGGGAAGTCATCCGGCACGGCGAGCACCTCCTCGACGGTGAGCCCGGTGAGCCCCTGCACGAGGATGCTGGCGAAGCCCCGGGTCGTCGGCGCCTCGGCGGGAGCGGTGGCGTGCATCGCCACCTTTCCGTCTGCGTCGACGTCCAGAACGATGTAGACCGGCGACTGGCACTCGATGACCCGTTCGCACAGCTCGGGGTGTCCGTCGTACTCGGCCGGAACCGGCGGCAGCTCGTTCGAGAACTCCAGCAGCAACTGCAGTCGCTCGGGCTCGGGAAGCTCGAGGAAGTCGTCCCGGATCGTCGCGAGAGAGGCGGGGAGAGTGGTTCCGGTCATCCCCGCCATCATCCCACGACAGTGGATGCCGTGTCCGGCGTCAGCGCCTCGCAGGCACCTCGCCCGGCGCGGCGCCCTGCGCGATCGGCACGCGCACCGTGCTGCCCCATTCCGTCCACGACCCGTCGTAGTTGCGCACCCGATCGAAGCCCAGCAGGTGCTGCAGGACGAACCAGGTGTGGCTCGAGCGCTCCCCGATGCGGCAGTACGCGATCACCTCGTCGCCGTCGTCCAGCCCGGCCTCGCCGCGATAGATGGCGTCGAGCTGCGCGCGGGACTTGAACGTGCCGTCTTCGGCGACCGCGCGTCCCCACGGCACGCTCTGCGCGGAGGGGATGTGCCCGGCGCGCAGCGCGCTCTCCTCGGGGTACGCCGGGGCGGTGGTGCGCTCGCCGGAGTACTCCTCCGGGGAGCGCACGTCGATGAGCGGCTTGCCGAGGTGCGCGAGCACGTCGTCCTTGAACGCCCGCAGCACCGAGTCGTCCCGCTCGACGACGGGGTAGTCCACGACGTCGCGTTGCACCGGATCGGTCGTGATGGCCCGTCCCTCGGCGATCCACCGGTCCCGGCCGCCGTCCAGCAGCCGGACGTCGGTGTGACCGAACAGCGAGAACACCCACAGCGCGTACGCCGCCCACCAGTTGTTCTTGTCGCCGTAGATGACGATCGTGTCATCGCGCGCGATGCCCTTGCGGCTCATCAGCTCGGCGAAGCCCTCGCCGTCGACGTAGTCGCGCACGACCGGGTCGTTCAGCTCGGTGTGCCAGTCGACCTTGACCGCCCCCGGGATGTGACCGGTCTCGTACAGCAGCACATCCTCATCGGACTCAACGACCACCAGACCCGGTTTCCCGAGCCGCTCCTGCAGCCACGCCGTCGTGACCAGACGCTCACCGGTGGCGTACTCGGCGAACTTCTCGGAGGTGGTGTCGAACTCGACGGACAACGGATGCTCCTCACGTCGGGGCCGGATGCGACGGCGTTAGGGTGGAACCGTCCCCTTCGACCCTAGATTCCCCCGTGGTGTCGCGCACCCCTCGGGTAAGACTGCGACACAGGATCACTCATGAGCCAGGCCACCACGACGGGGATCGTGCACCTGGCCGACCGCATGCCGCAGGTCTCGGGTGCCGAGATGGTGGCATCCCTCGTTCCGCCGCCCCAGTTCGACGACGCCACGTTCGAGTCGTATCGCCCCGACCCGGGATACCCCTCGCAGCAGGAGGCGAAGGACCTGCTTATCACCTTCGCCGGCGGAGGCGCGCCGACTGAGCGCGGCGGCTGGTTCCGTCGCCCGAAGAAGACGCCCGAACTCAAGCCCGGCGTGTACCTCGACGGCGGTTTCGGCGTCGGCAAGACGCACCTGCTGGCCGCGGTCTACCACGCGATGGCGGTGCGACGGAAGTACTTCGGGTCGTTCATCGAGTACACCGCCCTGGTCGGTGCGCTCGGATACAAGAACACCGTCGAGCTGTTCCGTGGATCGGATCTGCTGTGCATCGACGAGTTCGAGCTCGACGATCCCGGCGACACGATGGTGATGACACGACTGCTCGGCGAGCTCGTCGCCGGCGGTACGCGGCTGGCGGCGACGTCCAACACCCCACCGAACGCGCTCGGGGAGGGCCGGTTCGCGGCCCAGGACTTCCTCCGCGAGATCCACGCGATGGCCGCCAGCTTCCAGACGATCCGCATCGACGGCACCGACTACCGCCAGCGCGCCATCGACGGTCGCGCCAGGGTGCTGGACACGACCGACTACGAGCGGGAGATCGCGGATGCCGGGGCTCGCGGTGTCGCGTCCGACGACGGGTTCGCCGACCTCATCGCCCACCTCGCGCACGTGCATCCATCCCGCTACATCCGCCTGATCGACGGGATCGACCTGGTCGGGCTGCGCGACGTCGAGCAAATGGACGACCAGTCGGCGGCGCTGCGCTTCGTGGCCTTCGTCGACCGTGCGTACGACGCCCAGCTGCCGATCCGGGAGACCGGCCGACGCCTCGACGAGGTGTTCGGCGAGGAGATGCTCGGCGGCGGCTACCGCAAGAAGTACCTGCGCGCGATCTCGCGGCTCAACGCGCTGACGGCGTCATAGCGGGAAACACGATGTTTACATCGCCGGGTACTCCGTAACGGGCGCGAAACACGACGACCCGCGACAAGAAACCTCCTCTCAGCAGACTCTCACGCAACACCCATGCGCTGACTGCCGGCGCCGGTGATACCCGAGAGAACCACCTGAGAGGTAACCCCCATGCAGATCCTTGCAGCAGCGGCGGATTATGATGCGCCGACAGCAGTGAACTCGCTCTGGCTGCTCGTCGCAGCCGCGCTCGTCCTGATCATGACACCCGGTGTCGCCTTCTTCTACGGCGGCATGGTCAAGGCCAAGAGCGTCATCTCGATGATGATGATGAGCTTCGGTGCCATCGCCCTCGTAGCCGTCCTGTGGGTCATCTACGGCTATTCGATGTCCTTCTCCAGCGGCGATGACTGGCTCATCCCGCACGTCCTCGCGAACCCGTTCGCGGACCTGTTCCTGCACAAGGAGGTCTTCGCCGACGGCGGAACCGCTGTCGGTGCGATGACACCCGACCTGCACGGCCTGGCGTTCGTGGGCTTCCAGGCGACCTTCGCGATCATCACCGTCGCGCTGATCTCGGGGGCCATCGCGGACCGGGCGAAGTTCGGATCGTGGATGGTCTTCGCCGGCATCTGGGTCACCCTGGTGTACTTCCCGGTCGCCAGCTGGGTGTTCAACTTCACGGTCGGCGACGGCCCGCACGGATACTCCGACGGTGGCTGGTCGGTCTTCGGACTCGGCGTCAACGACTTCGCCGGCGGTACCGCGGTCCACATCAACGCCGGCGCCGCGGGCCTCGCGCTCGCACTCGTTCTCGGCAAGCGGGTCGGCTTCCAGAAGGGCATCCAGAAGCCGCACAACGTCCCGCTCACGCTGCTGGGTGCCGCGCTGCTGTGGTTCGGATGGTTCGGCTTCAACGCCGGGTCCGAGGGCGCGGCCGACGGCATCGCCGCCATCGCGTGGGTCAACACGCTGGCCGCGCCGGCGGCCGCGACGATCGGCTGGCTGATCGTCGAGAAGATCAAGGACGGCAAACCCACGTCCATCGGTGCCGCGTCCGGCGCCGTGGCGGGTCTGGTTGCTATCACCCCGGCCTGTAACATCCTGACGCCGGGATGGGGCATGCTGCTCGGCCTGATCACCGGCGCCGTCTGCGCGCTCGCAATCGACCTGAAGTTCAAGCTGGGCTTCGACGACTCGCTCGACGTCGTCGGCATCCACCTCGTCGGCGGTCTGATCGGAACGCTCTACATCGGCTTCTTCGGATCGGGCATCGGCCTGGTGGACTCGGGCAGCTGGTATCAGCTCGGTGCTCAGGCACTCGGTGCGTTCGGCGTGATGATCTACTCCTTCGTGATGGCGTACATCATCGGCTGGATCATCCAGAAGACGATGGGCTTCCGCATCAAGAACGAGGACGAGATCGCCGGCGTCGACACCGTCGTGCACGGCGAAGAGGGCTACCTTCTCGACGCGCAGCCCTGATCGACCGATCTCCTGAAGTGGCGTCGCGACCGCGGTCGCGGCGCCTCTTCGCGGTGCCGGGAAGCTAGGGTGGCCGCGTGGCGGATCAGGACGACGCGGTGCGCCGGGAGCTGCGTCGGATGGTCGAGGACAACCTCTTCCCCTACCGCCGGGTCAGCGGTTCGCTCGATCGCGAGATGCGGCGCGAGGCCGCCGAGACCCGGTGGTGGAATCAGTTCCTGCCGGGACGATCGGGCGACACCGCCACCGTCGAAATCGAGCCTCCCGCATCCGGTGCTCTGCGAATGGTGTGGGAGCCGGCCATCGACGGCGATGTCGCGGGCGGCGAGATCGTCTGGACGTGGTTGCCCGCCGCGGTTGGGGATGGCGGGTACGGTCCCGTGCTCGTCGTGGGGCGCGCGGATGCCGAGCACTTCTACGCCGTGCGACTGAGCACCACCGCTCGTGACGGCGGCCGGTCGCTGCTGGCCATCGGTGCCGGTCCGAAGAACGCCGACGGCCGACTGTCGTGGGCCGACGTGGACCACATCTACCGGGTGCACGCGCAGGGGTTGCGACGTCGGCGGTTCGCGATGGATGCGGCGCACTTCGCGCGGATCACGGACGTGCTGCACTGGCGCTACGGCTGGGCGGCGGGGGAGTGAGACGGTGGGCGATACCGGACTCGAACCGATGACCTCTTCCGTGTGAAGGAAGCGCGCTACCAACTGCGCCAATCGCCCGATCAGCCCCGCGGGGCCGAGTACCGATGGTACCGGATCGGGGTCCACGCCACGAACGGTGATGCGCCGCGCTCGCGGTCGGATGGTTTGGCCCGAGGCCGAGCATCGGCTAAAGTCGTTGACGCGCCCGGGCAGCCGGGAGCACGCGGATGTAGCGCAGTTGGTAGCGCATCACCTTGCCAAGGTGAGGGTCGCGAGTTCGAGTCTCGTCATCCGCTCGAGTGAAGGACGCGTGGGTCGAAACCACACACGGTGGCGTGGCCGAGCGGCTAGGCACCGGCCTGCAAAGCCGTTTACACGGGTTCGAATCCCGTCGCCACCTCCACTCCCGGTCCAGGCCGGTGATCCTGGGCGTTTGGCGCAGCGGTAGCGCGCTTCCCTGACACGGAAGAGGTCACTGGTTCGATCCCAGTAACGCCCACTACAGGCCTCGGTCGTTGCTCGGCTCACCGCACGTGCTGGTCGGGGTAGACGTGCCGGATGCGCTGGGCGAAGAAGCGTCCCGCGCTGTCTGCCGCGAGCGGCTCACGGTGGACCGACGGCGGCACCGCGAAGTAGCGGTAGACCTCCCCGGTGGTGAATTCGATCTCCAGCACGGCGGTCTCGGGCTGATAGCCCACCGACACGATCGCCGACGACTGCATCCGGATCCGCTTCATCGCGATAGAGATTACGTCGGCGCTAGCGTGAGCGGCATGGGGGCTTCGATCGTCGCCGACATCCGTCGAGCCCTCCGCGCCGCGGCCGATCCGTCGCGGGCGGCCGGACAGCAGGCGTACATGAAGTCCGCGATGCCGTTCCTCGGTGTGACGGTGCCCGACGCGCGCCGCATCGCCCGTGCCGCGGCTGAGCACGAAACGGATGCCGCGGCCTTGCGATCGGACGCGCGCACACTGTGGGACGAGGCATCCCACCGCGAAGAGCGGTACGCCGCGGTCGCGCTGCTCGCGCTGCCCGCGACCGAGGGGGAGTTGGACGACGTCCCGCTCATCGAGCACATGGTGCGCACCGGCCGCTGGTGGGACTTCACCGACGAACTGGCGCACCGCATCGCAGCATTGCTGGACGAGCATCCCCGCGAGACCGACGTGCTGGTGCGCGCGTGGGCCGTCGATCAGGAGGTGTGGATGCGACGCCTCGCCATCTTGTCGCAGCTCGGCCGCGGCGAGCGCCTCGATCGCGACCTGCTCGCCGAGGTCATCGAACGCAATCGGTACGACGGCGAATTCTTCATCCGCAAGGCGATCGGCTGGGCGTTGCGCGAGTACGCGCGGGTCGATGCAGATTGGGTGCGCGCCTTCGTCGACACGCACGATCTGAGCCCGCTCACCCGCCGAGAAGCGCTCAAGCACATCGCCTGATTCCGACGCCCGCGGTAGAATCGCCGCGTGGAACTCGACCGGTCGACACTCGCGACATTCGTCGCCGTCGCCGGCGCACGAACGCTTCGGGCCTGAGCGGGCAGGGCGCGTCACGCGTCCGAAGCTGATTACCTTGGTATCCGAGCCACCTATGGAGAGTTCCCGTGACCGACCTCGCCCTGCCGGACGTGTCGTACCCCGCTGACGGCTTCGCCCTGTTTTCCGACCGCTCCGTCGTCGCACTGCGCGTGAACGGCCAGCTGCGCGACCTCGCGACGACCGTGACGTCCGAAGACGACGTCGAACCCGTCACGATCGACAGCCCGGACGGACTCGGCATCCTCCGCCACTCGACCGCGCACGTGCTGGCGCAGGCCGTGCAGCGCCTCGACCCGCAGGCGACCCTGGGAATCGGTCCGCCGATCGCCGATGGCTTCTATTACGACTTCGGCGTGCGGACGCCCTTCGACCCGGACGATCTGAAGGCCATCGAGAAAGAGATGCAGCGGATCATCCGCGAGGGGCAGCGGTTCGTTCGCCGCGTCGTCACCGACGAGGAGGCGCGCCTCGAGCTCGCCGCCGAGCCCTTCAAGCTCGAGCTCATCGAGCTGAAGGGCGCCGCGGCCGGTTCCGCCTCCGGTGCGGCGGATGCCGCAGAAGGCGCCTCGGTCGAGGTCGGCGCCGGAGAGCTGACGATCTACGACAACGTCGATCCCCGCACCGGCGAGACCGTCTGGAAGGACCTCTGCCGCGGTCCGCACCTGCCCAACACCAGGCTGATCGGCAACGGCTGGGCGCTGACCCGCGTCGCCGGCGCGTACTGGCGCGGGAGCGAGAAGAACCCGCAGCTGCAGCGCATCTACGGCACCGCGTGGCCGACCAAGGACGAGCTGCGGGCGTATCAGCAACGACTCGAAGAGGCCGCCAAGCGCGATCACCGGCGCCTGGGCAAGGAGCTGGATCTGTTCTCGTTCCCCGACGAGATCGGCTCGGGACTGTCGGTGTGGCATCCCCGAGGCGGCATCGTGCGCCAGGAGATCGAGCAGCACGCCCTGCGCCGCCACCGCGAGGACGGCTACACCTACGTGTACACGCCGCACATCACCAAGAAGGACCTGTTCATCGAGTCCAACCACCTCGTCACCTACAAGGAGGGCATGTTCCCTCCGATGCATCTGGACGAGGAGGTGGATGCCGACGGCACCGTGGTCAAGGCCGGCACGGAGTACTACCTCAAGCCGATGAACTGCCCGATGCACATCCTCATCTACCGCGAGCGGGCGCGCAGCTACCGCGACCTGCCGATGCGGCTGTACGAGAACGGCGGTGTCTACCGCTACGAGCTGTCCGGCGCGCTGCACGGACTGACGCGCGTCCGGGGGTTCACGCAGGATGACGCGCACCTGTTCGTCACTCCCGAGCAGCTCGAAGCCGAGACATCCACCGTGCTCGACTTCGTCGTGTCGATGCTGCGGGACTTCGGGCTCACCGACTTCCAGCTCGAGCTGTCCCTGCGCGACGACGAGAAAGAGAAGTGGATCGGCTCCGACGAGAACTGGGAGATGGCCACATCCGCGCTGCGACGCGTGGCACAGGCATCCGGCCTCCACCTGACCGAAGAGCCCGGCGAGGCGGCGTTCTACGGGCCGAAGATCGACCTGAAGGTCAAAGACTCGCTCGGACGCACCTGGCAGCTGTCGACCGTGCAGATCGACTTCAACCTCCCCGATCGGTTCGGACTCGAATACACCGGCGCGGACGGCGAGAAGCATCGGCCGGTGATGATCCACCGTGCGCTGTTCGGATCGATCGAGCGGTTCTTCGCGATCCTGCTCGAGCACTATGCGGGGGCGTTCCCGGTGTGGCTGGCGCCGGTGCAGGTCGTCGGCATCCCGGTTGCCGATGAGTACGCCGACTACCTCGGTGACATCGTCAAACGGCTGCGCAACGGCGGCGTGCGGGCCGAGCTGGATGACAGCGACGACCGGATGCAGAAGAAGATCCGCACCCACACCACGCAGAAGGTGCCGCTGCTGCTCATCGCCGGCGAGCAGGACCGCGCTGCAGGGACCGTGTCGTTCCGGTTCCGCGACGGGACGCAGCAGAACGGTGTGGCGGTGGACGACGCCGTCCGCCGCATCCGCGGCGTCATCTCCTCGCACGCGATCGTGAACACGGCGGCGGAGCTGCTGTGACGGACGCGCCCACCGGTTCGGGGCCCGACGACGCGTGGCTCGTGGATGCCGCGACGCTTCCGGGCGTCCCCGACGAGTTCCAGCGGCTGTGGACACCGCACCGGATGGCGTACATCCAAGCCGGCGCGGAGGCGATGCGCGCGGCGTGCCCCTTCTGCGCGGCCCCGGACAGATCCGACGAGGACGGATTGATCGTCCACCGCGGCCAGACCTGCTACGTGCTGCTGAACCTGTTCCCGTACAACTCCGGACACCTGCTGGTGTGCCCGTACCGGCACATCGGCTGGTACGACGAGGCGTCGCCCGAGGAGGTCGCCGAGATGGGCGCCCTCACCCAGACCGGGATGCGGGTGCTTCGCGAGGTCGCCACGTGCGACGGGTTCAACATCGGCATGAACCAGGGACGCGTCGCCGGTGCCGGAGTCGACGAGCATCTGCACCAGCACATCGTGCCGCGGTGGGCGACCGACGCGAACTTCTTCCCGATCATCGCCCGCACCAAGGCGCTGCCGCAGTTGCTCGGGGACGTGCGCCGGGCGGTCGCCGACGCCTGGCCGGCGTGATGCGCCGGCGCGGAGTCAGCGGATCCGGCGAGGAGTGAACTGCATCCGCGGTTCGGCGTAGAACTCCTGCGACTCCACCAGCAGCAGCTCGCGCGAGCCGGCGGCGTGCGTTCGCAACAGGAGGTCGAAGACGCTGGATGCCGTCCGCGCCAGCGCGTCAGCGGCGTCGCCGGTCCGACGGTAATGGGCGGTGAACAGTGCCGCGGTCACATCGCCCGAGCCGTTCGCTTTCATCGGGATCAGCGGTGTCTGCACGATCCAGCCGCCCGCGTCATCGACCACCAGCATCTCGATCGTTCCCTCCTGGCGGTCGGGGCGTTCCACACTCGTCACCAGGACCGCCCGGGGACCGGTCGCGCGCACGAGGTCGACCGATTCCATCGTCGAATCGAGCGAGCCCGGCTCCGTCTGAGTGAGGAAACCCAGCTCGAACTGGTTCGGGGTGATGATGTCGGCTGCCGGCACGACACGCTCGCGCAGCAGCATCGGGATCGCCGGAGCGACGAAGCATCCCGACTTCGCATTGCCCATCACCGGGTCGCACGAGTAGATCGCGTCGGGATTGGCGGCCTTGACCCGCGACACGGCGTCGAGGATGACGTCGCCGATTCCCTCGCTGCCCTGGTAACCCGACAGCACGACGTCGATCTCGGCGAAGACGCCCCTGTCTTCGATCCCGGCGAGTACGTCGCGCACGTCATCGGGGCTGATCATCGGCCCGCGCCACGCGCCGTAGCCGGTGTGGTTGGAGAAGTTGACGGTGTAGACCGGCAGCACTTCGATTCCGATCCGCTGCAGCGGGAAGACGGCTGCCGAGTTGCCGACATGCCCGTACGCCACGGCGGACTGGATCGAGAGGATCTTCACTTCTCGATCATCCCATCGCCCCGGTCGCGGGGCTCATCGGTGAAGCGCGGCAGCGAATAGACTCGAGGATTGTGGCAAACAGCAACCCGAACCCTCTCCGCACCGGCTCCGACCGCGTCAAGCGCGGCCTCGCCGAAATGCTCAAGGGCGGCGTCATCATGGATGTCGTCACCGCCGAGCAGGCCAAGATCGCCGAGGATGCCGGTGCCGTCGCGGTGATGGCACTCGAGCGGGTGCCCGCAGACATCCGCGCGCAGGGCGGCGTCGCCCGCATGAGCGACCCCGACTTGATCGACGACATCATCGCCTCGGTGTCGATCCCGGTGATGGCCAAGGCCCGCATCGGGCACTTCGTCGAAGCGCAGGTGCTGCAG
>CAXTES010000072.1:0-13800 GCA_964243215.1 uncultured Microbacterium sp. | reverse complement strand
GCACTTGGGGATTGCCCTGATGTCTCGAATCAGGGCTTTTACGCGCAGATCGACGTCGACAAGACGCAGCAGGGCAGTGGAGGGTCGGGTGGTGCGCATAGCGGCTCCCGCGACAACGCACCCGCCCCGTACGTGCCGTCGTGCACGACGAACGGAAGCGTGACCCTCTGTCGCGACGGTTACACCGTCGGGACTATTCCGATCCCCGACGTCACGCTCGCCGACATCGCGACATTCACACCCGCGAAACCGTCGCTGTCGAACGAGCCGACCGGACTCGGGGTCGTCGGTATGCCTACGAACTTCGTGTCGTCGGCATCGGAGCAGGCGATCCCCGGCCGGCTGTTCGACACGTGGGATGTCGTCGTCCACTTCATCCCGGCCGGATTTGGCTTCGATTACGGCGACGGGTCGTCGGCAAGCGCCAGCAGCGGGGGCGCATCCTGGTCTGCGCTCGGCCAAGCCGACTTCACCCCCACCTCGACCAGCCACGTCTACACGGCACGCGGCACCTATGCGGCCAGCGTGACCGTGCTCTACACCGCCTGGGTGGACTTCGGCGGCAGTATCACGCGAACCGTCGCCGGCTACGTGCAGGCGACCACCGGCGGCTACGGCATCCGCGTCGTCGAAGTGCACACCGCCCTGGTCGACAAGACCTGCCTCGAGAACCCGTCCGGCCCGGGCTGTTAGCGCAGCGGCGAGCCCACGATCTCGAACCGCGTACCGCTCATCTCGCCCGTCAGGAGTGGTCTGGCCTTCTGGATGGCGGCACGCACCGACGGCAACTCCAGCGACGCTCGGTGCGCCTCGGCTGACGTCCAACGCTCGATCACGAACACGGCGTCGGGCTCGTCGTCGGACACCCCGACGTCATATTGCAGGCATCCGACCGCAGTCATCTCGTCGCTTCCCCGGGTCAGCAGGGCGACGAGTTCGTCGCGCCGCCCCGGATGCACGCCCAGCCGGCCGATGTTCGCGAAGGTCATCACCGGATTCTGCCACTGCGATCGAGCCTCCCGAAGCTTCCGAGCGGCCACCCGTCGCGACCGCGACTTCGTCGGGGATCTGCACTTCGTCGGATCCTTGAGCCACATCCGGTCCGACGAGATGCAGATCTCCGACGGAGTGGCCGAGCGGCGGCAGGATCGAGCAATGCGCGGCCCCGTGAAAGGATGACCGCGTGACCTCGCGCCTCATGCTGCTCGACTCCGCCTCGCTGTATTTCCGGGCGTTCTTCGGCGTCCCGGACACGGTGAAAGCTCCCGACGGCACATCGGTCAATGCGGTGCGCGGCTTCCTCGACATGATCGCCAAGCTCGTGACCACCTACCGGCCGACCGACCTCGTCGCGTGCTGGGATGACGACTGGCGGCCGCAATGGCGCGTCGATCTGCTGCCCAGCTACAAGGCCCACCGCGTCGCCGAGGTCATCGAGGTCGGGCCCGATGTCGAAGTCGTGCCCGACCCCCTCGAGCTGCAGGTGCCGATCATCCGCGAGGCGCTGGCCGCGCTGGGCATCGCCGTCGTCGGCGCACCCCAGCACGAGGCCGACGACGTCATCGGCACCCTGGCGACTACCGCGACCGTTCCCGTCGACGTCGTCACCGGTGACCGCGACCTCTTCCAGCTCGTCGATGACGCGCGGGGCGTCCGTATCATCTATACCGCTCGGGGAATGAGCAACCTCGAGGCCGTCACCGACGACGTCGTGATGGCGAAATACGGCGTGCACGGCAGCCAGTACGCCGACTTCGCGACGCTGCGCGGCGACGCATCCGACGGCCTGCCCGGGGTCGCCGGGATCGGTGAGAAGTCCGCCGCGGGACTGTTGGCGGCTCACGGGAGCATCGCCGGAATCATGGATGCCGCGCTCGAGGGGCGCGGCATGTCCGCCGGCGTCCGCGCTCGGATCGCCGCCGGCGCGAGCTACCTCGAGGTGGCGCCCACGGTGGTCGAGGTGGTCCGAGACCTCGACCTGCAGGTTCCCGACACGCGACTGCGACCACTGAACGGCGACCAGCGGACCGCGGCGGAAACGCTCGCCGCGCGATGGAACCTCGGCGGGTCGATGGTGCGCGTCCTGGAGGCGCTCGCCGCCTCGGGCTGATCACGTACATCCCCGGGAGTACAGCGCGCCTCCCGCAGACCGACGAGCCCGCACACCCCGCCGCGTAGCATCATCGGCATGCCGGACGGATCCTGGGACCGCGCAGCGCTGCGTTTCCGAGCGCCACCGGCGGTCACCCTGTACCTCCCGGTCGCCGTAGCCTTCCTCATCCAGGTGCCGGGGACACTCGCGGTGGTGGCCGGTCAGCGTGTTCAGCCCCGGTTCGGCATCGCCAGTGTGCTGCTCGCCGCAGCATCCGCCCTCGCACTGCTCGCTGCCCGTCGATGGCCGGGTCCGACCGTCGCGGTCGTCACCGCTCTGACCCTCGCCGACCTCGTGGTTCCGCCGGACGGCGGCCCGCCGTGGGTCGCCCTCGCATTCGCCATCGTTGGCGCGATCGTGCGCGATGCCCGGCTCTGGGCTGTGATCTCGGTGGGGGCGGGCTGGCTCGCGGCCATCACCCTGGGAGGCGTCTTCGGCGTCACGTGGCACCCGTTCCGGATCGCGCTGTCCACCCTCGGACTCGCGGTGTGCTTCGTCATCGGCGAGGCGCTGCGTGCGCGATTCACCCACGCGGCGCAGGTACGCCAGCAGCTCGTGGAGCGCCGGCGCACGGTCGAGCAGGAGGAGCGCACGCGCATCGCCCGTGAGTTGCACGATGTGATCGCCCATTCGCTCAGCCAGATCGCCGTCCAGTCCGGCGTCGGACTGCACCTGTTCGACCGCGAGCCGGAACGCGCGCGGGACGCCCTCACCAGCATTCGCGCACTCAGTGCCACCGGACTGGATGAGGTGCGCGGTGTGCTGGCATTCCTTCGCGGAGACGAGGATGCCACCACGACAGCGCCGCTGACACCACAGCCGCAACTGGCCGAGCTGCCCGCGCTCGTCTCACAGCGTTCCGGCCTCGGACTCGCCGTCAGTCTCGACGACCGACTGGGCGGCGCTGCACCACCCAGCGCCTTGCAAACGACCGCCTACCGGATCGCGCAGGAGGCGCTGACCAACGTCGTGCGCCACTCCGCCGCCGCCACCGCCGCGGTCACCGTCGACCGCGCCGGGGCCGACTTCGTGCTGACCGTGGCTGACGACGGTGTCGGCATCCACACGCGCACGGGCGAAGCCGAGGGTGGTGGCGTC
This sequence comes from uncultured Microbacterium sp., assembly GCA_964243215.1. Taxonomy (GTDB): domain Bacteria; phylum Actinomycetota; class Actinomycetes; order Actinomycetales; family Microbacteriaceae; genus Microbacterium. Next base: position 10,550 of record CAXTES010000072.1, on the reverse strand, counting down.
CGAGGGATGCGCGAGCGCGCGTCGCTGGTGGGAGGCACCCTCGAGCTGTCCGCCGGCGCTCACGGCGGCACCGTCGTGACGGCACGACTGCCGTGGGAGGGTCCGGCATGATCCGTGTCGCGATCGCCGACGATCACCAGCTCGTGCGGGCGGGATTCCGGGCGCTGCTGGATGCCGAACCCGACATACAGGTGGTGGCCGAGGCATCCGGCGGTCGGGCGCTTCTGGACGCCATCCGCGCGACGCCGGTCGACGTGGCCCTTCTGGACGTTCGGATGCCGGACGGCGACGGCCTGTGGACCACCGAGCAGATCGCGGCCGAGCCCGCCCTCGACGCCGTGCGCGTCGTGATCGTCACGACGTTCGAACTCGACGAGTACGTCGCTCGGGCGATTCGCGCCGGCGCCAGCGGATTCCTGCTCAAAGACACCGATCCGGTCGATCTCATCCGCGCGGTCCGGGTCGTCGCCGACGGCGACGCACTGCTGTCGCCACGGGTGACGCGGCGGCTCCTCGAACGCGCCGCGACCGGACTCCGCGATGTCATCGATCCCGCCCTGCTCGCCCACCTCACCGACCGCGAGACGGAGGTGCTGCGCCTCGTCGCGCAGGGCATGACGAATGACGAGATAGCCACGCGGCTGTTCCTGTCGCCGCTCACCGCCAAGACGCACGTGTCGCGGATCCTGCAGAAGCTGCACGCGCGCGACCGTGCCCAACTCGTGGTGATCGGCTACGAATCCGGACTCGTCACCCCCGGCTGGCAGTAGCGCCCCCGGGTGCGGATACTCCGTGCGAAGCAGCCGAGATCACTTCCGCAGCCGGATTCGCGGTGAGTCGCGCCGGCGTTGAGTGGATGCACCCGATCGCGCCGCCGGCGCGATCCCGAGAGAGGATGCACCATGCTCAACGCCACCGCGGTGGCCGCCGCCCACTTCCACCCCTTCCTGGGGTTCGGCTGGTTGTTCCTGCTGATCCCGCTGCTGCTGTTGATCGTGGTCCTGGTCGTGCTGCTCATCATTGTCGGCCGCCGCTGGCGGCGCGCCGGCTGGGCGAACGGTAACGGACCCGGCGGGCCGGTGAACGCCGCTCGCCAAGCCGAAGGCACGCTCGCCGAGCGCTTCGCCAAGGGCGACATCGACGAGGTCGAGTACCGCGCCCGGCTCGAGGTGATCCGCGCGAACGCCGGGACGCAGCCGTCGTAGCGGAGCGCGGCGGGTCCGTCAGGGGCGTATCCGCCGCGCCTTCTCCGGCCGAGACGTCCACTCGCGCAGTCTGGCCAGGGGCCAGGTCGTCAGGATCCGCTCGCGTGGCACCCCCGCCGCTTCGGCACGGGCGGCACCGTAGTCCAACAGCGACAGCTGGCCCGGGGCGTGCGCGTCGGAGTCGATGGAGAACAGGCATCCGACCTCCAGTGCGACCGCGATCATCTCGTCCGGAGGGTCCTGGCGCTCCGGGCGGGAGTTGATCTCGACGGCGACGCCGTTCGCCGCGCACGCCTCGAAGACCGCACGGGCGTCAAAGGTCGACGGCGGCCGCGTGCCCCTCGACCCCTGCACCAGCCGGCCGGTGATATGCCCGAGCACGTCGATGTGCGGGTCGGACGCCGCCGCGAGCAGGCGGCGCGTCATCGGCGCCCGTTCCATGCGCAGTTTGGAATGCGCGGATGCCACGACCACATCGAGCACGTCGAGGAGTTCCGGCTCCTGATCGAGCTGACCATCCTCGAGGATGTCGACCTCGATCCCGGACAGCAGCGTGAACCCGTCGGTCGCGAACCCCGGTACGAGCTGCAGCTGGGACCGCAGTCGCTCCGGCGACAGCCCGTTGGCCACCCGCAGCCGGGGCGAGTGGTCCGTCAGGGCGAGGTACTCGTGCCCGAGGGCGCGAGCCGCGTCGACCATGAGGTCGATCGAGGTCAGGCCGTCGGACCACTCGCTGTGCGCGTGGAGGTCGCCTCGAAGCTGTGCGCGAAGAGACGACGTCGGCGCTGCGGACCGTTCGCGCAGATCCGCCAGGTACGACGGGACGCTCCCGCCCAGCGCCTCCTGGATCACCGCGAAGGTCGAATCGCCGATGCCCTTGCGCCGCCGCAGCGACGCGGCATCCCGAAGCTCGTCGTCCGACAGCGCCGAAATGGCGTCGGCAGCCGCACGGAAAGCCTTGGACTTGTATCGCGACGACCGCTCGCGCTCGAGCAGCGTGGCGATCTCGTTCAGCGCGTCGAGCGGGTGCATGAGCCGCCGTCACGCCGCCGCGAGAGACCGGGTGACTTCGACCCACTCCGTCAGCTTCGCCGCGGCCGCGCCCGAGTCGATCGCCTCCGCCGCGACACCCTGCGCGTCGGCCAGCCGCTCGAGGATGGGCGTCTGCACCTGGGTGGGATCGCGGAACAGCCCGTACGCGACGATTCCGGCGGCGGCGTTCAGCAGCACGATGTCGCGCACCGCGCCCGGCCGTCCGTCGAAGGTCTCCAGCACGACCTCGGCGTTATGGCCGGGGTCGCCGCCGAGCAGGTCGTCGATCTCGGCGAGCGGGATGCCGAGATCCCGCGGGTCGATGTCGTGCTCGTGCACATCGCCGAGGCTCACCTCCCAGAGCCGGCTGTGACCGGTGGTGGTCAGCTCGTCGAGCCCGTCGTCGCCGCGGAACACCAGCGCGGTCGCGCCGCGGGTGCGGAACACACCCGTGATCAGCGGCACACGGTCCAGCTGCGCCACCCCGACCGCGTTCGCCTCGGCGCGCGCGGGATTGCACAGCGGCCCCAGGAAGTTGAACACGGTCGGCACGCCGAGCTCGGCCCGCGTGGGCCCGGCGTGACGGAAGCCGGGGTGGAACGCCGACGCGTACGCGAAGGTGATTCCGGTTCGATCCAGCGACTCGGCCACCGCCTGCGGTGCCAGCGTGAGGTCCACCCCGAGCGCGGCGAGCACGTCTGACGATCCGGACGACGAGCTCGCGGCCTTGTTGCCGTGCTTGACGACGGGGATCCCGGATGCCGCGGCCACCACCGCGGACATCGTCGAGACGTTCACCGTTCCGAACCGGTCGCCGCCGGTCCCGACGATGTCGAGCACCTCCGCGCTGACCGGCAGGGGCAGCGCGGCCTCGAGGATAGCGTCGCGGAACCCGACGATCTCGTCGACGGTCTCGCCTTTCACGCGCAGCGCGACCAGGAATCCCGCCAGCTGCGAGGGGGTCGCCGACCCCGCCATGATCTGCCGCATCGCCCACGTGGACTCGGCCACGCTGAGGTCGCGACCGTCGAGCAGGGTGGTGAGGATTCCGGACCACGAGTACAGCTCCGCCATGACGAATGATCGTAGCCCGCACGTGTGCTGCGCCCAGGTCGTTCGACGTCGAGAGAAGCGCCGATCAGACGCGCACAACTGGCGGTCGAACCTGAAAGTTCGGCCATAATGATTGATGTGACGACGACGACTCCCGCGACGTACGAACAGGCCTTGCGCACGGTCAGGCGGCCCGATCCGGTCGCGGTGGGCACGATCGTGTGGCTCGGCAGCGAGGTGATGTTCTTCGCGGGACTGTTCGCGATCTATTTCACACTGCGCAACGCGTCGCCGGAGCTGTGGGCCCAGGAGACCCAGCTGTTGAACGTGCCCTACGCGACGGTCAACACCATCATCCTCGTCCTGTCGTCGGTGACCTGCCAGATGGGCGTTTTCGCGGCCGAGCGGTTCCAGCCCTACCAGATCCGCAAGCCGGGTTTCTTCGGCTGGCTGCGCGGCTGGGGCATGGTCGAGTGGTTCTTCCTCACCTTCCTGCTCGGAGCGATCTTCGTCGCCGGTCAGGTATGGGAGTACGCAAAGCTGGTCACCGAGGGGATGCCGATCTCGGCGAACTCCTACGGGTCGGCGTTCTACCTGACGACCGGCTTCCACGCCATGCACGTGACCGGCGGACTCATCGCGTTCCTGCTGGTGATCGGGCGCGCCTACGCGGTGAAGAACTTCGGCCGCAAGGAGATGACGACCTCGATCGTGGTGTCGTACTACTGGCACTTCGTCGACGTGGTCTGGATCGCCCTGTTCCTCGTCATCTACTTCCTGCGATAGAGCGGAGCAGCACCCCCCCATGGCACGACACAAGAAGCGCCGACAGGCCGGACGCCGGAGCCCTCTTGCCGCCGCGGTCTTGATCGGCAGCGGACTGCTCCTGACCGGCGGGGTGTACGCGGGCGCTTCGGCGGCCATGGCCGCCACCGGGGAGAGCTCCGGTCCGGCATCGGCGCTGACCGTGCAGGACGGCCAGAAGCTCTTCCAGGCCAACTGCGCGACCTGCCACGGTCTTGACCTGCAGGGCACCGAGAACGGTCCGTCGCTGTACGGCGTGGGTGAGCTGGCCGTGGAGTTCCAGGTGTCGACGGGTCGGATGCCGTTGCAGGCTCAGGTGCCGCAGGCTCCGCAGAAGCCGCCGCAGTTCACCGAGGACCAGGTGCGGGCGATGGCAGCGTACGTGCAGTCCACCGCGCCCGGCCCCACCTACCCGTCCGATGAGCTGCTCGACGGCGGCGGGGATGTCGCCAACGGCGCGGAGTTGTTCCGCATCAACTGCGCGATGTGCCACAACGTCGCCGGAGCCGGTGGTGCGCTGACCGAGGGCAAGTACGCGCCGCCGCTGCACACCACCAGCGCGCTGCACATGTATGCCGCGATGGTGACGGGTCCGCAGAACATGCCGGTGTTCAGCAACCTCAACATCAGCGACGAGGAGAAGCGCGACGTCATCTCCTACCTGCTGTACCTGCAGACGCACGAGTCCCCCGGGGGCTTCAACCTCGGAGACCTCGGCCCCGTGTCGGAGGGCCTGTTCATCTGGATCTTCGGGATCGGCGGTTTGGTTGCGATCGCGGTGTGGATCACCGCCAAGTCCAACTGATCGAGCATTGACGTAGGCGACGAGGAGCACCATGGCAGACGAGCTGGACGCACTCGAGCACGAGAGGGAGTCGTGGCAGCCCTCCCCCGGGCTCGCGGTCGCCGTGCCCGACCCGGTCCGAGGGATCGACCTGCCGCCGCACCGCGAGCGGATGACCGACAAGGACCCCGCCGCCATGAAGCGCGCGGTCCGCACGGTTTACACCCTCTTCTATCTGTCGCTGGCCGGCAGCATCTTCGCCGTCGTGGCGTACATCATCTTCCCCATCGAAGACGGCGGCGTCGTCGCGGTCCGCAACAACAACCTGTTCATCGGACTGGGAATCGCCCTCGCCCTGCTCGCCATCGGGGTCGGCGCGATCCACTGGTCGAAGTCGATCATGGCCGACAAGGAGTACGTCGAGCCGCGCCATGCCACCCGCGGCCGCGACACCACTCGTGCCGCCGCCGTGAAGGCGTTCGCGGACGCCAACACGGAATCCGGATTCGGCCGCCGCACGATGATCCGCAATTCGCTGTTCGCGGCGCTCGCGGCATCCGTGCTTCCGGCGGTCGTGCTGTTCCGGGGTCTGGCTCCCGAGGGTGAGAACCCGGTGGAGCTGCTCAGCCACACGATGTGGAAGAAGGGGTCCCGCCTCGCCCACGACCCCACCGGTGTGCCGATCAAGGCCGCCGATGTGACGCTCGGTTCGGCGTTCCACGTCATCCCGGAGGAGTTGGCATCCGTCTCCCACGAGGACGGCTACCTCGAGGCGAAGGCGAAAGCGATCGTGCTGTTGATGCGTCTTCCGCAAAGCGACCTTCATGAGCCGGAAGAGCGCAAGAATTGGTCGTACGACGGAATCGTCGCGTATTCCAAGGTCTGCACGCACGTAGGGTGTCCCGTCGCCCTCTACGAGCAGCAGACGCACCACCTGCTGTGCCCGTGCCACCAGTCGCAGTTCGACGTGGCGAACGGCGCAGCCGTCATCTTCGGACCCGCTGCACGTCCACTGCCGCAGTTGCCCATCGAAGTCGATGACGAGGGCTACCTCGTCGCACAGAGCGATTTCCATGAACCGGTCGGCCCGAGCTTCTGGGAGAGGCACTAAGCATGAGCGCTACATCTGCCGCAACGCCGGGTACCACCGCGGCGTCGAGCACCACTCACTTCCAGTCGACGGTCAAGGAGGCCCCGCTCGGCGGCCGCTTCGTGGGGGCCACGGCCAACTACATCGACGAGCGCACCAGCCTGTCGGGGTTCGTCAAAGAGCTCGGCCGCAAGATCTTCCCCGACCACTGGTCGTTCATGCTGGGCGAGATCGCGCTGTGGAGCTTCGTCGTCGTGCTGATCTCGGGCACCTTCCTGACGTTCTTCTTCCAGGCGTCGATGGTCCCGACCATCTACAACGGCTCCTACATCCCGATGCGCGGGGTGGAGATGTCGGCCGCGCTCGATTCGAGCCTGAACATGTCGTTCGACATCCGCGGTGGCCTGCTCGTGCGTCAGATCCACCACTGGGCGGCGCTGGCGTTCATCGCCGGCATCGGTGTGCACCTGCTGCGGGTGTTCTTCACCGGCGCGTTCCGCAAGCCGCGCGAGTTGAACTGGGTCATCGGCTTCATCATGTTCCTGCTCGCGATGGGCGAGGGCTTCACCGGCTACTCGCTTCCGGATGACCTGCTGTCCGGCAACGGCCTGCGCATCATCGACGGCATGATCAAGGGCATCCCGATCGTCGGAACGTGGACGTCGTTCCTCATCTTCGGTGGCCAATTCCCCGGTGATCAGGTCGTCGGCCGGTTCTACACGCTGCACATCCTGCTGCTGCCGGCGATCCTCGTCGGGATGCTGGTGGTGCACCTCATGCTGATGGTGATCAACAAGCACACGCAGTTCGCCGCCCCCGGACGCACCAACAGCAATGTCGTCGGATACCCGATGATGCCGGTGTACATGTCGAAGATGGGCGGCTTCTTCTTCATCACATTCGGTGTGATCGTCCTGATTGCGGCGCTGTTCACGATCAACCCGATCTGGAACTACGGACCGTACGACCCCTCCCCCGTGTCGGCTGGAACGCAGCCGGACTGGTACATCGGGTTCGCCGACGGAGCGCTGCGTCTGATCCCGCCGCATTTGGAGATCCTGTTCCTCAACCGGACGTGGTCGTTCAATATCCTGATCCCGCTGGTCACGCTCGGCCTGTTCATCGCGGTCGTGCTCATCTACCCGTTCATCGAGGCCTGGATCACCGGTGACAAGCGCGAGCACCACATCGCGCAGCGTCCGCGCAACGCCGCGACGCGTACCGCCATCGGTGCAGCAGGAGTCACGTTCTACGCGGTGCTGTGGGCCGCGGCATCCTCCGACCTGATCGCGACGCACTTCTCGCTCACGATGGAGGGCGTCATCCACACGCTGCAGGCACTGCTGTTCCTCGGCCCGATCGTCGCCTACTTCGTCACCAAGCGGATGTGCATCGCCTTGCAGAAGAAGGACCGCGAGATCGTGCTGCACGGGTACGAGTCCGGGCGCATCGTGCGGCTGCCCGGAGGCGAGTACATCGAGGTGCACCAGCCCGTCGACGAGTACGACCAGTGGAAGCTGATCGACTACGAGACCTACGAGCCGCTCGTCGTGCGACCCAACTCGCGTGGCCGCATCGGTTGGCTGCAGAACGCCCGGGCCGGTATGTCGCGGTGGTTCTTCGAAGACCGGCTCACACCCATCGGTCAGTCCGAGCTCGATGCGGCTCAGTCGCACCTGAACCACGAGCTCGCGCACATGGAGGCTGAGGAGAACGCGGAGATCCAGGCCTCGCACGAACGCGCCGGACACCCCGAGGCGCCCTTGCGTCCGATCGACACCGGTAAGCCGTCCGAGACCGCGGTGCGGCCTACGAGCGTGCTGGTCGCGACCCGCCAGGACGAGAACGGGACAACCGCCGAGGACGAACAGCAGTAATCCTCCGAGGATTGACGGTGACGGCGGCGGAACGAGATTCCGCCGCCGTTAGCGTTGTGTCATGACTGACGCGATCGACTACTTCTCCGCCAAGCTCGCCCACGAGACCGATGCTTCGGACGTCTATGCCGCGCAACGGGCCGGTGAGCGGTTCGCGTTGGTGGATGCTCGCAGTGATGCGGCATGGGCGCAAGGTCGCCTGCCCGGAGCGATCCACCTGCCGCACCGCGACATCGTCGCGCGCGCGGAGCAGCTGATAGACCGGGACGTTCCGGTCATCGTCGACTGCTGGGGACCCGGCTGCAACGCGGGCACCAAGGGCGCACTGGCGTTCGCGAAGCTCGGTTACGACGTCAAAGAGATGATCGGCGGCTACGAGTACTGGGTCCGTGAGGGTCAGCCGACCGAGAACGATGACGGCGCGCTTCCTCGAACCTTCGACGCGCAGACCATGGTGGTTCGGGCGCCCCTTGACGCTTAGGCGTCGAGCTGCTCGGCGAAGCGGCTCGCCGCCGAGCCCGCGAAGGTCGCCGATTCGTGATGGTTCGCGCCGCCGCGGCAGACATCCGCGACCACGGCTGTCACGTTATCGCGGCTGTCGGCGTCGAGCGCCTCGTGCACGAGCGTCCACGCCGCCTCCTCCGCATCCGCGGTGCGACCGAGGATCGCGGCGATACGGGCGTCGTCGACGACGTCGGTGAGTCCGTCGCTGCACAGCATCCACCGGTCACCCGCGAACGCGTCGTGGTCGGTGACTCGCACCACGTCCCCCTCGCTGCCGCACAGCGACGCGGTGATGACGTTGCGGTGGGGATGGGATGCCGCATCCGCGACGGTCATCAACCCGCTGTCCACCAACGCCTGCACATACGAGTCGTCGCGGGTTCGCTGGTAGAGGACGCCTCGCCGCAGCAGGTACGCGCGGGAATCACCGGTGTGAGCGAGCAGCAGACGACCGTCGGCGCCGAGGAACAGCCCTGTGAACGTAGTCGCCATACCGCGCAATCGCGGATCGCGTTCGGCGTGGGCGCGGAGATCCCAGTTGGCAAGCCGGATGCGCACGCCAAGCGACTCGGCGTCGATCGGCGGCATCGCTGTAGGCATCAGCCGGTGAATCAACGCCGCGGAGGCCAAGTCGCCGGAGGGGCCACCACCCACCCCGTCAGCGACGCCGGCACCCCACGACGCCGTGAACGCGGCATCCTGGTTGGCACTGCGATACCGACCGACATCGGACGCCGCCGCGGCGCGGAGGCGCACCATCGGCGCGTCAGCGGGCGAAATGCCCGCGGTAGTACTCGTAGACCCAGCCGACGATCGCGACGAGGAAGACCGCCACGCCGATGGGGAATATCCATGTGCCGACGGCGAGTCCCAGGATCGCCAGACCCGCCGAGAACGCCAGAACGATGGGCCACCACGACCACGGGCTGAACTCGCCGACCTCCGGGTCGCCGTCGTCGATGTCGGACGTCAGCACATCCTCAGGCAGTTCGCCGCCTTGCGCACTGCGCACACGGGACAGGTAGAAACCGATCAGAGCCGCCATGAGCGCGGTGAACAACAGCGCGACACTGCCGACCCACTCCAGGCGGTGGTACCACACCTGTTCCGTGCTGTTGACGATGTTCCACGTCGTGTAGACGATGCACATCAACATGAAGAAGCCGACCAGCAACCACCAGAGGCCGACGTTCGCGCGCACTACTTCACCTGCCCGGTCTCGGCATCCTGGACGGGAGCGTCAGGGGCGTCCTTGAACCGGTCCGGTCCGACGCCGACGGGAACTCCCGCCTCCGGGTGATTCAGGTCGAACGCCGGACGCTCGCTGCGGATACGCGGGATCGAGGTGAAGTTGTGCCGCGGCGGCGGGCACGACGTCGCCCACTCGAGCGAGGCGCCGTAACCCCACGGGTCGTTCACGGTGATCTTTGGCGCGCGGCGGGCGGTGATCCACACGTTCAACAGGAATGGGATCATGGATGCGCCGAGGATCATCGCGCCGATGGTGGACACCTGGTTCATCCAGGTGAAGTTGTCCGATGGCGCGTAGTCCGCATATCGGCGCGGCATGCCGGCCACACCCAGCCAGTGCTGGATGAGGAACGTCATGTGGAAGCCGATGAACAGCATCCAGAAGTGGACCATGCCGAGTCGCTCGTTCAGCATCCGCCCGGTCATCTTCGGCCACCAGAAGTAGAACCCGGCGAACATTGCGAACACCACCGTGCCGAAGACGACGTAGTGGAAGTGCGCGACGACGAAGTACGAATCCGAGAGCGGGAAGTCCAGCGGCGGCGAGGCCAGGATGATGCCGGTCAGACCACCGAAGACGAACGACACCAGGAAGCCGAGCGCGAACACCATCGGGGTTTCGAACGTCACGGACCCTCGCCACAGCGTCCCGATCCAGTTGAAGATCTTCACGCCCGTGGGCACCGCTATCAGCATCGTCATCAGGGCGAAGAACGGCAGCAGCACCGCCCCGGTGACGTACATGTGGTGGGCCCACACCGCGACCGACAGGGCCGCGATCGCGATCGTGGCGTACACGAGCGTCTTGTATCCGAAGATCGGTTTTCGGCTGAAGACGGGGAACACCTCGGACACGATGCCGAAGAACGGCAACGCGATGATGTAGACCTCGGGATGCCCGAAGAACCAGAACAGGTGCTCCCACAGCAGGACACCGCCGTTGGCGGGGT
>CAXTES010000071.1:0-14224 GCA_964243215.1 uncultured Microbacterium sp. | reverse complement strand
GAGTGCACCCGGGGTCGCCGAGAGTGCACGCGGGGTCGCCGAGAGTGCACCCGGGTTCGCCGAGAGTGCGCCCGGGGACGCCGAGAGTGCACCCGGGGTCGCCGAGAGTGCACGCGGGGTCGCCGAAAGTGCACCCGGGGTCGCCGAGAGTGCACCCGGGGTGCCGGTCGAGCCGAACGTGCCGGGGCAGGGGTGATGCGTCCTCTGCGTGCCGTCGCGACGACGGTCGCGAGCGTGGTGCTGCTCACGGGAGCCGCGGCCGTGCCGGTGCCCGACGATCCGACCGATCCGGTGCGCAAGGCGGAGTACTGGATCGACTCCTACGGCATTCGCACGGCGTGGAACACCACCCGGGGAGCGGGAACCCGCATCGCCGTCATCGACACCGGCATCGGCTTCGCACCCGAATTCGACGGCGCCGTGGCGGCCGGGACGGATGTCTCGGGCATCGGCACCGCCGACGGGCGGACCCCGGTCGGCGCCGTCGACGCCAACCACGGCAGCTGGGTCGCGTCGCTGGCGGCCGGCCGCGGCGCGGGCAACGGCACGGGTGTCATCGGGGTCGCCCCCGAGGCGGACCTGCTCTCGGTATCGGTCGGGTTCGGCGCGTCATCCGGCGTCTCGTTCACCGAGCAGATCGCCGACGCGATGCACTGGGCCGTCGACAACGGAGCGGATGTCATCAACCTGTCGTTCACGACGAACAGCCTGAGCTGGGATCCGAGTTGGGATGACGCGTTCGGATACGCGTTCGACCACGACGTCGTGGTGGTCGTCGCTGCGGGCAACCGGGGCAGCGGCACCACCCGCGTCGGAGCGCCGGCGACGATACCGGGGGTGCTCACCGTCGGCGGGGTCGACCGCAACGGCGACCCCAGCCTGGAGGCGTCCACGCAGGGGATCACGATCGGCGTGGCAGCGCCCAGCGAGGAGCTCGTCGGAGCCTCGGCGGACGGCAGGGTCGTGTCGTGGAACGGCACGAGCGGTGCCGCACCGATCGTCGCCGGGATCGTCGCGTTGGTGCGTTCGGCGCATCCTGATCTGGATGCCGCGAACGTCATCGAGCGCGTTATCGGCACCGCGCGCCCGGCCCCGGGGGTGACCAGCGTGCCGGATCTGGCGACCGGTTACGGTCTGGTCGACGCGTCGGCCGCCGTCACCGCGTCGGTGCCGACGGTCACGACGAACCCGATGGGCAGCCTCGAGGAGTGGGTCCGGCTGCACCGACGCGCGCCCGTGGGGCCGCAACCGACACCGACCGCGTCCGCGCCGATCACCATCGCACCGCTGCCGCCGGCGGATGCCGCATCCCGCCCGTCGTCGCCGCTGCTGCCGTCCGCCGACACGCTGCTGTACGGGACGCTGCCGCTCCTGGTCGTGACCCTGGCGGCTATACTGATCGCGCTAGGCGTCACCGCTGCTGTCCGACGCATCCGATCGGCGAGATCGTCGCCGCCGAGCCGATGACCTCTGAGGAGATCTGCCCATCGTGACCAGCACCTCGACCCGCACCGTGCCCCGGATTCTCGTCGTCGGTGGCGGGTACGCGGGCTTCTACACCGCCTGGAAGTTGGAGAAGCACCTCCGCAAGGGCGAGGCGGAAGTGACGATCGTCGATCCGCTGCCGTACATGACGTACCAGCCGTTCCTGCCCGAGGTCGCCGCGGGCGGCATCGAAGCCCGTCACGCGGTCGTCGCGCTGCGCCGGCACCTGAAGCGCACCACAGTGCTCACGGCGAAGATCACCGGCATCGATCACGCGAACCGGGTCGCCACCGTCACGCCGCCGCTGGGGGATCCGTGGCAGCAGGAGTACGACCACATCGTCGTCACCGCCGGCGCGGTGTCGCGCACCTTCCCCATCCCCGGCATCGCCGACAACGCGATCGGCATGAAGACCATCGAGGAAGCCGTCGCCGTGCGCGACCGGCTGATGTCGAACTTCGACAAGGCGGCGACGCTGCCGCCCGGTCCGGAGCGCGAGAAGCTGTTGACCGTCGTCGTGGTCGGGGGCGGGTTCGCGGGAATCGAGGTGTTCGCCGAGCTGCGCTCGCTGGCTTCGGCGCTCGTGAAGCACTATCCGACACTGCGGTGGGATGACACGCACTTCCATCTCATCGAGGCGATGGGGCGGATCATGCCCGAGGTGTCGCTGAAGACGAGCGAGTGGGTGCTGAAAGACCTCGCCAAGCGCGGGGCGTACGTGCACCTGGACACCCAGGTCAAAGGCGCCGTCGACGGCAACGTCGAGCTGTCGACGGGCGAGGTCATCCCGACCGACCTGATCATCTGGACCGCGGGCGTCATGGCCAATCCCGAGGTGGTGCGCGGCAGCGACCTGCCGGTCGAGGAGCGCGGCCGCATCCTGACCCGCGCCGACCTGCGCGTCGGCACCGACGAGGACATCGTCGAGGGCGCCTGGTCGGCCGGCGACGTGTCGGCGGTGCCGGATCTTTCCGGCGGCGGAGTCGGCGGGTATTGCGTGCCCAACGCTCAGCACGCGGTGCGGCAGGCGAAGCTGATGGCGAAGAACATCCCGGCGGTGCTGCGCGGCGAGGAGCCGAAGGACTACTACCACAAGAACCTCGGCGCCGTCGCGACGCTGGGTCTGTACAACGGCGTGTTCCAGTCCGGCCGGATCGCGCTGAAAGGTCTGATCGCGTGGTTCGCGCACCGCGGATACCACGGCCTGGCGATGCCGTCGTGGGAGCGCAAGTGGCGCGTGGTGGGCGACTGGTGGATGAACTTCTGGCTCAACCGCGACCTCGTCAACCTCGAGACGGTGCAGAATCCGCGGTACGTGTTCGAGGAGTTCGCCGCTCGGCCGCGTCCGCCGCAGGCTGCGGTGCAGGCGGCGCCCGCCGCTCCTGCCCCGGGTGCAGCACCGTCGATCGACGGACGCTCCGGTGATGCCCTCACCGATGCGAGGGGCGGCGTCGAGGCTCCGATGCCGCAGAAGCAGCCGGTCGGCAAGGTCGCCGCGAGCTGAGCTCGAGGTCACACCGTTCCGCGCGCGTGACCGGCTACCGTGGTCGCAACGCCCGCGAGGCGTGGCCCCCGTAGCCCAATAGGTAGAGGCAGGCGACTTAAAATCGCTGCAGTCTGGGTTCGAGTCCCAGCGGGGGCACCTCCGCGACTCAGATCCGCACTCGTCATCACGTGCTCGACCTCCGGTTCGGCCGCCGCGCGACCACCGCACGGTGTGGTGCACCTCGCAGCGGGATGGTTCCGCGCCGCCGACATCGCCTGCGGAGGGCCCGTCCCGCGGCCGCGCATAGGCTGGTGGCGCCGAACGGACGAGAGACACGAAGGAGCCAGCGATGACCCTCGACCTGCTCGCGGCCGCATCGGATGTCGCCCGGCCCTGGCAGTCCGACCCGGCCGGCTACTGGTCCGAGATGTCGCGTGCGACGGCGCACATGCCCGCACCGGTCGCGGCGGTCGACCTGCGGGCATTGCGATTCAACGCGCTCGACATGGTCGTGCGCGCCGGTGGCGTTCCGATCCGGGTGGCGAGCAAGTCCATCCGGGTACGCCGAATCATCGACGCGACCCTGCGGGTACCCGGCTATCGCGGCATCCTCGCCTTCACCCTCCCCGAGGCGCTGTGGCTCGCCGACGACCACGACGACATCGTGCTCGGCTACCCGACCGTCGACCGAGCAGCACTCGCCCGCCTCGGCGCTGAGGAGTCGGCGGCATCCCGGATCACCCTCATGGTCGACGACATCGCGCAGCTCGATCTCGTCGATGCCGTGGCGCCGCCGGCACGACGCCTCGAGATCCGCGTCGCCATCGATGCGGATGCCTCGTGGCGGGCGCCCGCGCTCGGACACGTCGGCGTGCATCGCTCGCCGGTCCACGACGCCGCCGAGGTCGCCAACCTCGCGCGCGCGATCGCCGCACGGCCGGGCTTCCGCCTGGTGGGCCTGATGATGTACGAGGCGCAGATCGCGGGACAGCCCGACGACACCGGCCGCGGCGACACCCTCGTCCGGTGGATGCAGCGCCGATCCGCCTCGGAGCTGCACGATCGCCGAGCGACGATCGTCGGCGCGCTGCGCGATATCGCACCGCTCGAGTTCGTCAACGGCGGCGGCACGGGGTCGCTCGAATCGACCGCATCCGATCAGGCGGTCACCGAGATCACCGCCGGCAGCGGCCTGCTCGCCGGCCACCTGTTCGACCGGTACCGCGCGTTCGACCCCGCGCCCGCGGCCGGGTTCGCGCTGGATGTCGTGCGCAAGCCCACGTCCGACATCGCTACGGTGCTCGGCGGCGGGTGGATCGCATCGGGCCCGCCGGCGGCTTCACGTCAGCCCGAGCCGGTGTGGCCGGCCGGGCTGCGCACCCTGCCGCGCGAGGCGGCCGGTGAGGTCCAGACGCCGCTGCAGGGCGAGGCCGCGCGCGATCTGCGCGTCGGCGATCGCGTCTGGTTCCGGCACGCCAAGAGCGGCGAGGCCGCCGAGCGGGTGGATGCTTATCAGCTGGTGGATGCCGCCGGCCTTGCCGGCGCCGCGCCCACGTACCGCGGCGAGGGCAAGGCTTTTCTGTGACCCGGCCGGGGGAGAAGTGGCGCAACTGGGGGCGGTCGGCCAGCGTGCGTCCGCAGCGCATCGAGTTTCCCTCGACGACGGATGCGGTGCGCCGGGCGGTGCAGGCCGCGTCCCGTCGCGGGATGCGGGTCAAGGCGGTCGGCGCCGGCCACAGCTTCACCGGCATCGCGGTGGCGCCCGGCGTGCTGCTGGACCTGACCGACCTGACCGGTCTGGTGGCGGTCGATCGCGAGCGATGCCGTGTGACGCTGCGCGCCGGTACGCGACTGCACCAGATACCGCGCCTGCTGGCCCGGCACGCGCTGGCGATGCCGAATCTGGGCGACATCGATGAGCAGTCGATCGCCGGCGCGATCTCCACCGGCACCCACGGCACAGGCGCGCGCTTCGGCGGAATCGCGACCCAGGTCGTGGGTGCGGTGCTCGTGACGGCGGACGGCGAGCTTCTCACCGTCGACGATTCCCACGACAGCGAGCTGCTGCCCGCGGTGGCGCTCGGGCTCGGCGCGTTGGGGATCCTCGTGGAGGTGACTCTGCAGTGCGTGCCGGCTTTCGTGCTGCACGCGGTCGAGCGACCGGAGCCGCTGGACGAGGCGCTCGCGGATCTGGATCGCCGGGCGGCGGCATCCGATCACTTCGAGTTCTACTGGTTTCCGCACACCGACACCGCGCTGACCAAGACCAACACGCGTCTGCCCGAGAGCGCGCCGCGGCACCGTCTCGCGCCGGTCGGCCGATGGGTCGACGAAGAACTGCTGTCGAACGGGCTGTACGCGGCGATCTGCGCCGCGGGCACCGTCGTCCCGGCCCTGATTCCGCCGGTGTCGCGGGTGGCGGTGAGGCTGACCGGCAACCGGGAGTACACGGATGCCTCGACCCGCGTGTTCACGCAGCGCCGCGCGGTGCGCTTCCGTGAAATGGAGTACGCGGTGCCCGTGGCGAACCTGCGGCCCGCGTTCGAAGCGGTGCGCCGGCTCGTCGACGAGCGGCGGTGGCGGATCTCGTTTCCCGTGGAGGTGCGCGTCGCGGCGGCCGACGACCTGTGGCTGTCCACCGCGCACGGCCGGGCATCGGGCTACATCGCGGTGCACCGCTACTGGCGGGAGGATCCGACCGAGTACTTCCAGGCGGTCGAGGAGGTCATGCTCGACCTGGACGGGCGTCCCCACTGGGGGAAGATGCACACCCTGGATGCCGCGTCCCTGCGCGCGCGGTACCCCAGATTCGACGACTTCATCGCGCTGCGCGACCGGCTGGATCCGTCCCGGATGTTCACGAACGCGTACCTGCAGCGCGTGCTCGGTGAGTAGAGCCTGGGAGTACCGGCGCCCCGGTGGGCCGGCGAGCACCGGCGATTAGGATGTCTGCAGATCGAACGGAGTCGCACCTATGTGGGAATGGCTGGTACCGGTCCTCGTCATCGTGGCGGTCGCCGTCATCGTCGGGATCTATCTGTGGGCGACGTACAACTCGCTGGTGGCCCTGAATGTCCGTGTCGACGAGGCGTGGAGCGATATCACGGTGCAGCTGAAGCGCCGCGCCGACCTGCTGCCGAACCTCATCGAGACGGTCAAGGGGTACGCCGCGCACGAGAAGGCCGTCTTCGAGAACGTCACACAGGCGCGCGCCGAGACCCTCAATGCCGCGGGCCCCGCTGAAGCCGGAGTCGCCGAGGGCCACATGCAGCAGGCTCTGAAGTCGCTGTTCGCCGTGGCGGAGGCGTATCCGCAGTTGCAGGCGAGCCAGAACTTCCTGCAGCTGCAGCAGCAGATCGTCGACACCGAGGACAAGATCCAGGCATCCCGCCGGTTCTACAACGGCGGTGTTCGCGAGCTGAACACCAAGATCAAGGTGTTCCCGAACAACCTGTTCGCCCGCAACCTGGGCTTCAACGAGCGGGAGTTCTTCGAGGTCGTCGACGGCGCCGCCATCTCCGAGCCGCCGCGCGTCCAGTTCTGACGTGCTGCGGCTGAGCCGCCGCGATGCGCGGCGCCCCGCGGTCCGCGCGCAGCTGCTGACAGCCGACCGGCCCGGCGACATCGTCGAGACGGTGGACGGGCTCGCCGTCGTCAACATCGAGCCCACCGCGGCCATCGCGCCCAGCGCCGATCACATCCTGTGGAGCCGTATCGGGTGGCCCTACCAGCCCGCCGACCTCAAGCGCGTGTTCGAGCAGGATCGCGCGCTGTTCGAGTGGGGCGGCTTCTACCGGCCGATGGCCGACCTGGCGCTCGTGCTGCCGGACATGCGCGCCGCGCCACGGCACCAGTATCCGCGGGACTGGCTGCAGGCGAACGAGCGCTTCCGCCGCGACGTGCTGGCCCGGCTGCGTGAATCCGGTCCGCTGCACGCGGCTGAGATCCCCGACACCGCGCAGGTGTCGTGGCGCTCGAGCGGCTGGACGAACAACCGCAACGCGTCGCAGATGATCGAGGTGCTGCTGTCGTGCGGCCAGGTCGCCGTTTGGGGGAGGGATGCCAAGGGCCGGATGTTCGATCTGGCCGAGCGGGTGTACCCCGCCGATGTCGAGGAACTCGACGCCACCAAGGCATCCCGCCAGCGTGCCGAACGACGACTCGGATCGCTCGGCATCGCGCGCGAGAGGGGCGTGGCGCAGCCGAACGAGCCGATCGACGTCGGAACGGTCGGCGTCGCGGCGGAAGTCGACGAGGTGACGGGGCAGTGGCGGGTCGACCCCGCGATCCTCGACGACGCCTTCGCACCGCGGACCGCGCTGCTGTCGCCGTTCGACCGGCTCGTGTTCGACCGCGACCGGCTGGCCGAGTTGTTCGGCTTCGAGTACATCCTCGAGATGTACAAGCCGGCGGCCAAGCGTCGGTGGGGGTACTTCGCGCTGCCGATCCTGCACGGCGATCGCTTCGTCGGCAAGCTGGATGCCAAGGTCGACCGCACCGCGGAGGTGCTGCGCATCGTTGCCATCCACGAGGACGAGCCGTTCACCCCGGCGATCACGGACGCGGTGCACCGGGAGATCCGTGCGCTCGCGCAATGGCTGGGTGTTGCGACGCAGGGTCTGGCGGGGGAGTGACTCAGAACGCCGCGAGCGTCATGGCGTCGGCGGTGAACGTCACCGCCCCCCGCAGCGCCCAGTCGTCCGCCCGGTAGGTGAAGCTCTGCGTCGCGCCGGCCGGCGTTGTCCCCGACGCGGTCGCGACGATGATGCCGCCGGTGGCGGCGAAGGTGCGCCCGTCCGCCGAGAGCACCAGTGTCGGGCGCTGCTCGATCCGGAACGCGATCTGGGAGAGCGACGCCAGATCGGCCGCCCACGGCACGCGCAGCCCGCAGTGGTCGGGGACGGTTGCCGCCGATGCCGTGCAGGCGTCCTCGTAGCCGTCGAGCTGGCGCTGCGCGATCGCGGTGGCGTCGGCCGACAGCGCGGCAGGCACGTCGACGCTGACGGCGGCACCGGGCAGCACGGTGGCTGCCGCCGAGCCGGTCAGCACGGGGCTCGGGGCGGCGGTCACGGTGTATTCGGCCGGGAGGAGGGTGCGCGCGACCCCCAGTCCGAACGACACGTCGGCCACGGCCGCGGCGGCACCGAGGGGGGCCGTCGCCGTCACCGTGCCCAGGCCGTCCGGGCCGATGAACCACCCACCGTCCCGCTGGCTGAGGGTCACCTCGGCCGTTCGCACTGCGCCGTCGAGGGTGAACGCGACGTCGGCCACGGCATCCGCACCATCCGTCCGCGTCGAGGACACGTGCGCATCGGTGATCCGTGCCGCGGCGGCACCGAAGGCACGCGCGAGGGCGTCGGCATCACCGGGGTCCGCCAGCAGCGACGCCGCCCGGGGCCCGTCTCCGGTGGTCAGGGCGTCCAGGTACGCCGCCGCGGTGGCGTCCGGACCGGCCGGCCGCGTGAGCAGCCACGCGCCGACACCGGCACCTCCGACCACGATCACGGCAGTGGCGACGATGGCGACGGCGACGCCGCGTCTCACGCGACATCCAGCTCGTCGTCGGCCAGGGCCACCGGATCGCCGGGTCCGGCGTCGTGGCGCAGCGCCTCCGGTAGCGCGCGGGCGACGTCGTCGGCCGCGTCGCCCCACCGCGATACCGAGATCCGCTCGAGACTCTGCCATCGGGCGGCGGTCCGCAGCTCGTCGGCCAGCCGTTCGGCCGCGTCCGGTGGCCGGCCGTGTTCCCACCACGCCGACTGCACGCGCAGGGTCGACGCCGCCCGATCGGCTTTGAGGTCGACCCGACCGACGATCGCGTCGCCGACGAGCACCGGCAGCGAGTAGTACCCGAAGCGGCGCTTGGGTGCCGGCGTGTAGATCTCGATCCGGTACTCGAAGCCGAACATCCGCTCGGCACGGTCGCGGAACCACACCACCGGATCGAACGGGGTGAGGATCGCCGCCGCGTCGACGCGCCGCGGGATCGTGGCATCCCGGTGCAGCCAGGCCTTCGCGGGACGGCCGGCGCTGGTCCATCCCTCGACGCTCACCGGATGCAGTTCGCCGGCGTCGACGAGGTCGCCGACGGCGGCGAGCACGGCGGCGCGGTCCGTGATGCGCCAGTAATCGGCGAGGTCGGATGCCGTCGCGACGCCGTAGGCGCGCGCTCCACGGCGCACGAGCTCGCGGATCGCGTCGGCCCGCGGCACCGGGATCCGTGCTGCCTCGGGAATGACCTGCTCGGCCAGCGCATAGCGCCGCTCGAAACCGCGCCGGCCGGCGATCGCCACCTCGCCGAACATCCACAGATGTTCCAGCGCGCTCTTGACGACATCCCAGTCCCACCACGGACCGCGCGAGCTGCGCGCCGCGTCGCGCTCGATCTCGGCGGGGCGCAGCGGGCCCCGCGCGGCGAGCTCGGCGCGCACCCAATCCACGGTGCTGCGATGGGTCTGTAACCAGCCGTCGGCTCCATCGCCGTACTTGGTGCGCAGGTCCGCCATGCGGAACGCGAACAGACCCCAGTCCTCGGCGGGGATGAAGGATGCCACGTGCGCCCAGTATTCGACGTACGGCGGCCGGCGGTGAAACAACAGCCGATCGAGGTCGGCCGGGTCGTACGTCCCCAGCCGGGAGAACAGCGGCATGTAATGCGACCGCGCGAAGACGTTGACCGAGTCGATCTGCAGCACGCCCATCCGACGCATCGCGATGTTCAATCCGCGCGTTCCGACCGCGCCCGGACGCGGCTTGGCGAAGCCCTGCGCGGCCAGGGCGACGCGGCGCGCCTGCGCGGCGCTGAGCGACTCCTTCACGGCCGACAGCCTAGCTTCGGCCTCCGACGTGGCGGATCGCACCAGACCTAGACTGGCGTGGTGAACGGCGACGGCAAGCCACGGGGGTCCTTCTGGGACTCGCTGCGCGATCCGGGCCGTGTCGTCACGAGCGAGTCGTCGTTCGCCGTTCCGCTGATCTGGAACACCGTGCCTCGACCCCGGAGAACACCCGCGTGACGATTCCCACGCTCGCCGACTTCGAGGATGCCGCCGCCACCCTGCACGGCATCATCGCCTGCACCCCGCTGGACCACTCCCAGCACCTGTCCGACCTGCTCGGCGCGCCCGTTCACCTGAAGCTGGAGAACCTGCAGCGCACGGGGTCGTTCAAGATCCGCGGCGCGACCTACCGGCTCTCGCGACTGAGCGAGCAGGAGCGCACGCGGGGCGTGGTGGCCGCCTCGGCCGGCAACCACGCGCAGGGTGTGGCGCTGGCTGCGCAGCAGCTCGGCATCCACGCGACGATCTTCATGCCGCTGGGCGTGCCGGTCCCGAAGCTGCTGGCCACGCGCGGCTACGGCGCCGACGTCGTCCTCGAGGGCGCGACCGTCGAGACGCCGCTGCGGCTGGCGGCGGACTTCGCCGAGCGCACCGGGGCGGTGCTCATCCACCCCTTCGATCACCGCGACATCATCGTCGGGCAGGGGACGCTGGGACTCGAGCTGATGGATCAGCTGCCCGAGCTGGACACGGTGCTCGTCGGGATCGGCGGCGGCGGCCTGGCCGCCGGTGTCGCCGCCGCCGTGACCGCCCGCGCGGCCGCGGTGGTCCGGCGAGTGCGCATCATCGGCGTCCAGTCCGAGAACGCCGCGCCCTATCCGGAGTCGCTGCGCGGCGGATCACCGATCGAGGTGACGACCACCCCGACCATCGCGGACGGCATCGCCGTCGCCCGTCCCGGCGATCTGCCGTTCGAGATCCTGCACGAGCTGATCGACGATGTGGTCACCGTCACCGACGACGACATGGCCCGGGCCCTGCTGGTGCTGCTCGAACGCGCCAAGCAGGTGGTGGAGCCCGCGGGCGCCGTGGGGGTCGCCGCCATCCTCGCCGGCAAGGTGCAGGCATCCGGACCGACCGTCTCGGTACTGTCCGGCGGCAACATCGACCCGCTGCTGCTGCAGCGCGTCGTCGCCCACGGCCTGGCGGCATCCGGTCGCTACATGACGTTGCGCATCCCGCTTCCGGACCGGCCGGGACAGCTCGCGCGCGTCGCGGAGCTCGTCGCCCACGCCGGCGCGAACGTCATCGAGGTGCTGCACACCCGGCACGGCCAGGGGATGCAGATCAGCGAGGTCGTCTTGCAGCTGAGCGTCGAGACCCGCGGCGAGGAGCACCGTCGGCACGTCATCCAGACCCTCGAAGAGGCGGGCTTCCACCCGTCGGTGGTGCCGGATTGAGCTACTGACCCGAGTAGGTCTCGACCCTGACGATCTCGACGGGGATCTGGCGGCCGTTCGGGGCGGTGTACGAGGTCTTCTCGCCCTCGCCCAGTCCGATGATCGCGGCGCCGAGCGGGGATGCCTCGCTGTAGACATCGAACTTCGAGTTCGCGGCGATCTCGCGGTTGCCGAGCAGGAACACCTCTTCACCGCCGGCGACGATCGCGGTCACGACGGTGCCGGGCTCCACGACCCCGGTGCTGGTGGGCGCCTGGCCGACCTTGGCGTTCTTGAGCAGGTACTGCAGGGTGCGGATGCGGGCCTCCTGCTTGCCCTGCTCGTCCTTCGCCGCGTGGTAGCCACCGTTCTCGCGGAGGTCGCCCTCCTCGCGCGCGGACTCGATGCGCTTGGCGATCTCCTCGCGGCCGACGGTGGACAGCTGCTGGAGCTCGGCGGCGAGCCGGTCGTAGGCATCCTGGGTGAGGAAGGTCACTTGGGCGTCGGTGGACACGGTCGTCTCCTTCGGTCGGTGGGCGAAATGTAAACGCCCCGGCGTGGCCAGGGCGCGGATCGACTGCGGTGCCGAAAAGCCTAAGTCACCCAGCAGGAGTTCACCAAACCCGTTGTGGCCGCCGCGACCGTCGGGATGTCCTCGGTGAATGCCTGCGCGTGAGAGGCGGATGCGGAGTACTGCACCAC
Source organism: uncultured Microbacterium sp. (assembly GCA_964243215.1). Lineage (GTDB taxonomy): Bacteria > Actinomycetota > Actinomycetes > Actinomycetales > Microbacteriaceae > Microbacterium. The sequence goes on along the minus strand of CAXTES010000071.1, from coordinate 2,333 downwards.
TCGCCAGCCGACGATGCCGTGCTGTTCGTCCTGCGCTTCGAGTGCGCACGCGACCGCGGCCCCCGCGGGCGCGGTGAACTGGAACGAGAGGGTGACCTGGTGCGCGTCGACAAGGGTGAACCCGATGGAATCGACGGCGACGTCGTCCGCGGCGTTCGCCCACGTCATCCAGGCGAAGGCGGCCACCACGAGCGCCGCGATCGTCGCCGCGACGATCCAGGTGATCAAGCGCGACCGCGACGAGCGTCGCCGACCGTACCGGTCGTCGAGCACGTCCTGGTATGTCGTCATGGCTCCCGCCGAGAATTAGGCTGGCATCCAGGCTATGCGCTGGCGCGCGGGATGAGAGTCGGGATGCAGTCGTCGATGGTCGCGCTCGCCTTCTCGGATGCCACCCCGACGCCGTCGCCCACCCCGTCGATCGATCCCGCCATCGTCACCCCCGGAGTCTGGGGATTCGTCGCGATCGCGTTCGTCGCTGTGGCGGTCATCTTCCTCATCTTCGACATGATGCGGCGGATCCGGCGCGGCCGGTATCGCGCGGACGTGCGCGAGCAGCTGGACGCCGAGGAGGAGGCCCGGGGTCAGGCCGATGCGGCGGTCGAGGCATCCGATGTCGACGATCAGGACATCGACCCGAAAGACGACCCCGGACGCCGCTGACGCGTCAGCCGTGGAAGGCCGGGTGCAGCGCGATGAGCAGGCACGCCGTCCAGTGGCACAGGAACGCCAGCACCGTGCACACGTGGAAGATCTCGTGGAAGCCGAAGCGGCCCGGCCACGGGTTGGGTCGCTTGATCGCGTAGACGACGGCTCCGACGGTGTACAGCACCCCGCCGACGAACACCAGGATCATCATCGCGGCGTTGGCTTGGAACAGGTCGACGACGTACATCACCGCCGCCCACCCGAGCAGCAGGTACAGCGCGACGTACAGCCACCGCGGGGCGCCGATCCAGAACACCCGGAACAGGATGCCGAGGATGGCGCCGCCCCACACCAGCGACAGCAGCAGGATCGTCTTGTCGGTCGGCAGCGCCAGCACCGCGATCGGCGTGTAGGTGCCCGCGATCAGCAGCAGGATGTTCGCGTGGTCGATGCGCTTGAGCACCGCCCTCGTGGTGGGGCCCCAGTCGAACCGGTGGTACAGCGCGGAGTTGCCGAACAGCAGCAGGGATGTCGCCATGAACACCGCGGACGCCCACTTCGCCGGCGCGCCCTGGGCGAGCACGATCAGCACCACGCCCGCAGCGATCGCGACGGGGAACGTACCGGCGTGGATCCAGCCGCGCCAGGTGGGACGGATGTCGCGGTGCGCGTCGACCGCTGCCGCTTCCAGAAGCGGCAGCTGCGGCACTTCTGCCTCGTTCGCCTGAGTGTCCCCGCTCACGGTGAAAGCCTACGTTCCGACCCATGCCCTCGGCGGTACACGGGGCGCCGCCGTGAGCGCGGGGTAGCGTGGACGTGTGAGGGCGACGGGGGCGAGCGGGGGACGCGGACCCCTGTACCGGCTCTACATCAATCGCCTCCGGCGGCGGCTGACTCCTGAGGCCGTGCCGCACCACATCGCGATGATGATCGACGGCAACCGGCGCTGGGCGCGGCAGCTCGGCTACGACTCCGCGGCGCACGGGCACCGGGCCGGCGCGGCGAAGATGCGTGAATTCCTGCGCTGGTGCGACGACGTGGGAGTCGGCGTGGTGTCGCTGTACCTGCTGTCTATCGACAACCTGAACAAGCGCGACGAGGCGGAGCTGGACGACCTCATCGAGATCATCGCCGACCTCGCCGAGCAGCTGTCCCACGAACGGGACTGGCGCGTCCAGCACGTCGGGCGCGCCGACCTGGTGTCGCCGGAGCTGGCGACGGTGCTCACCGGCGCCGAGGCGCGCACCGAGAGCCACACCGGATTGCACGTCAACCTGGCCGTCGGTTACGGCGGGCGCGGCGAGATCGTCGATGCGGTTCGCAGCATCATCGCCCAGCACGACCGCGACGGCGGTTCGCTCGAGGAGCTGGCGGCGAGTCTGACCCCCGAGCAGATCGGCGAGCACCTCTACACCGGCGGGCAGCCGGATCCCGATCTGGTCATCCGCACCTCGGGGGAGCAGCGGCTCAGCGACTTCCTGCTGTGGCAGAGCGCGCACAGCGAGTTCTACTTCGTCGAGGCGTTGGGCCCGGACCTGCGCGAGGTGGATTTCCTGCGGGCGGTGCGCGACTTCGCCACCCGCGACCGCCGCTACGGCAGCTGACCCCCCTTCCCTCCCCGAGAGTGCACCCGGGGTCGCCGAGAGTGCACGCGGGGTCGCCGAGAGTGCACGCGGGGTCGCCGA
>CAXTES010000070.1:0-14258 GCA_964243215.1 uncultured Microbacterium sp. | reverse complement strand
CCTACGCGACGTGGTGGATCCGCCAGGCGATCACCCGCGCGATGGCCGACCAGGCCCGCACCATCCGCATCCCGGTGCACATGGTCGAGGTCATCAACAAGCTCGCCCGCGTGCAGCGGCAGATGCTGCAGGACCTCGGCCGCGAGCCCACGCCGGAGGAGCTCAGCCGCGAACTGGACATGACCCCGGAGAAGGTCATCGAGGTGCAGAAGTACGGTCGCGAGCCGATCTCGCTGCACACTCCGCTGGGCGAGGACGGCGACAGCGAGTTCGGCGACCTCATCGAGGACACCGAGGCGGTCGTGCCGGCCGACGCGGTCGGCTTCACCATGTTGCAGCGCCAGCTCGAGTCGCTGCTGGACTCGCTGAGCGAGCGCGAGGCGGGTGTCATTCGGATGCGGTTCGGCCTCGGCGACGGGCAGCCCAAGACCCTCGACCAGATCGGCGACACCTTCGGGGTGACCCGCGAGCGCATCCGTCAAATCGAGTCCAAGACGATGGCGAAGCTGCGACACCCGTCGCGCTCGCAGTCGCTGCGGGACTATCTCGAGTGATGGCGGCGGCCAACGACGGCAAAGCGCTGACGATCGCGGTACGCGGTTCGTCGTATGCCCGCATCCCGATCCGCACCCGGGTGGTGATGCCCGGCGACGACCTCGACACGATCGTGCTCGAGTACGCCACCAACGAGTTGCGATCCGGGGACGTCCTCTTCGTCACCGAGAAGATCGTCGCCATCACGCAGGGCCGGTCGTTCCCGGTCGATGCGATCACGCCGCGCCGGCTGGCATACTTCCTGTCCCGGTACGTCACGAAGACGCCGCACGGCATCGGACTCGGGATGCCCGAGACGATGGAGATGGCGCTGCGCGAATGCGGCACCGCGCGCATCCTATTCGCGGCGGCCGTGGCGGCGATCACGAAGCCTCTCGGGCGTCGCGGCGACTTCTACCGCATCGCCGGCGACAAGGCCCGCGCGATCGACGGGCCGACGAGCGGAACGATCCCGCCCTACAACAGCGCCGTCGTACTCGGCCCCGCCGACCCGGTCGGCGTAGCCCGCCGCTTGCGCGACGCGCTGCCTACACCCGTCGACGTGGCGGTCGTGGACATCAACGACCTGGGCGGCAACATCCTCGGGTCAACCCTGGACAGGGCGGGTGAGCAGCGGCTCGTCGCGATCCTGCAGGACAACCCGCTCGGGCAGGGCCGGCAGTCGACGCCGCTGGGTATTGTCCGCGCGGTGTAGGTGTCCCGCGCGGCGACGTTCGCGTCAGACCGGGGCTGTGAGCCGGGATGTCTCGTCGTGCCAGGTGGTCGCGATCGAGCGCAGCTTGTCCTCGTACTTGCGGCCGTGGTGGGCGCAGAACAGCAGTTCGCTGCCGTTGACCTCCGCGGAGATGTACGCCTGAGCGCCACACGAATCGCACCGGTCCACTGCCGTGAGACGGTAATCGAGGACGGCCGGTTCGGTGGGTGTCGAGATCGTGGTCATGTCGGTGCCTCCTCGTTGCTATAGATCGCTGTGGCAGGTCATGAAATACAACCATGCGTTTGTTTCTCCGATGCCGCCATTGCATGACATTTCGCTGTGCGCGTACCACGGGCCCCGGCGGTCGTGTCTGTGCCAGGGCGCGTCGGCACCCGCCGATACGCTAGGAGATCGTGACCGCTGAGTACTCCGCCCATCACCTCCAGGTGCTCGAGGGGCTGGAAGCGGTTCGCAAGCGGCCCGGAATGTACATCGGCTCGACCGATTCGCGCGGCCTGATGCACTGCCTCTGGGAGATCATCGACAACTCCGTCGATGAGGCGCTGGCCGGACACGGGACGCGCATCGAGATCGTGCTGCACACCGACGGCAGTGTCGAGGTGCGCGACCGCGCCCGCGGCATCCCGGTAGACATCGAACCGCGCACCGGCCTGTCGGGCGTCGAGGTCGTGTTCACCAAGCTGCACGCGGGCGGCAAGTTCGGCGGCGGGTCGTACGCCGCTTCGGGGGGACTGCACGGGGTCGGGGCATCCGTCGTCAACGCCCTGTCGGAGCGGCTGGACGTCGAGGTGGATCGCGGCGGCAAGACGTGGGCGATGTCGTTCCACCGGGGTGAGCCCGGCGTCTTCTCCAACGGCAGCCCCAGCTCCACCTTCACGCCGTTCGAGCGCAGCAGCGAGCTGCGCGTGACCGGCCGGGCCGGCAAAGGCGTGACGGGTACCCGCATCCGCTACTGGGCCGACCCGCAGATCTTCACGAAGGATGCCGCGTTCGGACTCGACGAGCTCGAGCAGCGCGCGCGCCAGACCGCGTTCCTCGTGCCCGGGCTCGAGATCGACATCCGCGACGAGCGCCCGTCGATGAACGAGACGGCCGCGGATGCCGTCGAGACCACATTCCGCTACGACGGCGGGATCGCCGAGTTCGTCGACTTCCTCGCCCCCGACGCCGCCGTCACCGACACGTGGCGGCTCACCGGATCCGGAACGTTCACCGAGACGGTGCCGGTGCTGGACCGGGCCGGGCACATGGTCGCAACCGAGGTCGAGCGCGAGTGCCACGTGGACGTTGCGCTGCGGTGGGGCACCGGCTACGACACCGTGTCGAAAAGCTTCGTCAACATCATCGCCACCCCCAAGGGCGGCACGCATCAGCAGGGGTTCGATCAGGCCCTGATGAAGGTGCTGCGCACCCAGGTGGAACAGAACGCCCGCAGGCTCAAGGTGGGTAACGACAAGCTCGAAAAGGATGACATCCTCGCCGGTCTGACCGCGGTGCTGACCGTGCGGCTGCCGGAGCCGCAGTTCGAAGGCCAGACCAAGGAGGTGCTCGGCCCTCCGGCGGTCCGCCAGATCGTCGCGAACGTCGTGGGTCGCGAGCTGACCGCCCGGTTCACGTCCACCCGGCGCGACGATAAGGCCCAGAGTTCGCTGCTGCTCGACAAGGTCGTCGCCGAGATGAAGGCGCGCATCTCGGCGCGGGCGCACAAGGAGACGCAGCGGCGCAAGAACGCCCTGGAGTCGTCGTCGCTGCCGGTGAAGCTCGTCGACTGTCGCACGAACGACGTCGGCGATTCCGAGCTGTTCATCGTGGAGGGCGACTCGGCGCTCGGGACGGCCAAGCTGGCGCGCAACAGCGAGTTCCAGGCGCTGCTTCCCATCCGCGGCAAGATCCTCAACACGCAGAAGGCGTCGATCAGCGACATGCTCTCCAACGCCGAGTGCGCCGCGATCATCCAGGTGATCGGCGCCGGATCGGGTCGATCCTTCGAGCTGGAGGCGGCGCGCTACGGGAAGGTCATCCTGATGAGCGACGCCGACGTCGACGGTGCGCACATCCGAACGCTGTTGCTGACCCTGTTCTTCCGGTACATGCGACCGCTCATCGAAGACGGTCGGGTGTTCGCCGCCGTGCCGCCGCTGCACCGCGTGATCGTCATGAACCCGGGCACGAAGCCGAACGAGACCGTCTACACGTACAGCGAGCCGGAGCTGCACACACTCCTCACGAAAGTCACCAAGTCGGGTCGCCGCTGGCACGAGCCGGTGCAGCGCTACAAAGGTCTGGGCGAGATGGATGCCGATCAGCTCGCCACCACGACGATGGATCGCAGCGGACGACTGCTGCGCCGAGTCCGACTCGAAGACGCCGAAGTGGCGGGGACCGTGTTCGAGATGCTGATGGGCAATGAGGTCGCGCCCCGACGCGAGTTCATCGTCGAATCGTCGCACCGCCTCTCGCGCGACGCGATCGACGCCTGACCGGCGCCGGGGGAGCCCTACGCGGCGATCAGACGGTTCCGCAGCACCGCGCGGTCCACGCTCAACGCCGCCAGCAGCGTCGCCGCAGGATCCGGTTCGTCTCGGTCCAGAACCGCGAGCAGCAGGTGACGGGTCGTGATCGCCCGCGACTTCTCGGTACTCGCCCTCATCAATGCCTGCTGGAGGACTGTCTTCGCGCCCGGCGTCATGCGGGGGGAGTGCCTGCCGAGCGGGGCGGGGCTCGTGGGCTCCAGCGGCCAGCCGGTGATTCCGATGGCGGCCAGGGCGTCGCGGTCCAGCTGAGCAGCCGCGTCGCTCGCCCTCGCAGCGCTGATGCCGACGATCCGTGCCGACGCCGCGTCGTGCAGCAGGGCGAGCAGGAGATGCTCCGTACCGATACGGCGGTCGCCGCGATGGGCCGCCTCCTGCCGCGCGCCGTCGACTGCTGATCGAGCCGCTCGCGCGAACCTTTCAAACATCCTTCTGGTCCAGCCTTCCGTACTTGGCGTGCACCGACTGTCGTGTGACGCCGAGCGCGTCACCGATCTGCTCCCACGACCAGCCTGCGTGTCGCGCTGCCGCGACGTGCTGCTCCTCGACGCGTTCGGCCAGCCGGCGCAGCGCGCCGACCGCGCGCAGGCCGGTCGCCGGGTCGGCGGTGCGCAGCGGGGCGAGGTCCCAAGATGCCATGGCGTCAGTCTGACTTGACAGCCCCGTCTTGTCAATTCAGACTGACGGCATGAATGGAATCGTCGCGCGCCCCGATCGGGATGTCGCCATCGTCGGAGCCGGCCCGGTCGGCTTGCTGCTCGCCGGCGAACTGGCAGCGAGCGGCCTCCGTGTGGTGGTGTTCGAGGCGGCCGAGACGCCGTCACCGGTGCCCAAGGCGAATGGCGTGGTCGGGCGGTCGGCCCGCATGCTCGCCGAACGCGGAATCCTGGCCGGCACAGGACTTCGGGTGCTCTCGCCGCCGCGGTTCGCGTTCGGCCCGCTGACGCTCGAGCTCGGTTTCGGGCCGTGGAACCCACTGCACATCCTGCCCGTGCCGCAAGCGCGCTTGGAGGAGATCTTGGAGCGTAGGGCGACTGCGGCCGGTGCTGAGGTGCGCCGTGGACACGAGGTCACCGGGTTCGTGCAGGATGACGGCTCGGTCACGACCGACGTCCGAAGCCGGGAGGGCACGGCACGCTTCACCGCCGGATATCTGGTGGGATGCGACGGCGCGAGAAGTACCGTGCGCAAGACGGCGAAAATCGGGTTCCCCGGCTCAACCAGCAAGGAGATCTCGCGGATCGCCCGCGTCACGATACCGGCCGACCAGATCACCCGCCGGAAGGATGCCTTCGAGATCGCGGGTGTCGGCCGCGTCGCCGTGATGCGGCCCAACAGATTGGCGAATGGCGGTTTCTCGATCGCCCCGATGTCGGTGCTCGACGAGACCGCTCCGGTCGACCTGTACCTCGTCAGCACCCATGAGAAACGAGGCAGCGACATGCCGAGCGACTCGGTGCCGGTCGACGAGCTGCGGGACAGTCTGCGCCGGGTTCTCGGCGCCGAACTCCCGATGACCGATGCGAGCGACATCCGCAGCACGGTCGGCAACAGCCGGCAGGCCGATGCCTACCGCCGCGGGCGGGTCTTCCTCGCGGGCGATGCCGCGCACATCTTCAACGCCGGCGGATCAGCATTGAATGTCGGCATTCAGGACGCATTCGATCTCGCAGGACGGCTCACGGCCGCGCTGTTCGGTCCGGCGACGGGCGTCGACGAGCTGGACGCTTATGAGGCCACCCGTCGCCCCGCGGGTCACCGAGCGCTGCAGCAGACCCGCGCCCAGGCGGCGCTCGCGGGCGACGACGACAGCTGCCGTGCCCTGCGCGATGTGGTCGAGGGCCTGGTCGCCCGACGCGGAGCCGCCCGTTCTCTGGCCAGACTCATCGAGCAGGGTTGAGTCCTGCGAAGAGCTGACGCCGCGACGCAGATGCGATTCAGGCGAGTGCGCGGCCGACCGAGCCGATCACGGCGTCGAGCGGCTGGCCGGAGGCGTCACGCTTGAACGACGCCGGCGGCAGTGTGCGTGTCGACCCGTCGGGACCGACGGCCAGCGCCGGCGCGCGTCCGACCCAGGCGAGCGTGAGCCGGGTCTCGCCGCGAAGAAGCGTGTGCGCGCGCACGCCTCCCGTGGCACGTCCCTTGGCGGGGAACTCCTCGAACCGCGAGACCTTGACGCGTCCGGCATCCGTGCCGGGGAGCACGCCATCGGCACCCGACACCGTCACGGCGACGGCATCCTCGCCATCGACGACACCGAAATGGATGACGACTGCCGCCGCCGACAGGTTGACACCGGCCATTCCGGCCGCGGGTGCGCCCTGTGGGCGGACCGAGCCGGCCGCGAAGCGCAGCAGCTGCGCGTCGCTGGTGACGAATACGAGTTCCGCGCCCTCGGGAGCGGCGCCTGCGCCGACCACGGCATCGCCGGGCTTGAGGCCGATGATCTCGAGCTCCGGCCTGACGGGCAGTGCGGCCGGCACCACGCGCTTCACGACGCCCTGACGCGTGCCGAGGGCGAAGGGTATGTCGTCGTCGAACCGGATGAGCCCGATCACCCGCTCGCTCTTTTCAGAGATGCCGAGATAGTCGTGGAGGACGACACCGGCTCCGAGCTGCACCGACGCGGGTGGCACCGACGGCAGATCGACCGGGCTGAATCGCAGCACGCGGCCCGCGCTGGTGACCGCTCCGAGGTCACCTCGGATCGTCGAGGGCGCCGCCGCCAGGATCGCGTCGTGCTTGCTCCGGCGAGCTGGGGCCGTGAGCTGCTGTCCGTCGACGAGGTCCACGCGAACGGCGCGGCCGGTGGTCGACAACACGACGACGGTCGGCGCATCGGCGATCTGCAGGTCCGCCGTCGAAGCTCCGCGTGTGGGTCGGGGGGCGGCGGGCTTGGCGTTCATCAGCATCGTGCGACGAGGCGTGCCATGCGCGTCAGCGGCGGCTTCGAGTTCGCGCGCGACCTGGGCGCGGATGAGCACCTCGCTGCCGAGCAGTGTCTGCAGCTCGGCGATCTCGGCTCTGAGCGAGTCTCGCTCGGTCTCGAGCTCGAGGCGCGAGAACTTCGTGAGGCGCCGCAGGCGCAGTTCGAGGATGTACTCGGCCTGCACCTCGCTGAGGTCGAACACCTCGCGGAGGCGGGTGCGCGCCTGTTCGCCGTCGTCCGACGTGCGGATGACCTGGATGACCTCGTCGATGTCGAGGATCGCGATAAGGAGTCCCTCGATGAGGTGCAGGCGCTCCTCGCGCCGGGCGAGGCGGTATCGGCTGCGCCGGGTGACGACCTGGACACGGTGGTCCAGATAGACCCGCAGCAGATCCTTCAACCCCATCGTCTGCGGCTGGCCTTCGACCAGGGCGACGTTGTTGATGCTGAACGAGTCTTCGAGCGGCGTCAGGCGATAGAGCTGGTCGAGCACGGCGTGCGGGTCGAAACCCGTCTTGATCCCGATGACGAGGCGCAGGCCGTGGTTACGGTCCGTCAGGTCGGTGACGTCGGAGACCCCGCTGAGGCGCTTGCCCTGCACGGCATCCTTGATCTTCTCGATGATGCGTTCGGGACCCACCTGGTAGGGCAACTCGGTGACAACAAGCCCGGTGCGACGGGGCCCGAGCGACTCGATCGACACCTTACCGCGCACCTTGAACGCCCCGCGGCCCGTCGTGTAGGCATCCTTGACGCCCTCGAGACCGAGCACTATCCCGCCGGAGGGAAAATCGGGTCCCGGCACGAATTCCATCAGGTCCTCGACGGAGGCATCCGGGTTCTCGAGCAGATGGATCGCGGCGGCGACGACCTCGATGAGATTGTGCGGCGCCATGTTGGTCGCCATGCCCACTGCGATGCCCGTCGCGCCGTTGACCAGCAGGTTGGGGTACGCGGCAGGAAGCACCGACGGCTGCGAGAACTGACCGTCGTAGTTGGGGATGAAGTCGACGACGTCCTCGTCGAGGTTCTCGGTGAGGGCGAGCGCGGCGGCCGCAAGACGTGCCTCGGTGTAACGGGGGGCGGCGGGTCCGTCGTCGAGCGACCCGAAGTTGCCGTGGCCGTCGATGAGCGGCACCCGCAGCGAGAACGGCTGCGCCAGCCGCACCAGCGCGTCGTAGATGGGGGCGTCCCCGTGCGGGTGGAGCTTTCCCATGACCTCGCCGACGACGCGGGCGCTCTTGACGTGCCCGCGGTCCGGGCGAAGGCCCATGTCGGCCATCTGATAGAGGATGCGCCGCTGCACCGGCTTGAGGCCGTCGCGGGCGTCAGGAAGCGCCCGGGAGTAGATGACGGAATAGGCGTACTCGAGGTAGGACCCCTGCATCTCGAGGGATAAGTCGATGTCCTCGATGCGCTCGTCGGGGGCGGGTTCGGTGCGGGATTCGGGCATGCGGTGACGGGCCTCGGGAACGGACGTGGCCGCCTGCCGGTATGGGAGACTGGCCCGGATGTCGCTCAGCCTACCCGCGGAGCCGGCGGGGGCCCGGAGCCTCACCGGAGTGCTGCCGCAGGTGCTGGCGTCGCTGTCGGGCCGACCCGACTGGTTCGCGCCGGCCACGAGCGCGATCGTCTTCGTCGTGGACGGGCTCGGGTCTCACAACCTGCGCGCCCGGGCCGGTCATGCGCGGTTCTTGACGGATGCCGGGGCACGCGGCGATATCGCCCGCTCGGTGTTCCCGTCGACGACGGCGACGGCGCTGACGTCGCTGATGACGGCATCCGATGCCGGCGTCCACGGGATCGTCGGGTACCGGCTCCTGGTGCCGGGGACGGACGATGTCGTCAATCAACTGCACGGCTGGGAGACGCACGGTCTCGACCCGCGCGGCTGGCAGCGCGCCCAGCCGGTGCTCGAGCGCGAGGCTCTGGGTGGCCGGCCGTGCTTCGTCGTCACAAAGCCGGAGTACGCCGGGTCGGGGCTGACCGAAGCGATCCTGCGCGGTGGCGAGTTCGTGCCCGCCGACGACCTCGCCGAGCGGGTGACGGCGGCCGTCGATGCGGCCGCGCGGCATCCCGGCGCGCTGGTCTATCTGTACGCGCCGGAGCTCGACGGCACCGGCCACAGGTACGGCTGGGAGTCCGACGCGTGGGCCGCCGCTGTGGAGCGGGTGGATGCCGCGGCCCGCCGCCTCGCGTCGACCGTGCCGCCGGGGGTGGGGGTTCTGGTCACCGCCGACCACGGCATGGTCGACGTGCCTCGACACCGGCACATCCTGCTCACCGACGGCGACGAGCTCGTCGACGGCATCCGCCATATCGGCGGTGAGCCGCGGATGCTGCACCTGTATGCCGCCGACGGTGCCGGGGATGCCGTGCGGGAGACGTGGAGGCGACGCGAGGCCGAGCGGTCGTGGGTGATGTCGCGGGACGAAGCGATCGACGCCGGCCTGTTCGGCGCGGTGGATGCCGATGTCCGCGAACGCATCGGTGATGTGCTGGTCGCCCCCCGGGCGGCGGTGGCGTACTACGACGACCGTCTCCCCGACAAGCAGCCGCAGAAGATGATCGGCCAGCACGGTTCGCTGACGAACCAGGAGCGGATCGTTCCGCTCATCCGGCTCGGCGCGTTCGCCTAGGGCTCGTCGGTGCGGGCGCCGAAGACGATCTCGTCCCAGGACGGCATCGACGACCGGCCCTTGCGGCGCCCGGACTCGGACGTGCCGGTCGCACGGACGACCTCGGGTATCGCCGGAGCCGGCGGATCCTCAGCCGGTATCTCGTCGTACCCGGGCTCGAGGGCGTCGAAGAGTGCGACCGGCGCGTGCGCGGCGTTCTCGTCCAGCTCCAAACCCGGAAGGGGTTCACGCTGCCCGCGCCTGCGCCGCAGCGCCTCGAGCAGATCGGCGGTTTCGGTGGATGCCGACGACTGCTCCGGCGCACGCTTGATCGCGGCATCCTGCACGGCGGCGGTGGCCGGCGGCGTCAGCGCAGGCGCAGCCGCCTCGGCCTCGACCGCCGTGCCGCGACGCGGTCCGAAGGCGCCGCTGTCGAATCGCGACTCGTCCTTGACGGGCACGTCCAGCGCGCGCAGGCGTGGGATGAGGCCGTCGGGTAGCGACCCCTGACGGGACAGATGCGTGGCGTCGGCGTTCAGCGGCGAGAGGCTGCTGCGCCGCGGATCGAAGCTCCACCTGGCATCATGGTCGACCTCAGCGGCCGTGAACTCGAGTTTGACGACCCAGGAGCCCTGCTCCTTCCAGCTCGTCCATCGTTCGCCCGTCGCGCCGGCTTCACCGAGCTTCGCGCGCACCGCCGAGCCGAAGGTGGGGGGCGCCTCGGCGTCGAAATCGCCGCCGAGCAGGACCGGGACCGCGAGCGCCTGACCGACGACATGTTCGCGCTCGGCGAGCACGGGACCCTCGTACCGGGCGACATCTTCCACGGTCGCACCCAGCAGCGCGGCGACCTCCTCGGTCGACAGCCCGGCGCGGATGTGAGCCTGCACGTCGCGCGGGTTGGGTCGCGGCGCACGCCGCTCGACCTCGTGCTCCCGGCGAGCCCTGCGCAGCTGGGCCCGAAGGACGTCGTCGACGATGACGCTGTACCGGTCTCCGGACTCGGCCGCCAGGACGAGCTTCTCGTCTTCGGTTCCGACCACAGTGAGCTCTTGCATCCGGACCTCGCCTTCTGACTGCCGCGTGCGACCATGCTGTCACGCGGGCTCGCTGAGACCGGGAATATCGGAGGCGCGCCGCGAGTTTCACCGCTGCGGCCCGAGATCGATGTCCCCGCGCAGCGCATTTGCGAAATGACATCCAGTCGTGCAAACTATCGCCGCCCGTCGCGAGACGGCCCAGACGCCACCCGATGAAGAAGAGACGCTCCCGCAATGGCAACCGATTACGACGCCCCCCGCAAGACCGAGGACGACAGCGAGTCGATCGAGGCTCTGAAGGAGCGCGTGCCCGACAAGATGTCGGGATCCGTCGACGTCGAAGACGCCGACAACCCGTCCGGTTTCGAGCTGCCCGGCGCCGACCTGTCGGATCTCGAACTGGATGTCGTGGTGCTGCCGCCGCAGGAGGATGAGTTCACCTGCATGAACTGCTTCCTGGTCAAGCACCGCTCGCAGCTGGACCACGAGTCATCCGCCGGTCCTATCTGCGCGGAGTGCGCAGCGTAGCTTTCGCACGCCGGATCGCCGCGGCGAGCCGGTCCGGCGTCCGCGACGCGATGACCCACTCGGTCGTCGGGTCGTCCGGATCGGTCACGGGCACGCGCACGAGCCCGTCGATGCTGCCACGGATCAGATGCCAGGCGCGGGCATCCAAACCTGGCCCTCGACCCTGACGCGCCTCGTCTCCGGTGAGAATCACAGGGCTGCCGAGCAGCTGCACCGGGATATGAGCGCGGCCGGCGCGAAGCTGGCCGGCGCGCACTTCCACGACGGGGGATGCCGCGAGCATGAGCGACACCACCGCCACCGCCACGACCACCCCGACGACGAGCGAGACCGTCTCGTCCAGCGGCATGAACACGAGCGCGGCCATCGGCGCGACCACCGCCGCCGAGACGATCGCCCACAGCGAAGGACTCAGCCGCTCGCGGTAATCCGCGCTCGTTCGCGCGCTCGGATGGTCGGCAGGCGTGTGCATTACCCTCGTGGAGTGATCGAAACCGTGGACGTGCCCATTATGGCGCCGCAGGTTCCGGCCTACGCCCACCCCGGTGACGCCGGCGCGGATCTCGTGGCCACCGAAGCGGTGCGCCTGGGTCCCGGGGAGCGCGCTCTGGTGGGCACCGGAGTGCGCATCGCACTGCCGGAGGGCTTCGCCGCATTCGTCGTGCCGCGCAGCGGTCTGGCGGCGCGGCACGGCATCACGATCGTCAACGCACCCGGAACGGTGGATGCCGGCTACCGCGGCGAGATCAAGGTGTCGCTGCTGAACACCGACCCGCGCGAGCACTACGACGTCGCGGTCGGGGACCGCATCGCCCAGCTCATCGTCGTGCCGATCAGGCAGGCGCGGTTCGTGCCGGTGGGCGAGCTGCCCGGCAGCGTGCGCGGCGACGGCGGTTTCGGCTCGACCGGATACCAGGACAGGGACACGCTCGCATGACCGATGCCACACCGGCCGACCCGGCGGACAAGTCCGCCCCCGACGACCGCGCCACCGCGGGTCCGTTCGACGACAGCGAAGCGAACCCGGTGCGGCCGTACATCGACCTCGGTGGCATCAAGGTGCTGCCTCGTGAGGGACTGAACCTCCGGCTCGAGGTGGAGGAGCAGACCAAGCGCATCGTGGCGGTCGGTCTGGACTACGCCTCATCGACGCTGCAGGTGCAGCCTTTCGCCGCACCGCGCTCGACCGGGCTCTGGGAGGAGACTCGCGAGCAGATCCGTCAACAGATCCGCCAGCAGGGCGGCAGGGTCGAAGAGCGCCTCGGCCCCCTCGGACCGGAGCTGCTGGCCGAGGTGCCGGTGGCGGCCGGTGACGGCGGTGCCGCGACCCGACGGCTGGCTCGATTCGTCGGTGTCGACGGTCCCCGCTGGTTTCTGCGCGGCGTGATCGGCGGCGCCGCCGCAAGCGATGTGGATGCCGCGGCCCAGGTCGAAGACCTGTTCCGCTCGATCGTCGTCGTGCGCGGCGGGACCCCGATGCCGCCACGCGATCTCATCCCGCTGAAGATGCCCGCGACCCCCGGGGCCGCGTGAGCGACGATCCGCAGCGCGGCGGTTCGGCGGATCCGCCGCCGGCCACACCCTCCGCCTCGGAATCCATCGGCGCCGCGCTCGGCGGGGCGGCGCGACGCGCCGGTCTCGATCCGGCACAGCAGTCGTCCACCGGTCACGTCGTGTGGCGTGCGATGGGCGGTTGGCGCGGGGTGCTGGAGTCGGTGCTGCCCAGTCTCGTCTTCGTCGTCGTCTACACCCTGACGCTGGACCCGGGTACGCGCACCGGCGACCTGTGGCTGTCGCTGGCGATATCGGTCGGCATCGCCGCGGTGTTCACCGTGGCGAGACTCATTGCGCGGTCGCCGGCCACGGCCGCGATCGGCGGGCTCGTCGCGACGGCGGCGGCGGCGGCGCTCGCGCTGTGGACGGGGCGAGGACAGGACAACTTCGTCTTCGGGCTGATCACCAACGCCGTCTACGGCACGGCGTTTCTCGTCTCGGCGCTGATCGGCTGGTCGCTGATCGGCCTGGCCGCCGGCTGGCTGACCGGCGACGGAACGCGGTGGCGCAGGAATCGACGTCGGCGCCGCGTGTACTTCTGGCTCGCCATCGCCTGGGCTGCGCTGTTCGCCGCCCGTCTGGCGGTGCAGCTTCCCCTTTACTTCGCCGGCGATGTCACCGCCCTCGGCACCCTCAAGCTCGTCATGGGACTGCCCCTGTTCGCACCCCTCGTGGCCGTCACCTGGCTGGCCGTCCGGGCCGTCTCGCCGAAGCCGGTGCAGTGATACATTTATCTTGATATCAAGATAAATGTATCCCCGCGGATTAGGTTCGCCTCGCTAGCTTCGGCCGGTGCCAGCGGGGATGATGAGCAGACGGGCTCGCGCCCGATCCCGCCGCCGACGAAGGAGACGCATCGTGTCCACGGTGAACAGCTTCGGTGCCCGCAGCACCCTGACGGTCGGCAGCACCGACTACGAGATCTACCGCATCGACGCCGTCGACGGGTACGAGAAGCTGCCGTTCAGCCTGAAGGTGCTGCTGGAGAACCTGCTGCGCACCGAGGACGGCGCCAACGTCACGCGCGAGCAGATCCAGGCGCTCGGCTCGTGGGATGCCGAGGCGGACCCCGTCACCGAGATCCAGTTCACTCCGGCCCGCGTGGTCATGCAGGACTTCACCGGGGTACCGTGCATCGTCGATCTCGCCACGATGCGCGAGGCGGTGGCCGACCTCGGGGGAGACCCGGCGAAGATCAACCCGCTCGCCCCCGCCGAACTGGTGATCGACCACTCCGTGATCGCCGACCTGTTCGGCCGGCCCGACGCCTTCGAGCGCAATGTGGAGATCGAGTACCAGCGCAACGGCGAGCGGTACCAATTCTTGCGCTGGGGCCAGACCGCGTTCGACGACTTCAAGGTCGTCCCGCCGGGCACCGGCATCGTGCACCAGGTCAACATCGAACACCTGGCCCGGGTGACGTACACGCGTCGGGTCGACGGCGTGCTGCGCGCGTACCCCGACACGTGCGTGGGCACCGACTCGCACACCACGATGGTCAACGGCCTGGGCGTGCTCGGGTGGGGCGTCGGCGGCATCGAGGCCGAGGCGGCCATGCTCGGTCAGCCGGTGTCCATGCTCATCCCGAAGGTCGTCGGTTTCAAGCTCACCGGCGCCATCCCGACGGGTGTCACCGCGACCGACGTGGTGCTGACGATCACGGAGATGCTGCGCAAGCACGGCGTCGTCGGCAAGTTCGTCGAGTTCTACGGCGACGGCGTCGCGTCCGTGCCGCTGGCCAACCGCGCGACGATCGGCAACATGAGCCCGGAGTTCGGCTCGACG
>CAXTES010000069.1:0-14417 GCA_964243215.1 uncultured Microbacterium sp. | reverse complement strand
ATCGCCGGCTGGCCTCGGCATCCGGGATCTCCGGCCGCATCCTTCCGACGTTCCGGCCCGACGCGTACCTGGATCCGGAGGCGACGGACTTCGGTGTCCGGGTCGAGACGCTGCTGGACGCGACCGGCCGGCCCGGCAGCTTCGCCGGCTACCTGCAGGCGCTCGAGGACCGCCGAGCCTTCTTCATCAGCCGTGGCGCGGTATCCGCCGACCACGGGGTGGTCGAGCCGTTCACCGCCGATCTGTCCGACGGCGACGCGGACCGGCTGTTCCGCGATGCTCGCACAGGACGACTGGATGCCGGCGGCCGGCGGCTCTTCCGCGGGCACATGCTCTTCCAGATGGCCAGAATGAGCGTCGCCGACGGCCTGGTCATGACCCTCCACGCCGGTGTGCGGAGAAACCACCACGCACCGACGTCCGACGCCTACGGGCCCGACACCGGCCACGACATCCCGGTGCGAACGGAGTTCACCGACAATCTGCGTCCGCTGCTCAACGCGTTCGGAACCGAGCCCGGCTTACATCTCGTGCTGTTCGCCGTCGACGAGACGGTGTATTCGCGGGAGATCGCCCCGCTGGCCGGCTTCTACCCCAGCGTGTACATCGGCGCCCCGTGGTGGTTCCTCGACGCCCCCGATGCGATCCTGCGGTTCCGTTCCGCCGTCACCGAGACCGCGGGTTTCTATCGCGGCAGCGGGTTCATCGACGATACGCGCGCCTTCCTGTCGATCCCGGCGCGCCACGACACCGCCCGCCGCCTCGACGCCGCCTTCCTCGCCCGACTGGTGACCGAGGGACGCATGAGCCTGCCGACGGCCCGCAGGGTCGCCCGCGACCTGGTCGACGCGATCCCTCGAGAGGCGTTCAAACTGTGACCGCGCGCCGTCTCGATGCCGCCGCCCTCACCGAGCGGGGCGGCCCCGGCCGCCCTGCCCGCATCGGGATCGTGCACCTCGGTCTCGGAAACTTCCACCGCGCGCATCAGGCGTGGTACACCGCCCACGCCGCGGATGCGTCCCAGTGGGGCATCGCCGCGTTCACGGGGCGATCACCCCGCAAGGCAGAGCAGCTGCGAGGGCAGGACGGGCTGTACTGCCTCGTCACCCGCGGTCACGACCACGACGAGGTCGAGGTCGTCCCGAGCATCGTCGAGGTCGACGACGCCTCGCGTCTGGACCGGTTGACGGCGCTGCTGGCCGACTCCCGCGTCGCCGTCGTCACACTCACGGTCACCGAGGCCGGCTACCGCCTCACCGCCGACGGCGACCCCGACGTGTCCGACCCCGCGACGAACGCGGATCTGGACGAACTGACGCGCATGGTCGATGGGGACCCGCTCGGCGACGGCGCGCTCGTCGGCGTACTTCCCCGTCTGCTCGCGGGCTTGCAGGCGCGACGGCGCGCCGGCTGCGCCGGGATCGCGATCGTGCCCTGCGACAACATCCCCGCCAACGGCGACTTCGTCCGCCGCGGCCTCACGGGGCTCGCGAGCGCGGTGTCCGCGCCACTCGCGGAGTGGATCGGCGACCACGTGTCGTTCGTGAGCACCTCCGTCGACCGGATCACACCGCGGATCGACGGACAGGTGGATGCCGTCCGCGACGCCGGCTGGATCGACGCGTCTCCGGTGGTGACCGAGCCGTTCTCGGACTGGGTGCTGTCGGGCGAGTTCCCGGCGGGGCGACCCGCGTGGGAGACGGCCGGTGCCCGGTTCGTCGACGACATCGAACCGTGGGAGAACCGCAAGCTGTGGCTGCTCAACGGCGCGCACAGCATCCTCGCGTTCGCCGGTCTGCCGCGCGGCGCGACCACGGTGGCCGAAGCGATCGCCGACCCGGTCTGCCGCGGACTCGTGACGGACTTCTGGTCGGAGGCCGTCACGCACCTGCCCGACTCGATCGATCACGAGCGGTACCGCGAGGAGCTGGTCGAGCGGTTCGCCAACCCCCGCATCGAGCACCGGCTCACCCAGATCGCCACAGACGCGATCACCAAGGTGCGCTATCGCTTCGCCGCCGTCGCGGAGCGCACGCTCGCCGCGGGCGGCGACGCGTCGGCGTCCGCCGGGGCCATCGCGGCCTGGATCGACTTCGTGCTCGCGGGCGAGCCCTCGGCAGACGGCGACTCGACGCGGATCGCGGCGGCGGTCGCATCCGATGATCCGGTCACGGCGCTGCTCGGGCTCGTGTCTGCTCGACTTGCTGCCGATGAGCGATTCGTCGACGCGACCCGCGCCCGGCTCCGCACCACCCACCCGATCGACCGCCGGACGCCGCGCACCGGCTGAGAGGACACGACGCCATGCTCAGACCCCAGGACTCCGCCACAAGGCAGACCGTCCGCCTGGACGGGCTGTGGCGCTTCGCGATCGACGACCCCGGCGTCCCCGCTCCCTGGTCCGGGCCGCTCGACACCGATCTCGAGGCGCCGGTGCCCGCCAGCTACAACGACCTCTTCACCGATCCGGCCATCCGCAACCACGTCGGCTGGGTGTGGTACCAACGCACCGTGCGGGTCCCGCGCGGGTGGAGCGGCGAGCAGATCCTCATCCGGGTGGATGCCGCCACCCACGAGGGTGTCGTCTACGTCGATGACGTCGAGGTCGCCCGTCACGTGGGCGGCTATCTGCCCTTCGAGGCCGACATCACCCGGAACGTCAGCGCGGGCGAAGAGTTTCGGCTCACGATCGGTGTCGGCAACGAGTTGACGAATGTGACGCAGCCGCCGGGACACGTCGAGGCGCTCGCCGACGGACGTCGGGTGCAGCGCTACTACCACGACTTCTTCAACTACGCCGGGCTGGCCCGGTCGGTGTGGCTGACCAGCCGCCCCGCCGTGCACATCGACGACATCACCGTGACCACGGACATCGAGGGGACGACCGGCATCGTCCGATACGCCGTCGAGCGATCCGCCGACGCCGCCGTGCGTGTCGTCCTGCGGGATGCCTCCGGTGCCCAGGTTGCGGCGGCCGACGGCGCGGTGGGCGTCTGCCGGGTCGAGGATGCCACGCTGTGGCGGCCGGGAGCCGCCTACCTCTACGATCTCGAGGTCGAACTCGTGGACGGCGGCGCGGTGATCGACACGTACCGGCTGCCTGTCGGCATCCGCACCGTCCAGGTCAGCGGAATGCAGTTCCTGATCAACTCCGAGCCGTTCTTCTTCACCGGCTTCGGCAAACACGAAGACACCGCCGTCCGCGGCAAGGGCCACGACGACGCGTACCTCGTCCACGACATGCAACTGCTGCGGTGGATCGGCGCGAACTCGTTCCGAACCTCGCACTATCCGTACGCCGAAGAGGTGATGGACTACGCCGACCGTCACGGCATCGTCGTGATCGACGAGACCGCCGCGGTCGGTCTGAATCTCGGCTTGATCGGCGGGTTCTCGGGGGCAGCCTCGCAACCGACGTTCTCGCCGGAGACGATCAACGACGAGGCCCGCGACGCCCATGCGCAGCACATCCGCGAGCTGATCGCCCGCGACAAGAACCACCCCAGCGTCGTCCTGTGGTCGATCGCGAACGAGCCGGCCTCGCAGGAGGAGGGCGCCCGGGAGTACTTCGAACCGCTCGTCGCCCTGACACGCGAGCTGGATGCGACGCGCCCGGTCACGTACGCGAACGTGTTCCTGGCCCCGCCCGACCGGGAGCGCATCGCCGACCTCTTCGACGTCATCTGCCTCAACCGCTATTACGGCTGGTACGTCGCCACCGGCGACCCGGTGACCGCCGAAGCGAGTCTCGAGAAGGAGCTGGCGCTCTGGCAGGAGCGCTACGGCAAGCCCCTGATCATGACCGAGTACGGCGCCGACACGATGCCGGGGCTGCACTCGATCTGGGATCAGCCGTGGACCGAGGAGTACCAGGTCACGCTCCTGGACCTCTTCCACCGCGTGCACGACCGCGTCCCGGCGGTCGTCGGCGAGCAGGTGTGGAACTTCGCCGACTTCCAGACGTCGGTCGGCGTGATGCGCGTCGACGGCAACAGGAAGGGCGTCTTCACACGAGACCGGCGCCCCAAGGCCGCCGCCCACGCCCTGCGGGCCAGGTGGACGAATCGAAACGAGGAATCATGATCATCGACAGGGCCGAGGTCATCGTCACCAGTCCCGACCGCAACTTCGTGACGCTCAAGCTGACCACCGACGAGGGTGTCACCGGACTCGGCGACGCGACCCTCAACGGCCGCGAACTCGCGGTCGTCGCGTATCTGACCGAGCACGTCGTGCAGTTGCTGATCGGTCGCGATGCGAGCCGCATCGAGGACACGTGGCAGTTCCTGTACCGCAGCGCGTACTGGCGGCGCGGCCCCGTCACGATGGCGGCGATCGCCGCCGTCGACGTGGCGCTGTGGGACATCAAGGCCAAGTCGGCGGGGATGCCGTTGTACCAGCTGCTCGGCGGCGCATCGCGGACCGGGCTGCTCGCCTACGGTCACGCGTCCGGCAAAGACACCGAGGAGCTCTTCGACAGCGTCCGCTCGCACCGGGAGCAGGGCTACAAGGCGATCCGCATCCAGACCGGCGTGCCCGGCCTGAAATCGATCTACGGCATCGCCTCCAACGCGACCTACGAGGCCAACACCGGTGTCCGTTACGACCACGAGCCCGCCCAGCGCGGCGCGCTGCCCAACGAGGAGGACTGGGATACGCGCAGCTACCTCCGCCACGTGCCGACGGTCTTCGAGGCGGTCCGCAACGAGTTCGGCCCCGAGCTGCCGCTGCTGCACGACGCCCACCACCGGATGACGCCCATCCAGGCCGCGAGACTCGGCAAGACACTCGAGCCCTACGACCTGTTCTGGCTCGAAGACGTCACCCCGGCTGAGAACCCCGAGGCGCTGCGTCTCGTGCGCCAGCACACGACGACGCCGCTCGCCATCGGCGAGATCTTCAACACCGTGTGGGACTACCAGCAGATCATCCGCGAGCAGCTCATCGACTACGTGCGCAGCGCGGTGACCCACACCGGAGGAATCACCCACCTCAAGAAGGTGCTGGAGTACGCCTCGCAGTACCAGATCAAGTCCGGGATGCACGGTCCGACCGACATCTCACCGGTCGGCATGGCGGCCGCGATGCACCTCGGGCTGGCCATCCACAACTTCGGCATCCAGGAGTACATGAAGCACGGATCACGCACCGATGAGGTGTTCGAGCAGTCGTTCACGTGGGACGACGGGATGCTGCATCCCGGCACCGCGTCGGGACTCGGGGTGGAGCTCAACCAGGACGAGGCCGGGAAGTACCCCTACGAGCAGGCGTACCTGCCCTACAACCGCCTCGCCGACGGGACCGTGCACGACTGGTGACGGCACCGCGGGAGGAACGGGTGCGTCGCCGCGGCGCAGCGGCGACGATCTACGACGTCGCCGAACTCGCCGGCGTGAGCCCGTCGACGGTCTCGCGTGCCCTGAGCACGCCGGGCAGGATCAGCAGGTCGACCGAGGCGAAGATCAGAGCCGCGGCAGACGTGCTCGATTTCCGCGTCAACCCGATGGCACGAGCTCTTCACACCGGCCGGACCCGCACGCTCGCCGTCGTCGTCGCCGATATCACGAATCCCGTGGTCTTCGGCATCATCCGGGGTGCGGAGCGGGAGGCCAGCTCGCACGATCACACGATGGTGGTCGCGGAGTCGCAGGAGTCCGGCACGACCGAAGCCGCCGCGGTGCAGCGCATCCTGCCGAGCGTCGACGGCATCGTGCTCGCCACGACGCGGCTGTCGGACGAGCGGATCCGCGCCATCGCATCCCGTAAGCCCGCAGCCCTGATCAACCGGGAGGTCGACGGAGTGCCCGGCATCGTCCCGGACATCGAGGCCGGCGTGACCGACCTCGTCGCGCACCTGCACGGGCTCGGACATCGATCGATCGTGTACCTGTCGGGGCCGGCGGACTCGTGGATGAACGATCGTCGACGGGTGCACCTGCTCGCCGCGTCCGGGCGGTCCGGCATGGCCGTCGCCGAGATCGGCCCGAACGCTCCGACCATCGACGGCGGGCGTGCCGTGCTGCGGCGGGTTCTCGCCGCCCGTCCGACCGCTGTCGTGGCGTACAACGACCTGATGGCGATCGGGCTCATGCAGGCGGCGGCCGCCGAGGGCGTCGACGTGCCGGCTCAGTTGAGCGTGGCCGGTTTCGACGACATCTTCGGCGCCGAGTTGATCGTCCCTGCTCTGACGACGGTCCGTGCCCCGCTCGAGGAGGCCGGCGGTTACGCCGTGAAGAGCCTCGTCGCTCGGCTGAACGACACGACCGTGGCGATGGACGAGCCGCTGAGAACCGAGTTCGTCGCCCGGCGGTCCACTGCACGGTCACCGTCCTGACCGGACGGATTCCGGTCCTCCTCAGGCGGTGACGCGAGCGCAGAATCCGAGCGCCCGATCCAGCAGTCCGAGCCGGTCCACCTCGCCGCGCCACATGTGCCCCGCCCCCGGCACGAGCTCGAGCTCCACGGGCACACCCTGCTCGGCCAGGGCCGCCGCGAACAGCTCGCTCTGCGACGGCGGCACGGCGTCGTCGGCGAGCCCGTGCGCGATCCACACGGGCGGCGCACCGCGCGTCACCTGGCGTGCCGGACTCGCCGCTACCGCGGCGTCCCCCGCGCTGCGCACGGTCACCCCGAGCCACCCCGCCTCGCGCGTGCCCGGGTCGTCGAGCTGGCCGAGCTCGGTCGCCATGGCGGGCAGGTCCGCGGGGCCGTACCAGTCGACGATGCCGCGGATGCCGGCATCCGGTCGCAGTCCCACCAGCGCCGCGATCGTCGCGCCGGCCGACTCTCCCCACAGCACGATGCGCGTCGCATCGAATCCGTACTCCTCGGCGTGCGCGCGCAACCAGTCCACCGCCGCCGACACATCCTCGACCTGGGCGGGGAAGACCGCCTCGCCGCTCAGCCGGTAGTCCACGGATGCCACGGCGAAACCCGCCGCGACGATGCGGCCGAACGCCTCATCGGCATCCATCGTCGGGGCCAGCGTTCGCCGGCTGCCCCGCCGCCACCCCCCGCCGTGCGCGAATACGATCAGCGGCGCGCCGGCGACAGCCGGTAGACGCAGATCCAGCGACAGCGGGCGGAAGCCCTCGCGCTCCGCGAACACCAGGTCGCGCAGCACCGTGTCGGGCTCAGTCGTCAAGGAACTGATAGTCCGGCCGGAACACCGTGCCGTACAGCTCGCCGGCCGCGCGCATCTGGTCGAACGACGGGGCGTAGAAGTCCTGCGGGTCGGGGATGCCGGGCTTTGTGGTGGGACGCCCCATGGCGTGGAAGAACCGCGCGAAACCGCCCGTGGACACCCCGAGCACCTTCGAGTCGGCCGACTCGATGCGGAACGCGTGGATGGTGCCCTTCGGCACGAACCCGAACGCGCCGACCTCGAGCACCCGGTCGTCCTTGAACCCCTGCTCGTCGTCCATCCACACGTGCACGGCGCCGTTGACGATGAAGAAGATCTCGTGCGTGTACGGGTGGATGTGCGCCGGGATGATCTGGCCGGCGTTTCCCTCGCACGTGAACACGTCGTACTGGCCCTCGGTCTCGTCACCGGTGAGCAGGATCTCGAACAGCGTGTCGAAGACGACGCTCTTCTCACCGCCGCCCGCCTCGAGGAAGTAGGGCTTGGGCTCACCGGGAAGGATGCCGGCGTGCGGGTGGGCGGATGTCTGCGCTTCGTCGAGCGACATGGCTGTCTCCTCATCGGGATGGTCGTGCACCCCAGCGTGCGCGAAAGCCGAGTGCAGTGCCAGTTCGAGATCCCTATCCACTGTTAGGCACGACCTAAAGGGCGAGGCTGAGCCGCGGAAAATCAGGCTCCTCCGCCATCCGTCATCCGTTTCGACAGGTGAGAGACGCTTTCATTAGGCGCAAACGTGTGCTAGACACGTCCCAACGAACCGGTAACCCGCCGGTCGCGACGCAAAGGTGCCCGCACAATGAAGACCGTTCCCGCGGCGATCCGCTCGACCCGCCGTCCGCTGCTGGTGACCATCGCCGTCGCCGCCACCCTCGGCCTCGCCGCCTGCAGCTCGCCCGCGGCGACCAGCCCCACATCCGGAGCCTCCGGCGACGCCGGCGGCAAGTCGCTGCGCATCGGCTTCTCGCCGTTCACCCTGCAGGTGCCGGCGCTCAAGGGGCTCGCCGACGGCCTGACCGCCGCGGCGGGAGCTTCCGGCGACCAGGTGCTGACCGCCGACCCGAAGGGCGACCCGTCGACGCAGCTGCAGCAGCTCCAGCAGTGGGTGCAGCTCGGCCAGGTCGATGCGATCTGGGTGATCCCCGTCGCCGGCGAGACCATCGCTCCGGCACTGACCCAGGCGCAGGCCAAGGGCATCGTCGTGATCGCCTCCGGCACCCCGAAGGACTACGGCTTCGACGGGATGCAGGCGGGCATCACGTTCACGAACGTCGACAACGAGGATTACGGCACGAAGATCGGCTCGCTCGCGGCCCAGTGCATCGAGGAGCGCCTGAGCGGCTCCGGACAGGTCGTGTACCTGCAGAGCCCGTCGGGCCAGCAGTCCAGCGCGGCGATCAACGACGCGATCCTCGCCGCCATCGCCGACGGCTCCCCCAAGTCGAAGGTCGTCAACACGCAGGATGCCGCGGACCGCCTGGGCTCGCAGCAGATCATCTCCAGTGCCCTGCAGGGCGCGCCCGACGCCAACACCTTCATCGGCACCGACGACGAGTCCACCCTCGGCGCCCTGGATGCGCTCGCCGCGGCCGGCAAGGACCCCTCGAAGCTGTGCGTCATCGGCGCCGGTGGCAACGACGAGGCTCAGCAGGCGGTCAAGGACGGCAAGGTGTACGCCGACGTCGCGTTCGACTTCCAAGCCGACCTCGGCCAGAACCTCGAGGAGATGCACAAGCTCGCCGCCGATCCGTCGGCGCAGGGTCAGCAGCTCGTCACCCCGGTCCAGGTCATCACCAAGTAGACGGACCGGGAGGCTTCTCGACATGAGCGAACAGGCGGTTCGCGCCGACGCGGCGGAGCACGGTGGAGCCCGGGGCGTTCGCGCCCTGGTGTTCCTCCGCGACCGCGGGATCATCGTCCTCTGGCTGCTGCTGGTGGTGATCTTCGCGTTCTGGGCGGCCCCGTATTTCTTCACGCTGGCCAACGCGGCACTGATCGCTAACTCGGCGGCGCTGACCGCCGTCTTCGCGGCATCCGTCGCCTTCGGCATCCTCAGCGGGGCGCTGGACCTGTCGATCCCGGGCACCGCGGTCATGGCGGGTGTGCTCGCCGCGACCGCGATCAAGGCGGGGCTGCCGGCGTGGGCCGGGATCCTGGTGGCGCTGGCGACCGGCGTCGCGGTCGGCTGGATCAACGGCGTGCTCGTGCTGCGCGGACTGAACCCGCTGGTCGTCACGATCGCCTCGCTCACCGTGCTCGGCGGACTGGCGCAGCTGGTCGCCGGCGGCGTGCCCGTCACGGGCATCACGCAGCTGACGTGGATGGGCTCGGTGGCATATCTCGGCATCCCCGCGCCGGTCTTCGTGGTCGCGATCGTGTACGTGATCGGCTGGCTCTTCCTGACCCAGACGCGTGCCGGCGCACGCATGCTCGGCGTCGGCGGCAACATCGACGCCGTCCGCCGCGTGGGTGTCAGCGCCGATCGCTACCGGGTGCTCGGGTTCATCCTCTCGGGCATCTGCGCGGCGATCGGCGGCCTGCTCGTCATGGCGACGACCACCCAGGCGTCGCCGAACCCCAGCGTCGACCTGCTGTTCCAGGCGCTCACCGCTGTCGCGCTGTCCGGGATGCCGCTGACCGGCGGCCGCGGCAGCCTGCCACGCGTGCTCGTGGGCGCGCTGATCATCGCGACGATCTCGAGCGCGCTGATCATCCGCGGCATCCCGCCGTACTTCGCGACGATCGCCACGGGCGTGCTGCTGGTGCTCGCGCTGGCGTTCGAGCGCGTCATGTCGCGCGCGGTCGCCACACGGCTCGCGCCGCCGCCGCGCGAGACCCTCGACGGCAAGGTCGCCACGACCACCATCCGCACCCGGGAGGCATGAGATGAGCGACACCGCCGGAACCCCCGGACTCCAGTTGAAGGACGTCGCGCTGAACTACGGCTTCGTTCGCGCGCTGGACGGCATCGACTTCACGGTGCACCCCGGCGAGGTCGTCGCCCTTCTCGGCGACAACGGCGCCGGGAAGTCGACGCTGCTGAAGGTGATGTCCGGTGCCCACCGCCCCACCGAGGGAACCATCGAGGTGGGCGGCACCGCGCACGAGTTCCGCAACCCGAGGGATGCCTCCGAGGTCGGCGTCGAGATGGTCTACCAGGACCTCGCCCTGGTCGACGCGGCCGACATCGCCACCAACCTGACCCTGGGTCGCGAGCCGGTGCGCAAGGGACTGGGCTGGCTCGGCATCCTCGACAAGAAGGCGATGCGTCGCGAGGCCGCCCGTGAGCTCGCCGCTCTCGGCGTGACCACAGCGCCCGTGAACCGGCCCGTCGAGATGCTCTCCGGAGGTCAGCGCCAGGTGGTCGCGCTCGCCCGCTCGGCGGTGCGCGCCACGGCACGCGGCCAGGGGGTGCTGCTGCTGGACGAACCGACCGCGGCGCTCGGGTACGCCCAGACCCGCCAGGTCGTCGACCTCATCGCGCGGATGCGCGAACGCGGCATCGCCGTGGTGGTGGTCACCCACAACCTGCCGCTGTGCTTCGAGGTGGCCGACCGCATCGTGGTACTCAACCGCGGCCGCAAGGTCGCCGACGTCGCCACGACCGCCACCGACAACGATTCGGTCGTCGGCTGGATCACCGGCGCGAAAGGCCCGCAGGAGAACCTCGTCAGGCCCGCCGCGTGAAAGCGTTCCCGCCCGGGTTCCTCTGGGGCGTGGCGACCGCCGGGCACCAGAACGAAGGCGACAACGTCCACAGCGACACATGGTTCCTCGAGAACGTCACCCCGACCGTGTTCCAGGACCGCTCCGGCAAGGCCTGCAACGGATATGTGCTGTGGGAGTCCGACCTCGACCTGGTCGCGGGGATGGGACTGAACGCCTACCGCTTCTCGGTCGAATGGGCCCGCGTCGAGCCGGCCGAGGGCGAGTTCTCCGACGAGGCGCTCGCCCACTACGAGGCGATCGTCGATGGATGCCTCGCCCGCGGCCTGACGCCGCTCGTGACCTTCAACCACTTCACCTCGCCGCACTGGTTCGCGATGCGCGGCGCCTGGCTCGACCCCGAGGCGCCGGACCTTTTCGCCCGGTACTGCGGCGCGGTGATGGACCGCTTCGGCGACCGCATCGGGATGGCGGTCACCTTCAACGAGCCCGACCTGCCCGAGATGCTCACGTGGGCCGGCCTGCCCGAGTTCATCGCCGATCTCGAGCGGGCGACGCTCGACGCGGCGGGCAAGGCCGCGGGCGTGCCGCGCTACCGTGCCGGCAACGTGATGCTGCGCGAGGATTTCGCGGGTATGCGTTCCGGCATGACGGCGGCGCACCGGGCCGCGAAGGCGGCGATCAAGTCCCGACGCGCCGACCTTCCGGTCGGGCTGTCGCTCGCGATGTGCGACGACCTCGCCGCCCCCGGCGGCGAGGCGTTGCGCGACCGCAAGCGGGCCGAGGTGTACGACTATTGGCTGCGGCTGGCATCCGACGACGACTTCGTCGGGGTGCAGAACTACGAGCGGATCGTCTACGGCCCGGACGGCCCGGTGGCCCCGGCCGACGACGCCGTGATGAACGAGATGGGCACGGCCGTCGAGCCCGCGTCGCTCGCCGGCGCGGTCGAGTACGCCCACGCCGTCAGCGGCGTGCCGGTTCTGGTCACCGAGCACGGCGTGAGCATCGCGGACGACGAGGGGCGCGCCGGTTTCATGGAACGGTCGCTGGAGGGCCTGCGAGAGGCGATGGATGCCGGCGTCCGGGTGCGCGGAGACTGCCACTGGACGCTGATGGACAACTTCGAGTGGATCTTCGGCTACGGCCACCAACTCGGCCTGCACGAGGTCGACCGCGAGACGTTCGTCCGCACGGCCAAACCCAGCGCCGGCGTCTACGCCGAGCTGGTCGGACGGCTGTCGAGCTAGGCCGCCGCCCGGTGTCCGCTCGCCTTGGCCGCCGCGGCATCCACAATGTCCACGAACGCGGCGACCGCCCCGTCACGGCGGCGACGGGTGCACAGCAGCACGGTCGCCGGCTCGATGTCGTCGATCGGGATGAACGCCAACTCGGGCCGGCGGTAGTGGGATGCCGCGGACGCGGCGGCGATGTTGACTCCGACACCCGCCGCGCACAGCTCGAGGATCCCGTCGATGTCCTGCGCATACGCCGTCACGCGCGGGTGCGAACCGTCGGGTCGCGGGTCCACCAGCCACCACGCCATCGCCGCCGGATCGCCGCCGGACACCGCGATGAACGACTCCTCGCTGAGCTCGGCGATGCCGAGCGAGTCGCGGTCGGCCAGTGGATGCTGTGCGTTGGTGACGAGAACCCGCGGCTCGGTCCACAGCGGCGTCGCGGTCACCTCGGCGCTGGTCAGCTCGAGCGGCGCGGGTGCGAAGACGGCGTCGGCGCGCCCGGCCAGCAGCTCCGCCTCGACGTCGAAGAAGCCCACCTTGCGCATCTCCAGCCGCAGCTCCGGGATGCTCTGCACCGCCCCCATGATCGCCGCGGTCGTCAGGGGTCCCGCGCCCGCGGCGACCACGCCGATGCGCAGCACGACCTCGGGCGCGGCATCCCGCGTCGCGATCCAGTGCGCGACATCGTCATGAGCCGCGACGACCGCCTGCGCCCGTGGCACCAGGTCGGCGCCCGCGGGTGTGAGGGTGACCGCCCGGGAGCTGCGCTGGAACAGCGGCGCGCCCACGAGCACCTCGAGCCGGGAGATCTGCTGGCTCAGCGACGGCGACGAGATGTTCAGCCGCCCCGCGGCCGCGCCGAAATGCAGCTCCTCGGCGAGAACGCAGAAGTACCGCAGGGTGTGGATGGGGACGTCCATGTCGCTCCTGGCGGCGGGCGTCGGGCGTCCGTCGTTAGGCACATCCTAACAATCGCGGCAAACGGAGCGGAGAAGCGATGAGGGTACTGGGTCTGACCGCCGGCGCGAGCCCGCGCGGCAGCGCCGACATCCTGCTGAAGGAGGCGCTGCGCGCCGCTTCGGACGCCGGCGTCGAGATCGAGATGGTGCGCGTCGGCGACCTCGACCTCACCGCGGGCCCGTCGGCGAGGGCCGACGACGCGCAGTGGTTCTGGGACCGGCTGATGGATGCCGACGGCCTGATCGTCTCGACACCCATCTACTCGCGCACCGTACCCGGCACGCTGCGGCTCCTCGGTGACAAGATCGCCGGCCCGCAGGCCGACGCAGTCTTCACTTCGGAGCTTCTCGCGGCGCGCCGCGAGGGGCGGCCGATCGCCGTCGATTTCGAGGTCGACGAGCGGGTGCTGCGCCCGCGCGTGGCAGGTTTCCTCGCCGTGGGCGGCTCGATCCCCGATCGCTGGAAGTCGCTGACGCTGCCGACGCTGCACACCCTGACCGCGTCGGCGCAGATCGCCGTGGTCGACCAGGTGCAGTTCGCCGGCGCGGGCGGTCCGGGCTCGATCGTGCTCGACGACGCGGCGCTGCAGCGCGCGGCAGTGCTCGGGCGCACCGTCGCGGACCAGTGCGGACGCGCGTACGAGGACGCCACCTATCGTGGCGAGCCGGGGCTGTGCCCGATGTGCCATCTCAGCGTGTTCGAGCTTTACCCCGATCACATCGAGTGCGCCACGTGCGGCGCATCCGGTCGTCTCACCGGCACCGGCGTGACCTTCGACGACGCGGGCCGGGCGCTGTCGATCCTGACGATCGGCGAGAAGCTCGACCACTTCCGCGAGGTGCAGGAGACCGCCGCGCGCCAGCTGCCCGCCGCGGCCGAGATCGCCCGCCGCGTCGAGGGATACGACGTGCTGGATTGGACCGTGCGCCCTTAGCCCTCGCCGCCGGACGATGGTCCGGCCAGCCCGATGAGGTTGCCCTCGGGATCGGTGAAGTGCGCCACCGTCAGCTCGCCGTTCGGGTTCGCGGCCGGACCCATCACCGTCCGGCCGCCCAGCCTCTCGGCGTCGGCGAGCGCCGCGGCGACATCGTCCACGAAGACGTAGAACACCGTCTTCGGCGCGAATCGCGCACCGCCGCCTATTCCGCCCGGGATGCCGGTTCCGTCGGGAAGGCTGGTCCGGTCGATGAATCCGTACGCGCCGGCGTCGGAGACCTCGGGCGCGACCTGCGCGTCCGTGTCGGCCTGCCAGTCGAACAGGTCCGCGTAGAACCGGCGCAACGCATCCGGGTCGCGACCGATGATCTCGAAATGCACGACGGGCTGCGGCATCCGGCTCCTCCTCCAGGTCCAGCGTCAGAGTAGGGCACCGTCGCCAGCGCGTCCACGGCGAGCGTATTGAAGCGGCG
>CAXTES010000068.1:0-14603 GCA_964243215.1 uncultured Microbacterium sp. | reverse complement strand
ATCCTGACGACCGGGTACGACGGCTCGGCGCAGGAACTGTACTTCGGCAATGGGGTCGCCGCACTCGAGCGGGGGTTCAATGTGCTCACCTTCGAAGGCCCCGGGCAGGGATCGCAGCTGATCGAAGACGGGGTCGTGATGCGGCCCGACTGGGAAACCGTGATCACGCCGATCGTCGACATGCTGGTCGCCCGTGACGATATCGATGCGGAAAGGATCGTCTTGATGGGCCTGAGCCTGGGCGGTTACCTCGCGCCGCGCGCGGCCACGCGTGAGCACCGCCTGGCGGCGTGCATTTCGGACTGCGGGCCGTACGACGTCTTCGACAACGCCATCTCGCGGGTGCCGGCATTCCTGCGGACAGCGATCGACCAGCCGGCCGGCGTCCGGCAACGTCTGCTGCGGCGCGCTCTGGACCGTGCGATGGCCAAGCCCTCAGCCGGCTGGGCGCTCCGGCGCAACCTTCTCGTGCACGGCCTGAGCGACCCTCTCGAGTACTTCCGCATCGCCCGGCTGTACACGTTGAAAGACATCGCCGCAGACATCCGATGCCCCACGTTCGTCTGCACGACCGACCGGGACGACCTGAGCATGAACGGCGCTCCCGCCCTCTACGAGGCGCTGACCTGCGAGAAGAAGTTCGTGCGCTTCACCGCCGCGGACGGTGCGGGAGACCACTGCGAAGCAGCCGGCCGACTGCACTTCCACCGCGAAGTGTTCGACTGGCTCGACGCGACGCTCACCGTGAAGGCAGCGGCGTGACGGCACCCGACGCGCCGCGCCGGCGCAACCCTCGCGGGCAGGGGGACCTACTTCGTGACGAGATCATCGAAGCCGCCGAAACCCTCATCGATGAGAGCGCCGTCGATGATGTGACGCTGCGCGGCATCGCCCGGCAGGCGGGAATCAGCGCGCCGTCGATCTACAGCCACTTCGCCGACCTGCAGTCGATTCGGGATGCCGTGCTCGAGCGATCCTTCACCGCCCTGGATGCCGCCATCGCGGCCGCCATGGACGGACACGACGATCCCGAAGACAGACTCACCCGTGGCTGCCTCGGCTACGTCCGGTTCGGCTGGGAGCACCGCTCTCGGTACGCATTCATGTTCCGCGGAGATGGATTCGCCCCTAACGCGGTGCGTTCCTTCGAGCGGATCGCCGACACCCTGGCCGAGGGCGTCGAGCGCGGTTCGATTCGTGACGGCGACCTGCGCGACGACACATTCCTGCTCTGGGTCGGACTGTATGGAATGGCCACGCTCGAGAAACCCGCCCGACCCGAACTGCGCCGCCTCGGCACCCTCGACCGCCTCGATTTGACGAAGGAGATGGTCCGGCGGCTGGCGGGATTGCGCTGAGCAACCCGAAGCCGTCACAGACATCCGTCCCGTGAACGGCCACTACCGGAACACCGAACGGCACCGCATGTCGCCGGTGCGTGCGACGATCCGCAGGACGGGTGATCGCGAGGAGGGCGGGATGCGGGGCGAGGCCACCGTGCTGCACGCGGATCTCGACGCCTTCTACGCCTCGGTCGAACAGCGCGACGCGCCGGCGTTGCGCGGCCGACCGGTCATCGTCGGCGGCGGGGTCGTGCTGGCGGCGAGCTACGAGGCCAAGGCCCGCGGGATCCGCACGGCGATGGGCGGGCGGCTGGCACGGCAGCTGTGCCCGGATGCCGTCGTCGTCCCGCCCCGAATGGATGCCTATTCCGCGGCCAGTCGCGATGTGTTCGCGATCTTCCGCGATACGACACCGCTCGTCGAGGGGCTGTCCATCGACGAGGCGTTCCTCGAAGTCGGCGGTCTCCGACGCATCGCGGGCACGCCCGAACAGGTCGCGGTGCGATTACGGGAACGGGTTAGTGAAGAGGTCGGCCTGCCCATCTCGGTCGGGGTCGCGCGCACCAAGTTCCTCGCCAAGGTAGCCAGCGCCGTCAGCAAGCCCGACGGGCTGCTCGTGGTCGAACCCGAGCGGGAGCAGGAATTCCTGCTCCCCTTACCGGTCGAACGACTGTGGGGGGTCGGAGTCGCCACCGCCGAGAAGCTGCACCGGCTCGGCATCCACACCGTCGGGCAATTGGCTGAACTCGAAGCCGCGACCGCCGAGCGGCTGCTCGGCAGGGCAACCGGCGCGCATCTGCACGCGCTGGCCCGGTTGCGCGACCCGCGCCCGGTTGACACCACGCGGCGCCGCCGTTCGATCGGCTCTCAGCGCGCGCTCGGGAACCGCCCGCGGTCACCCGACGAACTCGACCTCATCCTCACCCAGATCGTCGATCGGCTCGCCCGTCGCCTGCGCGACCACGACCGGGTGTGCCGCACGGTCGTGCTGCGCCTTCGTTACGGCGACTTCGCCAAGGCCACCCGGTCGCACACCATCGGCTCCGCCACCGACCGCACCGCGGTGCTGCTCGCCGTCGCGCGAGGGCTGCTCATCGCCGAACAGCCCGTGATCTCCGAGCGAGGCATCACCCTCATCGGCGTGTCGCTCTCGCAGCTGGCGCGCGCCGACAGCCTCCAGCCGGAGCTGGCGATCGACTGGGACGAAGGGCTGGCCCTCGACACGGTGCTCGACGCTGTGCGCGATCGGTTCGGCGCGGCATCGGTCGCCCGGGCGGCGCACCTCGGCCGCGATCCGGGCTGGTCGACGCCGGTGCTGCCGGAACACGAGTGACCCCCAAGCATCGGAGACAGTCACGGCACCACGTCTCGGGTGCGCCACCGACTCACGCGCTGTGCGAGCCGTTGTGGATGGGGTGACCATCGTGCGGACAGAGATGAAACGCGTGTCATCGCACTTCAGCTGGCGTCCTGTCGGCGACGAGTAGCTCGATGAGGTCCAGCTGCCGGCGGTTGATCGCTACAAGCTCTTCGATCTCCACCTTCGCTGCGGCGTCCGTATCGAAGTCATGTTGAGCGAGCGCGGCCGAGATCGCGTCCTGACGTTTGGCGGAGATGAGCAGGATTGCGCCTTGAAGCCCCGCGAGCATGCTGAGGAACAGATTCAAAAGGATGTAGGGGTACGGATCCCAGGCGAGTTGCGATGAATTGACGATCGCCCACGCTCCCATGAGTGCGACGAAGATGCCGATGAACGTCCAAGATCCCATACGGTTCCTGAGCCGGTCTGCGGCGCGTTCTCCACGCGTCAGGGTCTCGGAGTGCTTCGTGTGCCAGTTCGCTGCGGGACGGGGAGATGGCCGCTGCCCTCGCTCGGCGGAATCATCCGTCTGGTTGGAGACCGCGGAAGCTGCATGAGTGTCCATGCGGTGCGCCGTACTTCGATCGGATCTCATCGATGCCCCTGCAGGTCCGTCTCCACGCCCGCTACCACGACGATGCCTACCTTGGGACCGAGGGTTCTCAGGAGCGATCTCAATGTCCCATGGTGGAGGCGTTCGGTGAGCTGAGCGCCCGGATGATTGTCGGCATACCCGAAACGACGTCGGCGAGATGCGATCGGGCGGCTGCAGCCTGCTGCCGGCGCGTAGATGACCACCCCAGCGTGGAGTCGTCGACGAAGGCCATCACCTGAACCGCGCCTCGACGCGCTAGCGCCAGTCGCGCCGCCAAGCTGATCGCGTCCTCTCTGAAAGTGCCATGGCCGAAGATCACTGCAGCGTCGGGTTGCTCCCACCGCTGAGGTTCGACGATGGTCGTCCGCGAGATGGGTGTACGCGTTGCGGTCACAGTCATCAGAGCGTCCTCTCCGAATCCCATGGTCCGTCGCCTGCTGAACCGCCGGTAGGGTCCTTGGTCCCCCGGCCGACGCCGCCGGGACTTTCGGCCCTACCCGGTGGATCATGACTGCCGCAATGTGAGAGGTACGTCCCCGCCGCCGGCTCTCACACGCCGCGGCACAACTGTGAGGATCGTCATGACCGCTCTGCATTCGGCGCCCCCCGTCGCCATCACCGACCGCGCCCCTGGTCGCGATGTCGATCAGTCGCGCATCGTCACCAGCTCGAGCGGACGACGCTGGCTCGCCGTCCTGCGTCTGGCCACCGGGTTCATCTTCCTGTGGGCTTTCTTCGACAAGGCGTTCGGTCTCGGGTTCTCGACTCCGGTCGGACGAGCGTGGATCAACGGCGGCGCCCCCAGCCAGGGTTTTTTGAACAGCGACGCCGTCGTCGGGCCCCTCAAGCCGCTGTTCGCAGCTATCGCCAGCCCTGCGAGCGACGTGCTGTTCATGATCGGCATGCTCACGATCGGGGTCGCTGTCATGATCGGCATCGGCCTGCGTGTCAGCGCCGTGGTCGGCACCGCGCTGATGCTCGCGATGTACCTCGCCGAGTGGCCCTTCGGCGCCAACGGTGCGTCCACCAACCCGCTCGTGGACTATCACATCATCTACGCTCTGGCCCTCATCGTGGTCGCCGTGCTGGCCGCGGGCGACACATGGGGACTCGGCAAGCAGTGGAAGTCGCTGTCGGCGGTCCGTCACAACCGGTGGTTGGTCTAGCCCGATCCCCGGGTGATACCGGCCGTCGATTCCCTGCGAGGCAAGGAGTACAAACGTGAACGGCCCGTGGCGTTTCTCATCACTTCTACGGCGGGTGCTCCTTGCGCTGCTCTTCTTCGGCGCCGTGTCCGCGTTCGGGGGCGGGGCGATGGGGGTCTTCGCAAACGGCGCCGGGGTACCGCTCTCCTACCTGGTTGATTCTCCGTTCAGCTCCTTCCTCATTCCCGGACTCATCCTCGCGTTCGTCGTCGGCGGCACCCAGTTGTTGGCAGCAATCAGTACGTCGAGGCGGACTCGCCACAGCAATGCGGCGGCCGCAACGGCCGGTTTCGGCATGATCATCTGGATCTTCGCGGAGATCGCGATGATGTCCGAGTACTCGTGGTTGCAGACCGTCTACTTCACCCTCGGAGCGGCGGAGCTCGCTCTCGTATTCGGACTGCTCGGCATCCTTGGTCCGCGAACTGCTCACCAGGGTGACGTCGCGCCGCAGGTGGTGCGCAAGTGACTGTGGACCGCGTGAGCTCCGACGACCTGATGTCGCTCGCCGCCGACCGCGGCAGGGCGCCGATGCAGGTCGGTGCAGTTCTCATCCTCGCCACCGACGACGACTTCGACGTCGCCACCCTGATCGGTGCCATCGAAGCCAGACTTCCCGGCATCCCACGCCTCCGTCAGCGTCTGGTGCAGCCGGGCGCCGGACTCGGACGCCCGATCTGGGTCGACGACGTGGATTTCTCGATGGGGTCTCACGTCTCGGTCATGGCGTGTCCGGAACCGGGCGGAATGGACGCTGTCTTCCTCGCTGCCGCCGACGTGCTCACTGATCGGCTGCCTCGGTCGCGCCCGTTGTGGGCCGCTTCGATCGTGACCGGTGTCGACAACGGCATCACCGCGCTGATCTTCGTCTTCCACCACCTCCTGGCCGATGGTGTGGCAGGCCTCGCGGTTCTGGCTGCACTCGCGACGCCGGAGCCTCCACCGGGTGATCCGGCGTTTCCGCGCCTGACGCCGACTCGCAAGGAACTCTTCGTCGACTCGGTGAGAAGCCGGGTGGACGGTCTGCGGTCGTGGCCGACCCACCTCCGTCGTGCGGCGGTGGCGCTCGCACAACTCGGCCCGTCCGTGCATCACACGGCAGCGCGCACCTCACTGAATCGGCCGATCGGTGCTCGGCGGCGCTTCGAGCGCGTGACCTGCTCATTGACCGATGTCCGCGCCGCCGCGCACGCTGCCGGCGGGACGGTGAACGACTTCGCTCTCACCGCCGTCACCGGCGCACTGCACAGCCTGTTGCAGTCGAGAGGCGAACGTGCAGATGACTTCACTATTTCGGTGCCGTTCTCGTCCCGCGTGCTAGCGGATGCCGGCGCGCTCGGAAATCAGAGCGGCGCCGTCCCTTTGGAGCTGCCCGCGACGGGAGAATCCCACACTCGGTGTCGCGAGATCGCCGGCATCACCCGCGCCGCGAAGGCGTCGCCGTCAGGTAGCTCAAGCGCGTTACTGGGCCCACTGTTCCGAGTGCTGGCGAGACTCGGCCTGTTCCAGACGTTCGTCGATCATCAGCGAACCATTCACACGATCGTCACGAACGTCACAGGGTCCCGATTCCCCATCATGATCGGTGGTGCCGCCGTCATCGACCTCGTTCCGCTGACCGCCATCGTCGGCAATGTGACGGTCGCGTTCGCCGTGTCGTCCTACATGGAAAGGTTGACCATCACCCTGGTCGCCGATCCCGATGCGTGCCCCGACCTCGACGACCTGTGCCGGTTCGTCGATGAGGAGTGCGCCGAACTCACCGGTTCCGTCGCGGTCGCGCAGGAGCAGCACCGGCCGTGAAGAGCATCGTGCTGGGTGTCGACGTCCGCGGAGGATCCCTC
Source organism: uncultured Microbacterium sp. (assembly GCA_964243215.1). GTDB lineage: Bacteria > Actinomycetota > Actinomycetes > Actinomycetales > Microbacteriaceae > Microbacterium. Next base: position 8,256 of record CAXTES010000068.1, on the reverse strand, counting down.
GCCGCCGTCGACTGGGCAGCCGACCGTGCGGCACGCGACCGTGCTCGAGTCGACATCGTCATGGTCGCCGGCTCGATCCTCTCCGAAGACTCCCGTACCGATCCGTCTCTCGTCAGGGCTGAGAGTCGGCTGCACGATCGAGCGCCGGAGGTCGAGGTGACGTCGATCCGGATCATGGGAAGGATGCCCGAGTCGCTCATCGAGCGTGCGCGAGAGGCGGATGTGCTGGTGATAGGCGCCCGTCGGGGCCGCCCGGTGCGCGCGGCCCTGACCAGGTGGTTGCCTTGGCAGATCGCGTCTCGTTCCGTGGTCCCCGTCGTTGTCGTACCGGACGGGTGGACCCTCGACGACGGGCCCGTCGTCATCGGCGTCGATGACGACGATTCTTCACGCGCAGCGCTCGTCCTCGCGGCGACGGAAGCCAGTATCACCGGAACGACCTTGACGGTCGTGCATGCCTGGCGGATGCCCACCCCGCAGTTCGAAGGGTCCGTCGTTCTGCTGGCGTCACCGATCCAGGTGAAGGCAGACCACCGCACGGTCCTGCATGCGGCGATTCGGGAGGTGTCCGCCTCGTACCCGGACCTTTTGGTCGGGCGGGTTCTGGTCCACGCGAGCCCCGTCACGGCTCTGCTCGACGTCGCCGAAGGAGCGTCGCTCCTAGTCGTCGGCACACACCACAGGGGATTCGTGGCCGCGGCGGTCCTGGGTTCGGTAGCGCGAGACGTCCTTGCGGTGTGTCCAATCCCCGTCTGCGTGGCACCGCTCGTCCCGGGAGGTGCCACAAGGAGCCCCGTATACAGCGCTCGATAGACTCGTGGCGACGGGAGGCGGCGATGACCGGCAACGCCGATGCCTCCGTGGCCGCTGGCGCAGCGGACGCCGCACTGGCACAACAGCGGCTTCGAGACCTGATTCGAGCGAACGCGACGATCGTCGAGCGCCTCGATCTCGAGATCGTGCTGCGGCGTATCGTCGAGGCCGCGATGACACTGGTGGGCGCCCGCTACGGTGCCCTCGGTGTGATCACGCCCGACGGCGGCAGCCTGGAACGCTTCATCCACGTCGGGATCGACGAATCCTCGACCGAGCACATCGGCCACCTCCCCACCGGCAAAGGGCTTCTCGGTGCGGTGATCGCCGAGAGAGCGCCGATCCGCCTGACCGATCTCTCCCACGACCCTCGCTCCATCGGCTTCCCCGACGATCATCCCGCGATGGACTCGTTCCTGGGTGTCCCGGTCCGAGTCGGAGACCAGGTCTACGGCAACCTCTACCTGACGCAGGGGGCGCGGGGCGCTTTCCATGCAGACGACGAGGAACTGGTCGTCGCGTTGGCCGCTACCGCGGGCATCGCGATCGAGAACGCGCGGCTGTACGACGTGGCCAAAACTCGAGAGGTGTGGAGCAACACGACCGCGGACGTGATGGCCGCGATGCTCGAGGTTACCGGCGAGGATGTGATCGACGTCATCGCGGAGCAGGTCGATGCTCTACTGGACGTCGACCTGGTCGCGGTGGCGGTTCCTCACGGACACGATGAACTGCGCGTGACCACCGTCCGAGGTTCGGGTGCCGAAGAACTTCGCGGACGAGTCCTTCCGGCGACAGGAACGCTCGCCGCTCGCGCGCTGGCCACCCGACGCGCTGCGAGCATCGACGGCAAGGATCCCACTGCCCGCTTCGACTGGCTCCCGGGATTAGGGCCTACTGTCGCTATCCCGCTGTACACCGGTGAAGAACCCTTGGGCGTACTCACAGTCTCGCGTCGAGCGGATGCACCGGCATTCACGGACGCTGACCTCGACATGGCCTTCGCCTTCGCGGGCCAGGCCAGTGTCGCGATCGAGGTCGTCCGGGCCAGGGAAGACCGGCGCCGATTCGACACATCGCGGGATCGCGCTCGAATCGCGCGGGACCTGCATGACCACGTCATCCAGCGCCTCTTCGGTGCCGGCCTGTCCTTGCAGGCCGTGTCGGCCAGTGTCGACGGCCCCGCCTCCGACGCCATCGAGGCTCAGATCGACGTGATCGACGCAGCCATCAAGGACATCCGGACGGTCGTGTTCGCACTGGGCGCCGATGAACGCGGCACGTCCAAGCGCACACGCGATCGGCTGCTGGACGTCGTGGCGGCCGCATCGGCCGGCCTGTCATCGACTCCTCGCATCATCTTCGCAGGACCTCTCGACGCTCTGATCCAGCCGTTACTCGCCGAGGAACTCGTCGCGGTGCTGCGGGAATGTCTCGCCAACACTGCCAGGCATGCTGCCGCGCGCAGCGTTGAGGTGAGCGTCGCGGTCGCGGAGGGTCGCGTGACCATGACGATCGAAGATGATGGTCGCGGCATCTCCGCCTCCGCCCGTTACAGCGGACTCGACAACATCACGGAACGTGCCCACCTGCTCGGCGGCCAGTGCGCGATCATCTCGGGCAGGGGAACCGGTACGCGCATCGAGTGGTCAGTTCCGGTAGCCGTCGACCAGGAAGGGCCGGGTTCATGATCCGCGTCTTCCTCGTGGACGATCACGAGATCGTTCGACGTGGAATCGGTCAGTTGGTCGATGCTGAGCCGGACCTCGCGGTGATCGGGGAGGCGGGAACGTTTCACGAGGCCGTTCGCCGCATCGCCGCGACTGTTCCCGATGTCGCGGTGCTGGATGTGCGGCTCCCCGACGGCAACGGCATCGATCTGTGCCGCGACGTTCGCTCTGCGCATCCGACAGTCGCCTGCCTGATTCTCACCGCGTACGACGACGATGATGCGCTGCGATCCGCTGTACTCGCTGGCGCGAACGGCTATGTGCTCAAAGACATCCGAAGCCGCGCACTCATCGACGCGATCCGGCGTGCCGCCGCGGGCGGCACCGTGCAATCGGCGCACGTGCTCCGTCAGGCAGCGAGCGCGCTACGTCCTGTCCCGCAGGACGCTTCCGGGCCTGTGCTGTCGCTGCGGGAAAGCCAGGTGCTGGATCTGATCGCCTCGGGCCTGACGAACCGGGAGATCGGGGCCCGGCTCGGACTGGCCGAGAAGACCGTCAAGAACTATGTGAGCGGGCTCCTGGCCAAGCTGGGCATGGAACGCCGGACCCAGGCGGCGGTCTACGGCGCCGAGCTCAAGCACACCTCGGCTCACACGGGCCCCTAAGACCGCTGCGGCGGGAAGTGCGCGATGGCGGTCGGTTGTTGCTGCCGCGGACGATCAGAAGGATGCGCCCTCGCGACCGCATCCGACGTAGGGCCGGGCTCGGCGGCGAATCGTCGTCCGGTGACGGACAAGGGTGTCACGCAGATGAAGTTGTACGTGCCGGTGGGGATGGCCGAGACGAGCGCGTGCACCCCGGACTCACGGATCTCCTTGTCGATCTCCAATCGGCGCGCAGAGCCCCTGAGCACCACGCTCCAACGGACCCCATCCTGCTCACCGTCGATCTCGAAGGCGGCGACCGGATGCACAGTAAGCGCCGTCAGCTTCGAACCGCGTGCCGTCCGGATGTAGAGCGAGCCCTCATGGACCGTGTAGTTCACGGGAAACAGGTCCGGCATTCCGTCCAGCCCCTCCACCGCCAGACGGCCCAATGAATCGGCCTCCAGAAGTTCCCAGCACTCGGCCGTCGTCAGACGTTCGACCGCAAGAGGGGGTGGGTTCTCAACAGCAGCCTTCTGCGAAGCACGCGGGGCCATCGAAAGTTCAGGCATGAGCGAACTCCTCGGGCTGGGCTCGGTCTTCTCTGACGCCACCCGCATCCAGATGCCGGATGTAGAACACGAGCGGTACCGTCCCCACGATCGCGAAACCGAGGAACAGCGGGACTGCGGTCATCGACGCGAACGGGGTGTCGGGGTCCGCCACCGAACCGAACCACTGGTCGGTCGCGACGCCGATGCTTTCGAGCACCAGCATGACGAGCATGGCGCCGATGATGACCTGACCGATCGGGCGATGCTGCCACAGCCACCATGCCGCGATCACCATTAAGGGGAGCCACAGCGCCAGGTCCTGGACGTATACCGGATTGGTCATCGCGCCCGAGCCCTCCAGGAACGCGGGTGGGGACGCGCTCAGCATGGCGGGCACGATCGTGCGCAACCACACAACTGCGTTGATCATCGCCACCACGACGACGTAGATCGCAATGCCTCGTGCGGGGAAGCGCTGATCGAAGCGGGCGCTGAACGCCGTCAGGTCGAGCTCCCGCAGTAGCATCGCCCCGGTCCACAACCCCAGCGACAGCATGGCCACGTACAGCAGGAAGACGCTGTTGAACGGCGTGGCGAAGAGGAACAGCACGGCCTGATAGACGATGTACGCCACCGCGCCGAGCCAGAAGACGAGCGCGCGAGTGGATCTTCTCGAGGCTAGGTACATCGACGAGATGAGCACCGGTACTGCGAGGACCATGATCACCAGGGCGGTGCCACGAAGATTCCCCTGCGCCACAGCCGGCCCGCCCAGCACGCCGGGGATGAAGAACGACATGGCCGAGGCCGCCAGCGTCACCACCCCGAGCGACGCGGACAGTCGATACGCGGCGGTAGAAGGCATGCCCTCGGCCCGATGCGTGGTCCGCTGCCGGCCCCCCAGGCGACGCTCCCGCAGAGCAACGGTGCGACGGGCAGCTGCAGCATCCGACGCGAGTGCATATTTGTCCATGAGCCCATGCTCCTCACGGGCCCACTCGTGCACGAGTGCCGAAGGTCCTGTCCCTCGTGATGCTCGAGGGTCGAAGGTCCTAACGTCGCCGTGAAGGATGCGATCGAATGAAATCTCATCAACGTGAGAAGGGATGCCATGACCCTTACGCGGCGCAACGTCTTGAAGTGGACGGGTATCGGCGTCGGCTCCAGCGCTGTCGCTGTCGCAGCCGGCATCACCGCACGCGGATCGTTCAACGGAGCATTCAGTGCCGGGACAGGGGACCCCTACGAATTGTGGGAGGCCTGGCCCACGTTGTCCGGGCTCGACCGCGTGGTGGCAGCGGGGGTACTGGCCTGCAATCCTCACAATACGCAACCCTAGCTGATCGATGTCGACCGCGACGTGATCGAGGTGCACACCGATGCGTCTCGTCGGATGCCGATGAACGACGCCAGCGCCCGGGAGCATTTCGCCGGGTTGGGATGCGCGATCGAGAGTATGGCAATCGCCGCCCACTCCGCCGGCAACACAGCGGCGGTCGATCTCTTCCCCGATGGCATCAGCTCCGATCTCGTCGCCCAGATCACCGTCGGCACCAGCGCAGCGAAGCGCGACGAGACCCTCGCGGCGGCCATCCCGTCACGGCACACCAATCGCGGACCTTTCACATCGACTGCCGTCGATGCGGCAGACCTGCGACGACTCGACGTCTCGACGCCGGACCTCGCACCTTCGAGGATCGTCTGGATCACCGATGACGCCGCTCGCTCCGGCCTCGGCGCCCTCTACGTCGAGGCCACCGAGACGATCGTCGCCGACCGGGAGGTGTCGGAGGAGGCGTTCTCGTGGTTTCGGAACGATCGCACCGACATCGACACTCACCGCGATGGCTTGTCACTCGACTGCCAGGGCCTGGACGACGTCACCCTCTTCCTGGCCAAGCTGCTGCCCGCCCAATCGCGTGAGGAGGGTGATCAGTTCTGGGTGAAGTCGACTCGCGACGTGCACACTGCGACCGCCGCGGCATACGGGGTGATCACCGTGGATGACGTGACCAATCGCGCCCAGCAGGTGATCGGCGGTCGCCTATTGAGCCGCGTGCACCTGGCAGCCACCGCCGCCGGACTGGGCTTGCACCACATGAACCAGATCACCGAGCGGATCGACCGCGCGGCCGCGACCGGCTCGCCGGACGTCTTCTCTGAGCGCTGGTCGCGCCTCATCGGCGAACCCGCCGCGCAGGGCCTGGTCTCATTCAGGATCGGCCATGCCGCACGTCAAGCTGGTCTCAGTCCTCGCCGTGCGCTGGCGGCGATGACCGGCGCGTGAGTGTCTTCCGCACGCTTCGTCAAACCCCGCGCGCCGACGGCCTCCAGCCGGAGCTGCCGGATCGGTCGGGTTCAGTCGCGAGCCGGCGGGATCGTTCTGCGCATGACGGTCTTGCTCTTGCCGATGTGGCGCTCGAACGTGAAACCGGCCTTCTCGAACATCGCCCTGGTGCCGTTGTGGAGGAACGAGGACGACGTCCTCTTGCTGGCGGCGAGCTCGTTCGGAAACGAGACCACCTCGCCGCCGCCGGCGTGCGCGATCAGGTCGAGCGCGCCGTCCAGTGCTTCCCGTGCCACTCCGGAACGTCGGTGGTCGCGGTCGACGAAGAAGCACGTGATGCGCCACGGCGCCGGCTGCGTCTCGCCCGCGTCGTACTGCTTGCGGTGATAGATGTTCGGCAGCTCGATCGGACTGCCGTACTCGCACCAGGCGATCGCGGCATCGCCGTCGAAGACCAATGCGGCGTGCGCGACGCCCTCCGCCACGAGTCGCTGCTTGAACGTCGGCCCGTCGTACTCGTCCTTGACCGTGTCCGGCGTGTCGCCGTGGAAGTAGGAGCAGTAGCATCCGCCCCAGACCCCGTTGTGCTTCTGCGCGAGCGCGAGCCACGCCGGGAAGGTCTCGGGCGTGAGCGGCCTGATCACGTGCGAAGTCGTCACGCCGGCCTCCTTCGACAGCTCGCCGAGCCCAAGCTGGTGACCAGCGCGGACACTCTGCGGGCTTCACGTTACTCGGAGGCACCGTCACCCGTGCGTCGCCGTCCCATTGCAGACCCCCGCTGGAGCACACGTCGTGCCAGCATTAGCGGTGCGTCACGCGGATGCAGGATCGAGGTGCCGCATGGAACTCGATGTCGCGGGCGTCGAGCAGGTGGTCGGAACCGGACCCGTGCCGCGCCGCAGCCAGATCGACGAGCTCATCGAGCGCGCCTACGACCACGCCGCGAGGCACGAGGAGGGTCGCGTCGCGGACTACATCCCGATCCTCGGGCAAGCGGATCCTGAGGCATTCGGCGTCTGCATCGCCGACGTCGACGGCGGGCTCCACGAGGTCGGCGACACCCGGGCCGAGTTCTCCATCCAGTCCATCTCGAAAGCGTTCGTCTACGCGCTGCTGTGCGACGCGCTCGGGCACGAGCGGGTGCTCGACGTGGTCGGGGTCAACAACACCGGGCTGGCCTTCAACTCCGTGGTGGCCATCGAGCTGAACAACGGCCACCCCATGAATCCGATGGTCAATGCGGGGGCGATCGCCACCACTGCGATGATGCCGGGCGGCTCCGCCGACGCGCAGTGGGACGGCATCCACCGCGGTCTCTCGCAATTCGCCGGGCGCACGCTCGCTATCGACGACATCATGTACCGCTCCGAGGCCGAGACGAACCACCGCAACCGCGCGATCGCGCAGCTGCTCGAAAGCTATGAGCGCATCGATCGCGACCCGCTCGAGGTCGTCGACGTTTACACCCGTCAGTGCTCCTTGCGGGTCGATGCCCGCGACCTCGCCGTGATGGGAGCGACTCTGGCCGACGGCGGCGTGAACCCGATCACCGGGGAACGTGTCGTCTCACCGCAGGTATGCCGCGACACCCTGTCGGTGATGGCCGCGAGCGGCCTGTACGAGCGGTCGGGCGAATGGCTTTTCGAGATCGGGCTGCCGGGCAAGTCGGGGGTCGCGGGCGGCCTCGTCACCATCGCCCCCGGGAAAGTCGGCATCGGCACCTACGCTCCGCGGCTCGACCCCGCCGGCAACAGTGTTCGCGGACAGATCGCGACGGCGTATCTCTCGCGAGCGCTCGGGCTCAACATCTTCGCCTCCAGCTCGCACATGTCCTCGCCGGAACCAGAGGAGGAACTGCCATGACGGAACCCGCCGGCTCGACCGACCAACGCGCGGCGGGGGCCACCGCATCGTGGGTGCCGATGATCGCGCTCTTCCTCGCGCAGATACTGATGTCGTACAACGTGTCGGCGCTTCCGGTGTCACTGGGCGGGATGGTGAGCGACTTCGGCGTCGCGCCCACCGACGTCAGCACCGCGATCGTCACGTACGGCCTCGTCGTCGCGGCGCTGGTGATGGTCGGGGCCAAGATCGGCCAGCGCGTCGGGTGGATCCTGATGTTCCGGATCGTCATCGCCCTCTTCGCCGCATCCGCCCTGACCATGATCCTGTCCCCCACGGTCGGCTGGGTGATCTTCGCGCAGGCTCTGGCTGGAGCTTCGGCCGCGATCATCGTGCCCTCACTGGTCGCTCTCATCGCGGAGAACTACCGCGGCGCGCAGCAGGCG
>CAXTES010000067.1:0-14748 GCA_964243215.1 uncultured Microbacterium sp. | reverse complement strand
CCCGGTGATGGCCAAGGCCCGCATCGGGCACTTCGTCGAAGCGCAGGTGCTGCAGCAGCTGGGCGTGGACTACATCGACGAGTCGGAGGTGCTGTCGCCGGCCGACTACGTCAACCACATCGACAAGTGGAAGTTCACCGTGCCGTTCGTGTGCGGCGCGACGACGCTCGGTGAGGCGCTGCGCCGCATCACGGAGGGCGCCGCGATGATCCGGTCCAAGGGCGAGGCCGGCACCGGCGACGTGTCGGAGGCCACCAAGCACATCCGCACCATCTCCGGCGAGATCAACCGGCTGCGCTCCATGACCACGGATGAGCTGTACGTCGCCGCGAAGGAACTGCAGGCTCCCTACGATCTCGTGGCGGAGATCGCCGAGACCGGCACGCTCCCGGTGGTGCTGTTCGTGGCCGGGGGCGTCGCGACGCCCGCCGACGCCGCGATGATGATGCAGCTCGGCGCGGAAGGCGTGTTCGTCGGCTCGGGCATCTTCAAATCCGGCAATCCGGCCGAGCGGGCCGCCGCGATCGTGAAGGCGACGACGTTCTACGACGACGCGAAGGTGATCGCCGACGTGTCGCGCGGGCTCGGCGAGGCCATGGTGGGCATCAATGTCGGCGACCTCGCCGCGCCGCACCGTCTCGCCCAGCGCGGCTGGTAGCCCGCGGCGAGAATGTCGAAGCGACCGCACGTCGGCGTGCTCGCCCTGCAGGGCGACGTCCGCGAGCACGCCCGCGTCCTCACGGAGCTGGGGGCGGATGTCGAGCTCGTCCGGCGTCCGATCGAACTCGCCGCGGTCGAGGGACTGGTCATCCCGGGCGGCGAGTCCAGCGTGATCGACAAGCTGTCGCGCGCATTCGGGATGCAGCAGCCGGTACGCGACGCCATCGCGGCCGGGATGCCGATGTACGGCACGTGCGCGGGCCTGATCCTCCTCGCGGACCGGATCACCGACGGCATCGCGGGACAGCAGACGTTCGGCGGGATCGACGTCACGGTGCGACGCAACGCCTTCGGGAGCCAGGGGGAGTCGTTCGAGACCGACTTGGACGTGACCGGCTTCGGCGCCCCGCCCGTGCACGCCGCGTTCATCCGGGCTCCGCTCGTCGACGAGGTGGGCCCGGATGCCGAGACCATCGCCGCACTCGACGACGGCCGCGTCGTCGCCGTTCAGCAGGGCGCACTCCTGGGCACGTCGTTCCACCCGGAGATGACGGGGGAGCGGCGCTTCCACGAGCGGTTCCTCGATCTGGTGCGGCGGACCTGACATGACCACGTGGATCGCTCTGCTGCGCGGCGTGAACGTCGGTGGCATCACGATCCGCAGCCCCGAGCTGCGGGGAGTGTTCGAGGACCTGGGTTTCGCCGAGGTGAGGACCGTGCTCGCCAGCGGCAACGTGAGATTCGAGACGGATGCCGCGACGAAGCGGCGCGCGGCGCTGAAGGCGTCCATCGAGAAGGCGCTGCGCGAACGCTTCGGGTACGACGCCTGGATCCTGCTGGTAACCCGATCCGAACTGGAGCGGGTCGTCGAGAAGTTCCCGTTCGACGACTCCGACCCTGCGCGCCAGCCCTACGCGATCTTCTGCGTCGACACCGCCACGCGTGACGAACTCGTCGAAGCGTCGGCATCCCTCGACGCCGCCGCCGATCCGGTGAAGCCGGGCCCCGGCGTCGTCTACTGGAACCCCGAGAAGGGGATGACACTGCACACCGAGTTCGCGCACGTGACCGGTGACAAGACCTACAAATCCCGCACGACCACCCGCAACCTGCGCACGCTGCGGAAGATCCTGGACTGAGTCTCCGTAAACTGGAAGCCATGTCCGGCCACTCCAAGTGGGCGACGACGAAGCACAAGAAGGCCGTCATCGACAGCCGCCGCGCCAAGTCGTTCGCCAAGCTCATCAAGAACATCGAGGTCGCCGCCAAGATGGGCGGCGCCGACCTCGCAGGCAATCCGACCCTGTACGACGCGGTGCAGAAGGCGAAGAAGACGTCGGTGCCCAACGACAACATCGACCGCGCCATCAAACGCGGCGCCGGCATCTCCGGCGAGTCGGTGGACTACCAGACGATCATGTACGAGGGGTACGGCCCGAACGGGGTGGCACTGCTGATCGAGTGCCTGACCGACAACCGCAACCGCGCGGCCGCCGAGGTGCGCACCGCGATGACCCGCAACGGCGGTACGATGGCCGACCCCGGAAGCGTCTCGTACAACTTCCAGCGCAAGGGCGTGATCGTGGTCTCGGGGGAGACGACGACCGAGGACGACGTGATGATGGCGGTGCTGGAGGCGGGCGCCGAAGAGGTCGAGGCGACACCCCAGGGTTTCGAGGTCGTGACCGAGCCGGGCGATCTGGTTCCGGTGCGCAGCGCTCTGCAGCAGTCCGGCATCGACTACGAGTCCGCCGACGTGGAGTTCGTGCCGTCGCTCAAGGTCGAGATCGACGTCGACACGGCGCGCCGCGTATTCCGCCTCATCGACGCGCTGGAAGACAGCGACGACGTCCAGAACGTGTACAGCAACTTGGACCTGTCCGGCGACGTGCAGGCCGAACTCGAGAACGACGAATAGCCCCGGCCGCCGGTGCCGGCGGTGTGGCGGGAACGGATGCCACGGGCTGGCGCATAGCGTGAGGGCGTGGCATCCCGTTCCCTGCGCGTGCTGGGCGTCGACCCGGGCCTGACCCGCTGCGGTGTCGGCGTGGTCGACGTGGCGCCCGATCGATCGGCGCGGCTCGTGCACGTCGGCGTCGTGCGGTCCGCGCCGGACGCCGCGATCGAGCAGCGGCTCGCGGCCATCGCGGCGGGCATCCGCGCGGTGCTGCAGGAGTATCGGCCCGCGGTGGTCGCGGTGGAGCGGGTGTTCGCGCAGCACAACAATCACACCGTGATGGGCACGGCGCAGGCGAGCGGGATCGCGCTCCTGCTGGCGGCCGAGCACGGAGTGCCGGCCGCGACCCATACCCCGACCGAGGTCAAGGCCGCCATCACCGGCTACGGCTCGGCGGACAAGAGGCAGGTGCAGGCGATGGTGGCGCGCATCCTTCGGCTCGAGACCCTGCCGCAGCCGGCGGATGCCGCGGATGCGCTGGCGCTCGCCCTCTGCCACGCGTGGCGCGTCGGAGCGCCAACCGCCGGTGGACGCGAACCGCTGACCCCGGCTCAGCGGGCGTGGCTCGACGCCGAGCGCGTCAGCCGTCGCTGAGGCGCGCGTGTCGCTCGAACAAAGCTCCGAAGATGGTTAGTAGGGTGAAGGAATGATCTCGTCCGTCCGCGGCGCCGTGGCGCATATCGAGGCCGACACCGTGATCGTCGAGGTCGGCGGGGTGGGCCTGACCGTGGCGGTCGTGCCCCGGGTCTCTCGGCAGCTGCACCTGGGCGAGACGGCGCTGCTGCACACCTGCCTGATCGTGCGCGAGGACGCGCTGTCGCTGTACGGGTTCCAGACCCGCGACGAGCTGAACGTCTTCCAGCTGCTCCTGGGAGTCACCGGTGTCGGTCCGAAGTCCGCCCTCGGCGTGCTGGCGTCGCTCGGAGTGGACCAGATCGCCGAGGCCGTCGCCGGCGACGACGACGCGCCCTTCCGTCGCGTCTCGGGCATCGGCCCGAAGACGGCGAAGCTCATCGTCGTGCAGCTGGCGGGCAAGCTCGCCGCACCCAGCCGCTTGCCGGCCGCCGCGACCCTCCCCGACGACGCCGTCGCCCCCCCGGTGATCGCAGCCCTGGTCGGACTCGGCTGGTCCGAGCGCGTCGCCGTCGAAGCCGTCGGCACCGCGGCCGAAGAGGCATCCGACGCCGACCGCGCCTCCGTCGCGGCCCTGCTGCGGCTGACTCTGGCGCACCTCGGTCCGGCTCGCAAGGAGCACATCGGTGGATGAGCTGCGCACCGGCGAGCCGATCGACGAGACCGAACTCGCGATCGAGGGGGCGCTGCGCCCGACCTCGCTAGCGGAGTTCATCGGCCAGCAGAAGGTGCGCGGCCAGCTCCAGCTGCTGCTGGACGCCGCCAGGATGCAGCAGCGTCCGGCCGACCACATCCTCCTTTCAGGTCCGCCGGGATTGGGCAAGACGACGCTCGCGATGATCGTCGCTCACGAGATCGGCAGACCGCTGCGGCTGTCGAGCGGACCGGCGATCCAGCACGCCGGAGACCTCGCAGCGCTCCTGTCGAGCCTGACGCCGGGGGAGGTCCTGTTCGTCGACGAGGTGCATCGGACGGCCCGCTCGGCCGAGGAGATGCTCTACCTCGCGATGGAAGATTTCCGCATCGACATCATGGTCGGCAAGGGCGCCGGTGCGACGAGCATCCCGCTGGATCTCGCGCCGTTCACGCTGGTGGGCGCCACGACACGGGCGGGCCTGCTGCCGAATCCGCTGCGCGACCGGTTCGGATTCACCGCTCACCTCGAGTTCTACGAGCCCGACGAGCTCGAGCTCGTGGTGGCTCGGTCGGCGCTCAAGCTCGGGGTTCAGATCCCGGCCGACGCGCGCGCCGAGATCGCCCGCCGCTCGCGCGGCACGCCGCGCATCGCGAACCGGCTGCTGCGACGCGTGCGCGACTACGCCGTGGTGCACTCTTCGACGGGCTCCAAGACCGGGACGGTTGCCGCGGACATGTCGATCGTGGCGGCGGCGCTCGAGCTCTACGACGTCGACGCGATCGGCCTGGACCGCCTCGACCGAGCCGTGCTCGACGCGGTCGTGCGCCGCTTCCGCGGTGGACCGGTCGGCTTGAGCACCCTCGCCGTCGCCGTGGGCGAGGAGGCGGAGACGATCGAGTCGGTCGTCGAGCCGTATCTCGTGCGAATCGGATTCCTGGGCCGCACCCCGCGCGGACGCGTCGCCACGCCGGATGCGTACGCGCATCTGGGCGTCAGGCACGCCGATGGGGCGCTCAGGTTCGATGACTTATAATCGCTGAAGGCTTTCGCCGACTCACCCCTGCCAGGCAGCGCCGCCCCGGTGTGCCTGAATCGAAAGGTGTTCGCACCACATGGACTTCGCGTCGTTCTTCGCCAATTACGGCCTGATCATTCTGCTGGTCGTGCTGCTGGTCTTCATGTTCTACAGCTCGCGTCGTCGCATGCAGAAGCAGAAGCTCGAGCAGGCCGCGAAGGCCCGCCAGACCGTCCCCGGTGCCGAGGTGCTCATGCAGGGTGGCCTGTACGGCACCATCGTGACCTACGACCCCGACAACCTCGACGAGCCGGCTCTGGTAGAGGTCGCGCCGGGCGTGCAGATCAAGGTGCACAGCCAGGCGATCCTGCGGGTGGTCAACCCGACCGAGGGGGTCGTCACGGAAGACGAGTTCCTCGAGGCCGAGGCGAACCAGGCCGAGTACGCCGCCGGCGTCGTCGACGGCGACATCACCTCGCTCGAAGACGATCACCGCATCAAGGCGGCGGATGCCGAGGAGGCGCTGCGCGCGGACGCGGACAAGAAGCGCAAGAACGAGCCCGAGGCCTGATCCGCTCGTCGCTCATCCGAGAAAGCTGAGGCTCCGTTGGCGCCCTCCACCCCCGTTCGGCATGCCTGGCGCGCGCTGACCGGACTGCTCGTCATCACGGCGTTGCTGTTCGGCATCAACGCGCTGGGTGTTCACGTGTTCGGCAAGGCGTCGTGGCTGCCGTCCCTCGCGCTGGACCTGCAGGGCGGCACGCAGATCATCCTGCAGGCCCAGTCCGCCAACGGCGAAGCCCCGACGACCGATCAGATGAACCAGGCCGCGACGATCATCCGTCAGCGAGTGGATGCCTCGGGCGTGGGCGAAGCGGACATCACGACGCAGTCCGGGAACCAGATCGTCGTGCAGATCCCCGGGCAAGCCGACGAGGAGACCCGCAACCGCATCGAGGCAGCCGCTCAGCTCCAGCTGCGCGCGGTGCTGTACGCCGGTCAGCCGGCGACGAGCTTCGTCGGCGACGACGGGCAGTCCACGCCGTATCCGACGCCCGACCCCTCACTGCAGGCGACCCCCACCACCCCGCCCACCAACGGCAGCGACACCGCGTGGATCACCCCGAAGCTGCAGGCCGAGTTCCTCGCGTACGACTGCGCGAACACGGCCAACGATCCGGCGAACGCGCCGAAGGATCAGCCGCTGATCACGTGCGACACCTCGAAGACGGTCAAATACATCCTGGGCCCGGTCGAACTCGACGGGTCGTCGATCAGCGACGCCACGTACGGGACCAACACCCAGAACGGGCAGTGGCAGGTGCTGCTCACGTTCGATGCGGACGGCACATCGACGTTCGCCGCGATCAGCCAGCGCCTGTACGGGGCGACCTCGCCGCTGAATCAGTTCGCGTTCGTGCTCGACGGCGATGTCATCTCCGCGCCGAGCATGAACGCCGTCATCACCGACGGCAAGCCCTCGATCTCCGGATCGTTCACGCAGCAGTCGGCCAAGACGCTGGCCGACCAGCTCAAGTACGGCGCGCTGCCGCTGAGCTTCACCGTGGTCAGCTCCGACACGATCTCGGCGACGCTCGGTTCGCAGCAGCTTCAGATCGGGCTGATCGCGGGTCTGATCGGTCTCGCGCTCGTGGCGCTGTACTCGCTGCTGGTGTACCGCGCGCTCGGGTTCGTCATCATCGCGTCGCTGGCGGTGATGGGGGTGCTCACGTACGTCGTCATCTGCATCCTGGCGTGGCGGATGGGCTTCCGGCTTTCTCTCGCAGGAGTCGCGGGCCTGATCGTGTCGATCGGATTCACCGCCGACTCGTTCATCGTGTACTTCGAGCGGATCCGCGACGAGCTGCGCGACGGCAAGTCCATCACCGGCGCCGTCGAGGACGGCTGGGGCCGGGCGCGGCGCACGATCTACATCTCGAAGTCGATCAACATCCTCGCCGCCGTCGTGCTGTACATCCTCGCCGACGCGACCGTGAAGGGCTTCGCGTTCACGCTGGGGCTGACCACCGCGATCGACGTGATGATCTTCATTCTTTTCACTCACCCCGTGATGCAGCTGCTGGCCCGAACGCGGTTCTTCGGGTCGGGGCATCCGCTCTCCGGCATGGATCCGGAGGCCCTGGGGGCGGTGTACCGCGGCCGGGCGCAGTTCCGGGCCCCCGCGCCGGAGGTGGCCGCGAAGGGGCGCGTCGCCCGCTCGCGCGGCGAGGCGGTGCGCCGCCAGACGATCGCCGAGCGCAAGCAGGCCGAGGAGCGCGCCGCCGCGCAACGACGACCGGGCCAGACCAAGACCAGCACGGCCGTCAAGGAGAAGGAGAGTGACGACTGATGGGTCCGATGAGTCGGCTCGGTAACAACCTCTACTCCGGCAAGGTCTCGTTCCCGTTCGTCGGGCGTCGCCGGCTGTGGTTCATCATCGCCGCGGTGCTGGTGCTGGCCTCGCTCGCGGTGCCGCTGATCCGGCCGGTGCAGTTCTCGATCGAGTTCACCGGCGGATCGCAGTTCACGGTGTCGGGCATCACCAACCCCGACCAGTCGATCGCGAGCGCCGCCGTGCAGTCGGTCGTGCCCACCGCGCATACGAAGGTGACCACGGTCGGCACCACCGGGGTACGAGTGCAGACCGATCAGATGACCGATCAGCAGACGCGCGACGTCAGTGCTTCGCTGGCGACCGCGTACGGAGTGGATGCCAGCGAGGTGACGTCGTCGTTCATCGGTCCGAGCTGGGGAGCGGATGTCACGCGCCAGTCGCTGTTCGGGCTGGCGATCTTCCTCGCGCTGACCTTCATCATCCTCGCGCTGTACTTCCGCACCTGGAAGATGTCGGCCGCAGCGATCATCGGCCTCGTCGACGTGCTGGTGATCACGGTGGGCGTCTACGCCGCCGCCGGTTTCGAGATCTCGCCGGCCGCCGTCATCGGATTCCTCACGATCCTGGCGTACTCGCTGTACGACACCACGGTGGTGTTCGACAAGATCCGCGAGAACACCAGCGAAGACGGCGAGGTGTCCGGGCGCACATTCGGCGAGTCGGTGAACCTCGCCGTCAACCAGACCCTGGTCCGCTCGATAAACACCACGGTCGTGGCGATCCTGCCGGTCGGCGCCATCCTGTTCATCGGCGCGTTCTGGCTGGGCGCCGAGACGCTCAGCGACATCTCGCTGGCGATCTTCGTCGGCATCATCATCGCCGCGTACTCCACGCTGTGCGTCGCCCCCACCCTGTACTCGCTGTTCCGCGAGAACGAGGCGGCCATCAAGGCGCGCGACACCAAGATCCGTTCCAACCGCGCCCGCGCGCTCGTGACCGCCTAGGGGTCGTCGTGGACCTGCCGGCGAAGCTGCAGATCCGTCCGGGCACGCGGACGGCCGTACTGGATGCGCCGGCCGGGGTCGATCTCGGCATCCCTGACGCCGACCTCGCGGGGTCGGCGTCCGACGCGCAGGCGGTGATCGCCTTCGCGATCGTCGCCGACGACCTGGAGCGACCCGCGGTAGCCGATGCGGTCGCCGCGGCCCGCAACGACGACCTCGCGTGGGTCGCGTACCCGAAGGCGGGCCAGCTCGGCACCGACCTGAATCGCGACCGGCTCGCCGCAGCGCTCGTCGCGAGGGGCGTCCGGCCGGTCCGCCAGGTGGCGATCGACGCGACGTGGTCGGCCTTGCGGTTCCGCGCCGCCTGAGCGGCATCCGTCTCCTCGAGCGGCAGGGCCGGCTTGGGTCGCCCGTCCGGGACCGCCGGGGCCCCGGCGTAGGATTGCTCCGTCGGGGGAGTGGGTGAGCGTGTGACCGAAACGGTGCCCTCAACGACGCAGAGTTCGTCGTTGCGCCGTCTCGTGCCGCGCATCTTCTCGCGCGCGGCTCGCCGCGACGACGTCGAGCAGCTGCTTCGCACCGTCCGGGCCCATCATCCCAAGGGCGACCTGTCCGTCGTCGAGTCCGCGTACGCAACCGCCGATCGCGCCCACCGGGGCCAGAAGCGCCAGAGCGGTGAGCCGTACATCACGCATCCGCTCGCGGTCGCCCAGATCCTCGCCGACCTCGGCCTCGGCCCGAAGGCGATCGCCGCGGCGCTGCTGCACGACACCGTCGAAGACACCGGGTACGGGCTCGACGAGCTGACCGCGGAGTTCGGCGACGAGGTCGCGATGCTCGTGGACGGCGTCACCAAGCTCGACAAGGTCAAGTACGGCGAGAGCGCGCAGGCCGAGACCGTCCGCAAGATGATCGTGGCGATGTCGCGCGACATCCGGGTGCTGCTGATCAAGCTCGCCGACCGGCTGCACAACGCGCGCACCTGGGGGTTCGTGCCGGAGGAGAAGGCGCAGCGCAAGGCGACCGAGACGCTCGAGATCTACGCGCCGCTCGCGCACCGGCTCGGCATCCAGGCCATCAAATCGGAGCTGGAAGACCTGTCGTTCGCCGTGCTGCATCCCAAGCTGTACGCCGAGATCGAGAGCCTGGTCAAACAACGCACCCCGCAGCGCGAGCAGTACGTGCACACCGTGATCTCGGCGGTCGAAGAAGACCTGCGGGAGCTGCGGATCCGCGGCCGGGTCGCCGGGCGCCCCAAGCAGCTGTACTCGGTGTACCAGAAGATGATCGTGCGCGGCCGCGAGTTCGACGACATCTACGACCTCATCGGCATCCGCGTCCTCGTCGGCACCGTGCGGGACTGCTACGCCGTCCTCGGTGCGATCCACGCACGGTGGACCCCGTTGCCCGGACGGTTCAAGGACTACGTCGCGACACCGAAGTTCAACCTCTACCAGTCGCTGCACACCACGGTCATCGGACCCGGCGGCCGCACCGTCGAGATCCAGATCCGCACCAACGAGATGCACCAGCAGGCCGAGTACGGCGTCGCCGCGCACTGGAAGTACAAGGAGCGGGTCAACGGCGGCAAGGGCGACACCAAGGGCCACGACGCCGACATGGCGTGGCTCGCGCACATCTCGGACTGGCAGGCCGAGACCGCCGATCCCGGCGAGTTCCTGGATTCGCTGCGCTTCGAGATCGGCGCGAAGGAGGTCTACGTCTTCACGCCCAAGGGCCGGGTCATCGGCCTTCCGGCCAGCGCGACGCCGGTCGACTTCGCCTACGCCGTGCACACCGAGGTCGGCCACCGCACGATGGGGGCGAAGGTCAACGGGCGGCTCGTGCCGCTCGAGTCGGAGCTGCACTCGGGTGACGTCGTGGAGGTGTTCACGTCGAAGAACCCGGATGCCGGGCCCAGCCAGGACTGGCTGAGCTTCGTCAAGAGCACCCGGGCGCGCAACAAGATCCGCGGCTGGTTCACCAAGGAGCGGCGCGAAGAGGCGATCGAGCAGGGCAAGGAAGCCATCGCCCGGGCCATGCGTCGCCAGAACCTGCCGTTGCAGCGGCTGATGAGCCAGGACTCGTTCACCGGGGTCGCCCAGCAGCTGAAGTACGAGGACGTCTCGGCGCTGTATGCCGCGGTCGGCGAAGGACACGTGTCGACGCAATCGGTGATCGAGAAGGTCACCGCCCTCGTCAGCGCCGGTGACACCTCTACCGGACCGATCGACATCCCGCACGTCGGCCGCGGGCGCGCCCCGCGCGAGGGCGACTCGGGCGTGCTGGTGCGCGGTGCCCCCGACATCCTCGTCAAACTCGCCAAGTGCTGCACGCCGGTGCCGGGCGACCCGATCGTCGGGTTCGTCACCCGCGGCAGCGGGGTATCGGTGCACCGCTCCGACTGCACCAACGTGACATCGCTGATGACCGACCCGGACCGCATGATCGAGGTGGAGTGGGCGCCGACATCCAAGAGCGTGTTCCTGGTGCAGATCCAGGTCGAGGCGCTGGACCGGTCGGGGCTGCTCAGCGACGTCACGCGCGTGCTCAGCGAGCACCACGTGAACATCCTGTCCGCCACGGTCTCGACGACCAACGACCGGCTCGCGCTGAGCAGGTTCGTGTTCGAGATGGGCGACACCGTGCACCTCGACCGCGTTCTGAACGCCGTGCGGCGCATCGACGCCGTCTACGACGTGTACCGCGTGACCTCCTCCTGATCCGGCATCCGATCTGAGAGGATGCCGCGCAGCAGCGCCTGCGCCGGTCGCTTGTACGGCACGACGCCGTGCCGGTCGAACCACTCCAGCGCGGCGGGGACCGACGCCGGGTCGCGGACGGCGAGCAGCGCCGCCGCGCGGCGGCACTCGTCGTCCGGGGTGCGGGCGAGGTCGGCGAGCGTGCGAGCGGCGGCCGTGACCCGCACCCCGGCGATGCGCACCAGATCCTCTTCGTCGATGCGCGGGTCGCGGTATCGGAAGCGCCGGCCGATCACGTGGTGCAGCCGCCGCGCGACGGCCCGCTGCACGGTGTGGCGTGCCGGCGGATCGGCCAGCGCGCCGTGCACCCACGCCGCGCTCAGATGCGTCGCGGCCAAAAACTCCCCGACGACCGGCGCGAGCGATCCGGCGCGCAGCCACGCCGTCTCCACGGCGTCCGCGGGCATGTAACCCTCGCCGACTTCGACCAGATGCCCGTCCAGCCGCGCCGCGCTCAGCTCGGCCGACGACAGCGAGTCGCCGGCGAACAGGAGGTATGGCGAGCCCATGTTCGGCAGTGTGGCGCATCGCGGCGAACCCGCGCACGACGAGGCATCCGCGCTGTGGACAACCGGCGCGGGCGGCTCACGCCCGGGCGCGGGGGAGGATGCGGCGCGTCAGCCCCCGAGGGCGCGCAGCCACGTTCTGCGAGCTTCGAGCGCTTCGGTCGCCCGCGCGACCGCGCGCTGGTCACCGGATGCCTCGGCCGCGGCGAGCTCGGCCTGCAGCTTGTCGATCGCATCGGTGAGCTGCCGGGTCATGTCGTCGGCGCGCGCGCGGGTCTCCGGATTGTTCCGCTTCCAGTCGACGTCCTCGCGGGAGCGCAGCGTCTGCTCGATCTTGCGCAGTTCATCGTCGAGGGCGCGCTCACGATCGCGGGGGAACACGCGTCCGAGGTCGTCCCACCGACGCTGGATGCCGGTCAGCAGGCTGCGGGCTCGGCCGATCTCCGGCTCGTCGGCCGCGGTCCTCGCCTCGACGAGGAGGGCCTGCTTCGCGTCGATCTTCTCGCGGGATGCCTCAACCTCAGCGGTCTCGCGCTGCACGCGCGCGCCGTACAGCGCGTCGCCGGCCGCCTTGAACCTCGTCCACAGCGTGTCGTCGACCTTCTTGCCCGCCCGTCCCGTGGACTTCCACTGGTCGAGCAGCTCGCGATATGCGCCGATGCCCTCCTCGCCCTTCGGCGCCAGCGCCTCGGCGAGCTCGACCAGTCGTGTCTTGGCGTCACGGGCGGTTTTGTGGGTCTCGTCCAGCTCGGAGTAGAACTCGCGCCGGTGCCGGTCGACGATGGCCCGGGCATCCCGGAATCGCTTCCACAGGCTCTGCGAGACCGCCTTCGGAAGGCGCGGCCCGTTCTGCTGCTGCGCCTGCCACTGGTCGAACATCTCCGACAGCTCGGCCGACGTCTGCTTCCACTGCACGCTGCGCGGGTCGCGCGCGGCGAGCGCCTCGACCCGCTCGACCAGTTCGGTGCGCTCGCGCACCGCGGCATCCACCGCCTCCCGGGCGGCGGCGGCTTCGGTCTCGGATGCGGCGGCCAGCTGGGCGGTCAAAGCGTCGACGCGGATGCGCAACGCGGCGAGATCGCCGACTGCCGCCGCTCCGGCCACCTTGCCGGTCAGGCCTCTCGCGGCGGCGCGGAGGTCGGCCGCCGAGGCGCCGCCCCGGCGGTGACGCACCTCGAGAAGCGTCACCTCTCCGGCCAGGTCCGAGTACTTGCGCTCGTAGTAGGCCAGCGCCTCATCGGCCGGTCCGTCGGGGAACTGCCCGACGACGCGCCATCCATCGTCCTCGCGCACGGAGACCGTGCCGTCGTCGTCGACGCGGCCCCAGGGCTGGTCGTCGCTCGGCTCGGAAGGGGACGGGGAAGTCACGGGAAGCACCTCATCGCGGCGTGTGCCGCCGTCGGGGTATGGACGGCACTCAGCCTAATACGCGGGCGTGGTGCGACGACGAGGCCGCTACGGGGTGGTCGTCGCGGTCGGAGCGGTGGTGGGGATCGGCAGCGGCGGGGCGGTCAGGGTGGGGGTGGGCGTCGGCGACGGGATCGGCCTGCCCGGTCCGGCGGTGAAGAAAGCGACCTGCCCGGCCACGACGGCGAGGATCAGCGCGCCGCCGGCGATTCCTGCGATGAGGTTGTCCCGAGATCTGCGGCGGAGCTGACCGCGGTGGAACGCCTGGCGTGCCTGGTACGCGCGCGTGCGTTCTCGGGCGTCGCGCGTGGGGCGCTGCCTGCCACCAGCGGCCACCGGGCCTCCTTCTGCCCCGTCGTCGCGGGCCGGGTTGATCATACGCAACGCCGCCGCGGCCGTCCAAAGCCGGCGTCGGCGGCGATGGTTAGCCTGGGAGGGTGACGTCTCCGACCGCGCTCTTCCAGGGGCTGACACCCCTCGCGGTGCGGATGCGACCGACGTCGCTGGACGAGGTGGCCGGGCAGCAGCACCTGCTGGCGCCGGGCTCGCCGATCGTGGCGCTCGCCGATCCGGATGCCTCGGCCACGGCATCCGCGTCGCTGATCCTGTGGGGTCCGCCCGGCACCGGCAAGACGACGCTCGCCCAGGCGATCGCGCGCTCGTCGGGGCGCCGGTTCGTCGAGTTGTCGGCCGTCACCGCCGGGGTGCGCGACGTGCGGGAGGTCATGCAGGAGGCGCTGACCCAGCGCGACCTGTACGGGCAATCCACGATCCTGTTCCTGGACGAGATCCACCGATTCACGAAGGCGCAGCAGGATGCGCTGCTGCCCGGCGTCGAGAACGGGTGGGTGGTGCTCATCGCCGCGACGACCGAGAATCCGTCGTTCTCGGTGGTCTCGCCGCTGCTGTCACGATCGCTGCTGCTGACGCTGCAGCCCCTCACCGACGAAGACCTCGGCATCCTCGTCGATCGTGCCGTAGCCGACCCGCGCGGGTTCGGCGGCGCGATCGAGGTGTCGCCGGACGCGCGGGCGGCGCTGATCCGACTCGCGTCCGGAGACGCACGGCGCGCGCTGACCGCGCTCGAGGCGGCCGCGCAGATGGCGGTTCCGGCTGAAGGGACGGATGCCGCGGCATCCGTCCCGGTGATCACACCCGACCTCGTGGCGCAGGCGGTCGATCGGGCGCTGCTGCGGTACGACCGCCAGGGTGACGAGCACTACGACGTGATCAGCGCGTTCATCAAGAGCATCCGAGGATCGGACGTGGATGCTGCGATCCACTACCTCGCGCGGATGGTGGAGGCGGGGGAGGACCCGCGGTTCATCGCGCGGCGTCTGGTGATCTCGGCCGCCGAGGACATCGGCCTCGCCGATCCGCAGGCGCTGCAGATCGCGGTCGCCGCCGCCGACGCCGTCGCGTTCATCGGGATGCCGGAAGGGCGCATCCCGCTCGCCGAGGCGACGGCGTACCTGGCGACGGCGGCCAAGTCGAACGCGGCGTATCTGGCGGTCGACGCCGCTATCGCCGATGTGCGGGCGGGCCGGATGGGGCGGGTGCCGACGCACCTGCGCGACGCGCACTATCCGGGCGCCAAGCGGCTCGGTCACGGCAGAGGTTACGTGTACCCGCACGACAGCGAGGTCGGCGTGGTGGCGCAGCAGTACCTGCCCGACGAGTTGCGGGGTACGCGATACTACGAACCCACCGGCCACGGCGCGGAGCGCGACGTGCAGGCGCGGCTGGAGAAGATCCGGCGGATCCTCGGCGCGGAGTGAGTCGCTTTCGCGGGCCCGGGGCTGGGCCACTCCCGTGCCGCCGAGTGCGCCAGA
>CAXTES010000066.1:0-14779 GCA_964243215.1 uncultured Microbacterium sp. | reverse complement strand
ATGTTCAAGATCAAGCACCAGCGCACCGCCGACTGCGTGGTCGCGGGCTACCGGGTGCACAAGAGCGGTCCCGACAGCATCGGCTCGCTGCTGCTGGGGCTGTACAAGGACGACGGCACACTCGCGTCGGTGGGAGTGATCGGCGCCTTCCCCGCGGCGCGGCGCAAACAGCTGTTCACCGAGCTGCAACCGCTGGTGACGACGTTCGACGAGCATCCCTGGAATTGGGCCGCGACCGCGCAGCAGAGCGGCTCGCGCACCCCGCGCAGCTCCGAGTACAGCCGCTGGAACGTCGGCAAGGACCTGTCGTTCACCCCACTGCGCCCCGAGCGAGTGGTCGAGGTGCGCTACGAGCACATGGAGGGCGACCGGTTCCGCCACACCGCGCAGTTCAACCGGTGGCGTCCCGACCGCGATCCCCGGTCGTGCACGTACGAGCAGCTCGAAGAGCCGGTGACCTACGACCTCGCCGACATCTTCACCTGAGGCGCGGCGCTACGGTCAGCGCTCGCCCGGGGTGCGGTCGATGGAGTTCTCGGCCACCTTCTGACGCACCGTCTCCTTGCCCTCCGGGCGTTTCTGTCGCGCCCACCTCGCGGGCAGATCCGGTCCGTCCCACACCTGGATCGCTCCCCACGCGGTCGCGGTGATCGGCACCGCGAGCACCGCACCGAGGATGCCGCCGAGCACGGTGCCGACGGTCAGCGCGATCAGGATGACGAACGAGTGCAACGCCATCGTGCGCCCCATCAGGAACGGCTGCAGGAAGTTGCCCTCGAGCTGGTTGACGAGCACGACGACGCCGACGACGAACAGGGCGTTGACCAGTCCGTTCGACACGAGCGCGACGAGGGCTGCAAGGATGCCGGCCAGAGTCGCGCCGACGATCGGGATGAACGCGAGCAGGAACACCAGCACCGTCAGGGGCGCCGCCAGCGGCACCTGCAGGAAGAACAGACCGATGCCGATGCCGACGGCATCCACGAACGCCACCAGCGCCGTCCCGCGCATGTACGACCCGAGCGTCACGACGCTCTTCTCGCCGATCCGCCGCCCGCGCGCGTAGTGCGCGCCCTCGAACGGCCGCAGCAGGAACTCCCACAGGCGCGGTCCGTCTTTGAGGAAGAAGAACAGCACTGTGACCAGGAGCACGATCCCGGTGACGAAATTCGCGACGACTCCCGCGGTCGCGAGCGCCCCGCTGCCGAACTGTGCGCTGGTGACGAAGTCCTGCGCGGCCTTCACCCACTCGTTCAACTGCTCCTGGCTGGGGGCGAACGGCAGCGTGTTGATCCAGGCCACCACGTTCGTGAAGCCCTGCTGCGCCTGCGCGTACAGCTCATCCCACTGGTTCTCCACCGCCCACACGATGAGCCAGCCGACGAGTCCGAGCAGGATCACGATCGTCAGCATCGTGATGATCGTCGCCAACAGCGACGGGACGCCGTGCCGGCGCATCCACGACATCACCGGCGCGAACGCGCACGCGATGATGAGCGCCAGCATCACGGGGATGGTCACGAGTGTCAGCTCGCGCAGCGCGATGACCAGCAGGGCGGTGATGCCCAGCACGATCAGGATCTGCAGCGACCTCGTCGACAGCCGGCCCAGGCCGTCGGCCCACATGCTCAGCGGCGGCGCCTTCGGTGCGACGTCGGATGCCTCGACCTGCACGCGCGTGGGGTCCTTATGGAACATCGCCATGGTCCGACGCTAGGCGGCGGCCCGCCCGCCGGGCCGGGGTTGCGTCATCCCGCGCGGGCGGCTAGACGA
The DNA here is from genome assembly GCA_964243215.1 of uncultured Microbacterium sp. Classification (GTDB taxonomy): domain Bacteria; phylum Actinomycetota; class Actinomycetes; order Actinomycetales; family Microbacteriaceae; genus Microbacterium. Next base: position 13,006 of record CAXTES010000066.1, on the reverse strand, counting down.
ACGCGCTCATACCGGTGATGTCGCGGCCGAGCAGCAGCGCCTGCACGCTCTCGGTGCCCTCGTACGTGTGGATGGACTCGATGTCGGCCATGTGCCGCGCGACGCGATGCTCGAGCAGGATGCCGTTGCCGCCGAGCATGTCGCGAGCGGTCGACGCGATGCGGCGCGCGGCGCGGGTGTTGTGATACTTCGCCAGTGACGCCTGGGTCGGCCGCAGCCCGCCGGACGCTTCGAGGTCCGCCAGCCTGCGGCAGTACAGCTGCATCGCGGTCAATTCCTCGAGCATCTGCGCGAGGCGTTCCTGCACCATCTGGAACTTCGCCAGCGGCTTGCCGAACTGCACGCGCTGCTGCGCGTAGCTCAGCGCCGCCTCATAACAGGCGGTCGCGTGCCCGAGCGCCGACCAGGCGACGCCCGAGCGGGTCGCGTACAGCACCGTGGACGCATCCCTGAACGTACGTGCACCCGGCAGCAGCGCGTCAGGAGGCAGGTGCACGTCGGTCAGCGTGATGAGGGCCTGGTGGATGGCCCGCAGCGACGTCTTGCCGCGGATCGGCGCGCCGTCGTAACCGGGTGTGTCCTGCGGCACGAGGAAGCAGCGCACGTCGCCGTGGTCGTCGGCGCCGGAGTCGTCGATGCGGGCCCAGACGAACGTGATCCCGCCGGACGCGCCGTTGCCGATCCACTTCTTCACCCCGTCGAGCACCCAGCCGCCGTCGATGCGCCTGGCCGTCGTCTCGAGCGACACCGAGTCGGAGCCGTGGTCGGGCTCGGTCAGCGCGAACGCCGCCAGCACCTCGCCACGGGCGACCGGCTGCAGGTATCGGCTCTTCTGCTCGTCGCTGCCGAACAGCGCGAGCGTGCGCAGCGCGAGGCCACCCTGCACCGCGAGGATCGTGCCCATCGAGCCGTCGCCGCGCGAGATCTCCATGTTGACCAGGCCCGCCCCCAGCGGCGAGAGCGACGTCAGCCCGTCGTGCCGGATGCCGTCGGAGAACAGGTCCAGTTCGCCCATCCGGCGCGCGAACGCGACGTTGTACTCGCCGCGGTCCCAGTACTCGTCGATGACCGGCAGCACCTCGTCCGCGAACGCCTTCGCGCGGTCCCACGCCGCGCGGTCGGCGTCGGGGATGTCGATGAAGACCCCGTAGTAATCCGGTTCACGACGCTGCGTCAGGTCGTACCGGTCGACGCGGCGTCCGGGCTGAGGGGTGAAGTCCGCGGCCATGCCGCGAGTCTACCGCCGGTGACACTGAGTGCCGGATGCGCTGAGACGCGGTGCCATCTCAGCCGGACAGTTCGCCGCGCAGCCGTCGCGCGACCTCCGCGGTCGGCATCGCGCGGGGGAACACCGCCACGACGACGTCGTCGTGCGACGGACCGAGGTCGTCCGCCACGCCGAACCGGCTGCGAGCCCGGTCCAGCGCCTCGCGCAGGGTCTCGGGTGACACGTCGTCGCCGCGCAGCAGCCGTCGCAGCACGTGATTGTGCACCGCGGTGACCAGGGCGGCGAAGCCGACGGCATCCACCGGATCCAGCCCGGGCAGTGCCCGCCGAAGATAGTCGTCGAACAGCTTCTCGTAGCCGAACACTGCGACGATCTCGCGCTCGCGCAGCACCGGCTCGCCGCGCACCACCTCGTATCGGCGCTGTGCGAGCGCCGGGTCGGCGGCGAAGTGTCGGAAGGCGCGCTCGGACGCTTCGCACACCGCGGCCCACGGGTCGTCGTGCGCGTCGCCGAGGAACGCCCGCAGCTCGGCGAGGATGAGCTCGTGGTCGGCGAAGACCACGTCCTCCTTGCGACGGAACTGGCGGAAGAACGTCGAGCGGGACACCCCGGCCGCCTGCGCGATCTGCTCCACCGACGTCGCCTCGAAGCCGTGGCGGACGAAGAGATCCAGCGCGGCGGCGACCACCGCGTTGCGCGCGGCGGACGGTGACGCGGTGTCGCTCATGGCCGAGAGCCTAGCCGTCGCCGCATCCGCGGCCCGGGGATGTCAACCTGTTGAAACCGCCGGATGCGACGGCTTGACTGACGTCATGGAGTCACTGTGGAGAGCCGGGCGCACGCCGGCCGCCGGAACACCGTTCGTGGCGCAGGCCCACCACGATGCGATCGTCGTCGGTGCCGGGATCACCGGCTTGTCGACCGCGCTGATCCTCGCCCGCGCGGGCCGGGACGTGGCACTCATCGACGCCGGTCAGGTGGCGCAGCTCGCCACCGGCGGCAACACCGGCAAGGTGTCGCTGCTGCAGGGCAGGGTGCTGTCGAGGATGCGACGGTTCCACCCGGCGGCGCTGGTGCGCGCCTACGTCGACGCGAATCGTGACGGCCTCGACTGGGTGACCGACTTCGCCGACACCGCGGGCGTCTCGTACACCCGGCAGACCGCCTACACCTACGCGAACGACGCCGCAGGACTCGACGCGGTCGACGCGGAGTTCGACGCGGCGCACGAGGCCGGGCTGCCGGTGCGCCGGGTGCAGTCCCCCGACGACGCGCAGCATCCCTTCCCGTTCGCCGGCGGCGTCGCGCTTGACGACCAGATCGCGATCGATCCGGTCGCGCTCGCGGACGCCCTGGCGCGGGAATTCCTGGCGCTGGGCGGCACCCTGCATCCGGAAACCCGCGTCACCGGGGTGCACGCCCTACCGCACGGCCGCGTGGACACCGCGTCGGGGTCCGCCTACGCCGATGACATCGTGCTGGCCACGGCGACACCGATCATCGATCGCGGCCTGTATTTCGCCAAGACCCGCGGGCTGCGCTCGTACTGCGTGTCCTTCCGGACCGACCGGACCATCCCGCCGGGCATGTTCCTGTCCGTCGACGATCCCAACCGGTCGATCCGGCCGGTCAGCGCGGCCGACGGACCGGCGGGCGTGCAACTCGTGGTGGGCGGCGGCGGCCACCCGGTGGGCCGTGTCCACGACGAACGAGCACGCGTCGACGCGATCGTCGAATGGACCCGGCGGTACGTGCCCGACGCGGCCGAGGTGCACCGCTGGTCGGCGCAGGACTACGAGTCCCATAACCTCGTGCCGTTCGTCGGTGGGATGCCGCGGGGCTTCGGTCGCATCCGATTCGCCACCGGCTTCAACAAGTGGGGACTGGCCAACGGCCCCGCCGCGGCGTTGCGCATCGCCGCCGAGATCCAGAAGGTGCCGTGGCGCGAACGGCCGCGATGGATGGTGGCGATCGCCACGCGGATGACGATGCCCGCCGACATCGGACGCGGCATCGTCGAGAACGGTCAGGTCGGCGCCGCCCTGGCCCAGGGGTGGCTGGGGGCCGAGACGACGCCGGTCCCGGTACCGCGGCCCGCCGAGGGGCAGGGAGTCGTCGCGCAGCGGGCCGGTCATCCCGTGGCCGTGTCGACCGTGAACGGCACGACGCGCGCGGTCAGCGCCGTGTGCACGCATCTGGGCGGCGTGCTCAACTGGAACGACGCGGACTGCACATGGGACTGTCCGCTGCACGCATCCCGCTTCCAACCCGACGGCACGCGCATCGAAGGGCCGGCGCTTCGCGACCTGGAGCAGGTGCCGAACCGGCGCAGGTGACCGGGTCGGGCCGCGCGGGGCGCCCGTACTAGGCTGGGGGATCGGTCGACCCGTCGACGTCGAGACGCAGCCGTCGCGATCTCCCCCCGCATTCGCCTCAGCGAAGGACTCCTGTGGATCTTTACGAGTACCAGGCACGCGACCTCTTCGACAAGTACGACGTGCCGGTGCTCGCCGGAATCGTCGCGGACACGCCGGAGGAGGCGCGGGCAGCCGCAGAGAAGCTCGGCGGCCTCGTGGTGGTCAAGGCGCAGGTCAAGACCGGCGGGCGCGGCAAGGCTGGCGGCGTGAAGGTGGCCAAGACGCCGGATGAGGCGTTCGCGGCGGCCGAGGCGATCCTCGGGCTCGACATCAAAGGCCACACCGTGCACCGGGTGATGGTCGCAGCCGGCGCGAGCATCGCCCGCGAGTTCTACTTCTCGGTGCTGCTGGACCGTGCGAACCGCTCGTATCTCTCCCTCGCGAGCGTCGAGGGCGGGATGGAGATCGAGCAGCTGGCCGTCGAGAAGCCCGAGGCGCTCGCCCGTATCGAGGTGGATCCGCTCACCGGCATCGACGAGGCCACGGCGCTCGCGATCGCGAAGGCCGCGAACTTCGACGACGACCTCGCGGCGAAGGTCGCCGATGTGTTCGTGAAGCTGTACGCGGTGTACCAGGGCGAGGATGCCACGCTGGTCGAGGTCAACCCGCTCATCGAGTCCACCGACGGACGAATCATCGCCTTGGACGGCAAGATCACGCTCGACGAAAACGCCGACTTCCGGCATCCCGAACACGAACAGCTCGAGGACAAGGCGGCCGCCGACCCCCTCGAGGCCAAGGCCAAGGCGAACGACCTCAACTACGTCAAGCTCGATGGTGAGGTCGGCATCATCGGCAACGGCGCGGGACTGGTCATGTCGACCCTCGACGTCGTCGCCTACGCCGGCGAACGGCACAACGGTGTCAAGCCGGCGAACTTCCTCGACATCGGCGGGGGCGCCTCGGCGTCGGTCATGGCGGCGGGCCTGGACGTCATCCTCGGCGACGACCAGGTCAAGAGCGTCTTCGTCAACGTCTTCGGCGGCATCACGGCGTGCGACGCGGTCGCCAACGGCATCGTCGGGGCGCTGAACACCCTCGGCGACACCGCGTCCAAACCGATCGTCGTGCGCCTGGACGGCAACCGGGTGGAGGAGGGGCGCGCTATCCTCCGCGACTACGCGCATCCGCTCGTGACGCTCGCCGACACGATGGACGTCGGCGCCGACAAGGCGGCCGAGCTCGCCGCATCCGCCTGACGCCGCCTGCCGCCGCCGCACGATCCGAAGGACTGCACAGCCATGTCGATCTTCCTCAATAAAGACTCCAAGGTCATCGTCCAGGGCATCACCGGCGGCGAGGGCACCAAGCACACCGCGCTGATGCTCAAGGCGGGAACGCAGGTTGTGGGCGGGGTCAACGCCCGCAAGGCCGGCACGACCGTGTCGCACACCGATCGAGCCGGCAACGCCGTCGAGTTGCCGGTGTACGGATCGGTGGCCGAGGCGATGGCCGAGACCGGGGCGGATGTCTCGATCGTGTTCGTCCCCGCCCCGTTCACCAAGGACGCCATGATCGAGGCCATCGACGCCGAGATCCCGCTGCTCGTGGTGATCACCGAGGGCGTGCCGATCGGCGACACCGCCGAGGCATGGGCGTACGCGCAGTCCAAGGGCGACGCGACCCGCATCATCGGGCCGAACTGCCCCGGCATCATCACGCCCGACGAGTCGCTGGTGGGCATCACGCCCGCCAACATCACCGGCAAGGGTCCGATCGGGCTCGTCTCGAAGTCGGGGACGCTGACGTACCAGATGATGTTCGAGTTGCGCGACCTGGGGTTCTCGACTGCGATCGGCATCGGCGGCGACCCGATCATCGGCACGACGCACATCGACGCGCTCGCCGCGTTCGAGGCCGACCCCGAGACGAAGGCGATCGTGATGATCGGCGAGATCGGCGGGGATGCCGAGGAGCGTGCGGCCGACTTCATCCGGGCGAACGTGACCAAGCCGGTCGTCGGCTACGTAGCGGGATTCACCGCACCCGAGGGCAAGACGATGGGCCACGCCGGCGCGATCGTGTCTGGTTCGGCCGGCACCGCCCAGGCCAAGAAAGAGGCCCTCGAGGCCGCCGGTGTAAAGGTCGGCAGAACGCCGTCCGAGACGGCGGACCTCATGCGGGAGATCGTCGAAGCGCTCTGATGCCGCTCGAGGGAGAGTACAAGCCGAGCACGGCCGAGTGGGCTCGCACCCAGGCCGAGACGTACGAGGCATCCGACGGCGCCGAAGCCAACACGCTGCGCGGTAAGCCGATCATCGTGCTGACCACGATCGGGGCGAAGTCCGGTGGCGTGCGCAAGACCGCGCTGATGCGCGTCGAGCACGACGGCCGCTACGCCGTCGTCGCGTCGAAGGGCGGCGCACCCGAGGCGCCGGCGTGGTACTGGAACGTGGCGAAGAACCCGCACGTCGAGCTGCAGGACGGCCAGGTGAAGCGCGATTACCTCGCGCGCGAGCTGGCGGGGGACGAGCGCGCACAGTGGTGGAAGCGGGCCACGGAGGCGTGGCCGGACTACGACAACTATCAGAAGCGGACCGACCGGCAGATCGCGGTGTTCGTGCTCGAGCCCGTCGAAGGCTGACTCAGCCGTCGCATCTGCCTTGCGCGCCCGCCATCGCGCATGCCGTCCGCGCCCCGGGAGAGGGCCGGCGAGGGCGATGACCGCGAGAGAAGGCGGAGACGGCTGAAAATGCGATGACGGCCAAAGAAGGCGGTGACGGCTGAAGAAGGCGGTGACGGCTGAAGAAGGACGGAAGGGCCGGGTTCGGCCTTCTAGGGCCGTGTTCGCCTTCCCCCGCCGTCATCCCAACCGCCGTCACCCCCGCCGTCTGGCGTCACCTCCGCGGTCTGCCGTCCGATGCACGGCGGTCCTCGTTGCGAGGGGTTCCGGCATCCAGGCGAACCCCCGAGGCCGCCACCTGGAGCGCGGCCAGGCGGTGGATGACGGCCTCATCACCGCGGCGCCATGCGCCGACCGCGTCGGGATGCACGTCGACCACCTGTTGCACGCCGCGTGCGGCAAGCGCCCGGAATGCCAGCAGGTCCCATGCATCCGGCGACGCGGCGAGGCGTGCATCCGTAGCGCGTCGGACGGCCCCGACGAGTCGGGGCCGCACCCACGCGAGGCCCACGACGAGGACGACGAGTACGGCGATCGTCCATCCGGTGAGCCCCGCGAGCGTCTGCACACCCTGCTGCAGGTTGCTTCCTGCCGTCGCGAGCGTGGCGCCGGCGTTGCTCGCGCCGTCGAAGGGCGCTCGGATGCCGTCGCCGATGATGGGTACACCCGACAGGTTGTCGCCGATGTCGGTCATCGCGGACGCGAAGTCCGATCCGGATCGGGCCACGCGCTGGCCGACCGCTGACAGAGCGGCGATGGCGCTGGAAACCGTCACCGCCCCGACGATGCCGAGGATCAGGATGCCGAGTGCGATCACGTCGCCGACGATCTGAAAGGTGCGACGCTGGGCGAAATCGGAGTAGAGCTTCACGGTGAGGCCTCCTGTTCTCGATGGAAGCTCATCGTCGCATCCGACAGCATCGAGGGCGGTACTGGTGGCCCCGCGCCGGGTTCGAGATCCGAGGTGGAGGCGATGGACACCATCGCTGTCGACAGCGGGGTCTGCATCCTGCGGCCGCCAGCGCGCCCGACCGGTCCCGGCGGGCCCCGTGGGTAGCGTGGAAAGCGCATGCAACGCCTTCTCGTGGTCGTTCTCGCCGCCTTCGACGCGATCATCGCCGTCGCGGCCGGCGTCGCCGTCGCGCTCGCACCGCTGACGCTGTTGTGGGTGTTCGGCATCGGCGATCCGGCGTGGCAGGCGCTCTGGCCCGCCTCCGGAACGGTTTGGCAGCTCGGGCACTTCGTGCCGCTGTCGATCCAGCTGCCGGGAGAGTACCTCGCCGCCACCGGCATGAGCGCGGACGCGGCATCCTTCACTCTTTCGCTGACACCGCTGGCGTTCGCGGCATTCACGGCGATCTTCGCGGCGCGTTCCGGGGCGCGCGCGGCTCGTGCGGGCGCCTGGGTCACCGGGGTCGGGACCGGAACGCTCGTGGTGGCGGCGCTCGCCGCGGTCATCGGGCTGACGAGTAGCAACCCGATCGCAGCCGCCCAGGTGTGGCAGGCGGTGCTGCTTCCCACGGCCGTCTACGCGCTGCCGGCGCTGAGCGGCGCGCTCGTCACGGCGTGGTGCGAAGGCGATGGCGGACTCGTCGACCGCCTGCACGACCGGGTCGACGCGCTGCCGGGCACCTGGGCGCTGGTTCCCGGGCTCATCGCGCGCGGCGGCGCCGTCGCGGTGACAGGACTCGTCGGCGCCGGCGCCCTCGCCGTCGTCGCGGCCCTCGTGGTGCGCGGCGGCGACGTGATCGCCCTGTTCGAGACGGGACACGTCGACGTGCTCGGCGCGACCGTCATCACCCTCGGCCAGCTGGCGTACCTGCCCACCCTCATCGTGTGGGCGATCGCATTCCTGGCCGGTCCGGGCTTCGCGCTGGGCACCGGCACCGCCGTGTCGCCGGCCGGCACGCAGCTGTCCGTCGTGCCCGCGATTCCGCTGCTGGGCGCCGTGCCGGAGGTCACGTCGACGTGGCTGCTCGCGATCGCGGTCGTACCGATCGTGATTGGGGGCGTAGCCGGATGGGCGGTGCGCGGCCGGGTCGCTGATACGGGTGGCGCCGGGAGTGGTCCGGATCGGGATTCCGGGTCGCCGGATGCGGCTGCCGTGCCGGTCCCTCCTGCTCTGGTCGGCCTCATCCCCGATCGTGAGCCCGAGCGGATGCCGGAGCCGGAGCCGGAGCTGGCGCGGCCCGCGAAGCCCGTCGGGGCGCTGTCCGTCATCGCCGTCGGGATCGCTCTGATCGGGGCGGGGGGCGCGGCGCTCCTGGCGTTCCTGGCATCCGGATCGCTCGGACCCGGACGACTGGCCGAGGTGGGGCCGGCGGCCGGCCCCGTCGCGCTCGCGGTCGGCGTCGAGATCCTGATCGGAGCGGCGATCGTGCTGCTGACGACGCGCACCGCCAAGCGGAAGCCGAAACCGGAGCGGAAGCCGAAGCGGGATTCGACGAAGCGCCGGCGCGCGCTGGAGCAGCCGGCAGAGCACGCACCGATCGAGGCATCGGGCGCTCTGCTGGACGAGTTGCGAGCGCGCGTCGAACAGGATGACGGGGCCGAGGCGCCGAGCGAGGCCGACCTCGACGAGCCCGAGGTCGTAACCGCACCGATCGCGCTGCCGGATCCGGCGACGCTCGGACGCCACAGGCCCGCCCCGCTGCCCCCGGTAGACTGACGGCGTGCTCCAGGTCGCCGTGCTCATCTCCGGCGCCGGCTCGAACCTGCGGGCCCTACTCGAGGCCGCGGACGACGACACCTACTCCGCGCGCGTCGTCGTGGTGGGCGCCGACCGCGAAGCCGAGGGGCTCGGCCACGCCGCCTACTTCGGGATGCCGACCTTCGTCGTGCCGTGGGAGCGCTTCGACTCGCGGGAGGACTGGGGACAGGAACTCGCCGCGCAGCTGGATGTCTGGCAGCCCGATCTGCTGGTGCTCAGCGGCCTGATGCGCCTCCTCCCGCCGTCCGTCGTCCACGCCTGGCGTCCCCGCATCATCAACACGCATCCCGCTTACCTGCCCGAGTTCCCGGGCGCGCACGGCGTCCGCGACGCGCTCGCGGCCGGCGTGTCGCAGACCGGTGCCAGCGTCATCGTCGTCGATGACGGGGTCGATACCGGCCCCGTCCTCGCGCAGGAGCGCGTGCCGGTGCTGCCCGGCGACGACGAGCGGTCGCTGCACGCCCGCATCAAGCCCGTCGAACGACGCCTGCTCATCGACGTGGTGCGACGTGTCGCCACCGGTGACCTCGACCTGGCCACGGCGTCCGCGACGCCCGCGGCATCCTGACCGCCTCGACCCGGGAGCCAATCCGCATGGCAGCGCCCAGCCACGACTCGACCGAGTACCGAGACCGCGACCTGGTCGCCATCCGCCGCGCGCTGGTCTCGGTCAGCGACAAGACCGACCTGCTGCGGCTGGCCGAGGCACTGGCCGGGGCCGGTGTGGAGATCGTCTCGACCGGGTCGACCGCGGCGACCATCCGCGCGGCCGGATTCGACGTGACGGACGTCGCATCCGTCACGGGATTCCCCGAGTCGCTCGACGGGCGCGTCAAGACGCTGCATCCCAAGGTGCACGCCGGACTGCTGGCCGACCTGCGCCTCGAGGACCACGAGCGACAGCTCGCCGAGCTGGACATCGCGCCGTTCGAGCTGGTCGTGGTGAACCTGTACCCCTTCGTGCAGACCGTCGCGTCCGGTGCCGAGGGCGACGATGTCGTGGAGCAGATCGACATCGGCGGCCCGGCGATGGTCCGCGCGTCGGCCAAGAACTACGCCAATGTCGCGATCGTGGTGTCGCCCGAGGCGTATCCGGCGATCGTCGACGCGCTCGGCACCGGCGGCACGACGCTCGCGCAGCGGCGCGAGCTGGCCGCCCGCGCGTTCGCCCACACCGCGCAGTACGATCGCGCCGTCGCGACCTGGTTCGCCGAGGGCACGCTCGCCGAGGCGGATCTGCCCCAGCACCTCACGATCAAGGCCGAGCGGCTGTCGACCCTGCGATACGGCGAGAACGCGCACCAGCGCGCCGCCATCTATACGCGCGTGGGCGGGCACGGTATCGCGCAGGCGACGCAGCTGCAGGGCAGGGAGATGTCGTACAACAACTACGTGGATGCGGATGCCGCGCTGCGGGCCGCGTTCGACATGGTGGCGCCCGCCGTGGCGATCATCAAGCACGCGAATCCGTGCGGCATCGCCGTGACGGCACGCAACGCGCTCGACCCGATCGCCAGCGCCCACCTTCGCGCGCACGAGTGCGACCCGGTGTCGGCGTTCGGCGGGGTCATCGCGGCGAACCGCACCGTGACGATGAAGATGGCCGAGAACCTCCGCGACATCTTCACCGAGGTCATCGTCGCACCCGACTACGAGCCGGGTGCCCTCGAGCTGTTCGCGCTGAAGAGGAATCTGCGTGTGCTGCAGCTGCCGGCCGACTGGCAGCAGGAGCGCATGGACGTGCGGCTGGTCTCCGGCGGCCTGCTGCTGCAGGATGCAGACCGCTTCGGCGACGACGTCGATTCGGTCGCGACGGGCTGGGAACTGGTCTCGGGCGACCGACCAGACCACGACGGGATGACCAACCTCATCTTCGCGTGGAAGGCCTGTCGGGCCGTCAAGTCGAACGCGATCGTGCTGGCCAAGGCCGGCGCGACGGTGGGAATCGGCATGGGTCAGGTCAACCGCGTCGACTCGTGCCGGCTCGCCGTCGAGCGCGCCGGCGATCGTGCCGCGGGCTCGGTCGCGGCATCCGACGCCTTCTTCCCGTTCTCGGACGGACCGCAAGTGCTGATGGATGCCGGAGTCTCGGTGATCGTGCAACCGGGCGGATCGGTGCGCGACGACGAGACGATCGCGCTCGCGCGCCAGTACGGCGTCGCGATGTTCTTCACCGGCGAGCGGCACTTCTTCCACTGACGCGGCTCGCCAACACGCGCCACGCGCTCAGGTCGCGGGGCGCCCGTAGGTCTCGAGCCAGCGCAGCCACACCTCGCTGACGGTCGGATACGACGGCACCGCGTGCCACAGCCGGTCGATCGGCACCTCGCCGACGACGGCGATCGTGGCCGAGTGCAGCAGCTCGGCGACCTCGGGTCCGACGAACGTCGCACCGATGAGGACGCCGCGCTCCTCGTCGACGATCGCCCGGGCCTTGCCGGCATACTCGTCCGAGTACGCCGACGCCCCGGCGACCGACGCCGTGTCGTAGTCGAGCACGCGGATGCTGCGTCCCGCCTTGCGGGCGGCGGCCTCGGTGAGCCCGACGGATGCCACCTCCGGATCGGTGAAGGTGACCTGGGGCACGCACTCGTGGTCGGCCGTCGCGACGTGGGCGCCCCACGGTGCGTCATCCACCTCCCGACCCTTCGCGCGAGCGGCGATGACGTCGCCGGCAGCGCGTGCCTGGTACTTGCCCTGGTGGGTCAGCAGCGCCCGGTGGTTCACGTCCCCGACGGCGTAGAGCCAGTCGGTGCCGCGCACGAGCATCGTGTCGTCGACGTCGAGCCAGGCATCCGGCTGCTGTCCGATCGTGTCGAGCCCGAGGTCGCCGGTGCGCGGCACGCGGCCCGTCGCCACCAGCACCTTCTCGGCGAGCACGGGGCCGCCCTCGGACAGGGTCAGCATCACGCCGTCCTCGGTGCGGCGCGCCTCGGTCACCTCGACGCCGGTGAGGACGGCCGCCCCCAGAGCCCGCAGCGACTGCTGCACCATCTCGCCGGCGAACGGCTCCATGGCCCCGAGCAGGCCCGAGCGCGACAGCACCGTGACCGCCGTGCCGAATCCGGCATACGCGGTGGCCATCTCGGCGGCGACGACTCCGCCGCCGATGATGGCCAGGGATGCCGGGATCCGATGCGCACTGGTGGCTTCCCGGCTCGTCCAGGGGTCGACGTCCTTCAGGCCCGGTGTGTCCGGCAGCAGCGCGGCCGACCCGGTGCACACCGCGACGGCATGCGTCGCCGTCAGGGATGTCACGGACCCGTCGCCAGCGGTCACCTCGATCCGCTTCGGGCCGATGAACCGGGCATGCCCTCGGACGAGCTCGATGCCGGCGCCGTCGAGCCAGGCGACCTGCGAGGCATCCTGCCATTCGTGGGTGATGTGATCGCGCCGCCGCAGCACCCCCTCCACGTCGAGCGAACCGGTCACGGCCTGCTTCGCCCCGTCGACGGCTTCGGCCGCCCGCACCGCCGCCCCGCTTCGCAGCAGGGCCTTGGACGGCATGCAGGCCCAGTACGAGCATTCGCCGCCGACCAGCTCCGCCTCGACGATGACGGTTCTGAGCCCGCCCTGCACGGCCCGGTCCGCGACGTTCTCGCCGACGGCGCCTGCTCCGATCACGATCAGGTCGTATTCGCGTTCAGTCACGGTTTCACGGTAGCGGCGCCGGTGGCATCCGCGGGCGGACAGGGCCGTGTCCGATTTCCGCCAGAGGGTGTCGCCGGGGCGTGACAGGCTGGAGTCCGTGAGCATCCCGATGACATTCGACGAGCGATACCGCGCCATCGAATCGCGAGACCGGCGCTTCGACGGGCAGTTCGTGACGGCGGTGCGATCCACCGGCATCTACTGTCGTCCCAGCTGCCCGGCGCGGACGCCCAAGGCCGCGAACGTCACGTTCTTCCCGACCAGCGCCGCCGCCCGCTCCGCCGGTTACCGAGCCTGCAAACGCTGCCTCCCGGAGGCGGCGCCGGGATCGCCGGAGTGGAATCTGCGCAGCGACGCTGCGGGCCGCGCCATGCGCC
>CAXTES010000065.1:0-14791 GCA_964243215.1 uncultured Microbacterium sp. | reverse complement strand
CCATGGGGGATTGTCCCCATGGGCGTATCCGACATCGGCTGACAGGATTCAAGGGCGCACGGTGTCGCATCGGGAGGTGACGTGTCGGACGGGGTGGATGTGCAGGCGGCCGCGGTCCAGTCGGCCGTGGCCGGCATCCGCACGATCTCGGCGGAGTGGGTCGGCCACAGCCGGGCGTTCGTGATCACCGGGGTCGGCAGCGGAGTCAGCGACGAGACCGCCGAAGCCGTGACGAGCTGGTCGAAGGAGCTCCAGGCCGCCGGCGACGGCATGTCGGATGTCGCGATCAAGGTGGAGGCCGACCTGGCTGCGTTCGGGACACTCGACGGCACCATGGTGACATCGCCGGCTCCAGAACCGAGGCCTCGCTGATGACCGCCGTCCTGAGCCGCGACCTCTCACCCGCCGACGTTGCGCGGTGGGCGATCGCGCTCGGCGGCGCCGGTGTGACCTGGCCCACGATCCGCAGGCTCGCCGAGGCGGTGCGGCTCGCGGGCGTGCCGGCGGTGCTCGATCTGGGGAGCGCGATCGTCGACGGTCCCGCCCAGGGCCGGGATGCGGTGCGCTCCCTACTGCGCCGACTGGCCACGGTCGCACACGCAGACGGCGATCTCGAGCGCGTGGGACAGGTGCTGCGCCTGATCAGCGGCCTCGCCGAGGAGCGGCGATGAATCTGCAGGAGCGCCACGACGCGTGCGAGATGCTCGCTGCCGGATTTCAGGACCGTGGTCTGTACATCCAGCTGCCCAGCGAGTTCGAGCTGATGATGGCGGTCGACGGCCTTCACGACGCCGCATCATCGTGGACCGGCGATCACCTGCAACGGCCCGACGGATCGCCGACAGACGTGCAGTCCAGCGCTGAAGCCCTCGATGACATCGCCCTCGACCTCGCCGCACTCAAGACGACACTCGACACTCGCGCGTCGCAGATCGAAACGGCGATGAACGCGGATGCCGGTCGCGCCGACGCCGTCCGCACGCGGGCGTTCACCAGCCTCGCGATGCTCGAGTCGAAAGGCATCGGCATCATCAGCGCGGCCCTGAAGACCTACGCATCCGCCCTCGACGTCGGACAGACCTCACTGGACCGTCACGCGGCCGACGTCGAGACCGCCCAGAGCAGTGCGATGCAGCTCGCCGGCCCGGACGGTGCCGCCGAGTGGACCGACGAGCAGTGCGCGGCCGGCATGCAGCGCGTGCTCGACATCTACGACGCCGCCAAGACGGCGCTGATCGGATGCCGTGATGCCTTCGCGGCCGTGTTGGCGGCCGAGCGTCCACTGGGGCCGGCCTTCGGCGATGCCGCGGGCTACGCCCGACTGTCCGACCTGCCCCCGTCCGCCACGACGACCACGGCCGATGCCGTCCTGGCCCTGGTCGACGGCGTCGGCGATCCCGATCGCGCCGTCGTGTCGGATGCAGAATGGGCGGCCTACGTCGCCGCCCGCGACAAGCTGAGCCCCCAGGAGCGCGCGCAGCTCGATGCCGCTCTCGACGGCGCCCGCACGCCCGACGAACGGCAGGTCATCCTCTCCGCATTGGCCACGGGTGCGGGGCTGCCCCTCACGCTGTCCCTCGCGAGCAGGCTGAAAGGGATGACATCCGATCAGGTGAGCAAGGTCGCCGGACTCGGCTTGACCGGCGTCACAGACGACGCCGCGGCGAGCGGCGCAGGGCTCTTCACCGCCGACGGTACCCCGATCGCGCAGAAGACCGGAACCACGTGCGGATCCGCTGCGCTGCTGATGCTGGCGGCTCAGCGCGATCCGTTCCTCGCGCTGCTGATCTCGAACGGAGAGTTCGTCGACGGGCACGTTCCTTCCTATGTGTCCGACGTGCCGTACATCGACCAGCTGCCCGTGATCGGGGGCACGACGACGGATCGCCTGACGTACCTGCAGGATCAGATCCGGATCCAAACGAACCGCGGCACTTTCTTCCCGGGCGCAGCGTTCGGCTCAGCCCCCTGGGGATACGGCAGCGAGGTGAGCCGGGTGCTCGGCACCGACGTCGACATGGATTACGACGACATCGGGCCGAAGAGCGACCCTCAAGAACTCGTCGATCGTGCCGTCGCCGCGGTCGACGCGGGAACCCCGGTTCCGTTCCTGGTCGGCGGCAGCGGCCGTTGGAACCTACCCAACCATTACGTGCTGCTCGTGGGACACGCGGGCGATCAGCTGCAGTTCTACGACCCGGGCAGCGGAGAGGTCCGCACCGTGTCGATGGCGGATGCCGTGAGCCGCGGCGACGATCCGATCGCCGCGTTCGGTAACTGGACATCCATCTACGGCGCGGCGATACCTTCGAGCTGAGCGCCATCGACGGCGCGGAAGGTCCTGGTGAAGGAGACCGCATGTCGAAGTCCGTGCTCTACATGTCGATGTCGCTCGATGGATTCATCACCGGCCCGGAGGACGGTCCGGGCGCCGGGCTCGGATCCGGGGGCACCCGGTTGCACGAGTGGCTCGGTGACCCGATCTCCGGCTATCCGCACTTCGACCCGCCGGGTCTGAGTGGCGAGGTCTTCGCCGAGTCGATGGCCACGGGTGCGGTCGTCGTCGGACGCAAGACGTTCGACTACGCCGATCGGTGGCACGGCGACCATCACGGGGTACCGATCTTCGTGCCCACGCACGGCATCCCGCCCGAACCCGAAAGCGACTGGGTGCACTATGCGCCCGACGCGTCGACGGCGATGCGCGAGGCCAAAGCCGCCGCCGGGGATGCGGACGTCATGGTGCACGGCGCGGATCTCGCGCAGTCGCTGCTGCGGGAGGGCCTGCTCGACGAGCTGCAGATCCACCTGATCCCGGTGGTTCTCGGGATGGGGCGGAGGCTGTTCGGCGACGACCGGATCGAGCTCGAACTCGTCCGCGTTCTCGATGCACCCGGCGTCACCCACCTGCGCTATCGCGTGGTGTCGTACGCGACGGTCAGCTGAGCGAGGCACGACCGTGCCGAGGGTGTGGTTCGTGACGGGAAGTTCGCGCGGTCTGGGGCGGGCGCGGGCCGATGCACCCACCCGAATCCTCTTCGGTGCGGATGCCGTGCCGTTGGCGCAGCAGGCGGCACAGGAGCTCGCGGCCAGCGACGAAGCCTGGCGAGACATCAGTCGGAGTGTCGCCGACCCGACGTCGTGACGCCTCGAGGGGCTACATCCTCGCGGGGGACTGAGGCCGCCCGGCTCCGGCGCAACGGCCGTCATGCGTCCGCGAAGTCGGCATCCGTCATTCCCGCGGAATGCCCGCGTGGCCACTGCACCAGTTCGATGGGGTGGCCGTCGGGGTCGGTGATGTGCGAGGTTCGGATCGCATCCGGGCCGGCCGGGGGCGACGTGTTCTGTGCGCGGATTTCGCTGGCCGCAAGCTGAGCGATGGTGTCGTCGAGTGACTCGACGGCGACGACGAGGTGACTGAGGCCGCCTGCGACGCCCGCGCTGTCCGCGCTGCCCGCCGGGGCGTCGGACACGAGCTCGATGGTGACGAACTCGTCCTGCGGCAGCTTCAGCATGGTGAGGTGTCCGAGCGGCGTGTCGGGAACGGCGCCGACGACCTCGTAGCCCAGCGCGCGATAGAAGCCGAGCGACTTGTCGCGGTCGGCGACTCTGAGTCCGACGTGCAGGGTCCTCATGCGTGTCGCTCCTCGTAGCGGGTGTCCATCAGCGATCTCCCTACTGCCGATGCTTCTACTCCAGGTGACGGTAGTCCGGCAGGTCGATCTTGTCGGCGGGCGGGGTGGAAAATCGTGCGCCGAGCTTGCTCCCCGCCGGCGTCGACGCCAGTCGGACGGCGAGCCCGAGCAGGGCGATGCCCGCTCGGGACTTCGGATGCGCGATCCGCGGGACTCCGGGGGGAAGCCGCTGAGCCTGATCGACATAGGGCCGCATGATGCGTTCGTATCCGCGGAATGCGTCCCGAGGGTCGACATGGGATGCCAGCTCCCCGGCAAGCACGTAGGCGCCGGTGAGCGACAGGCTCGTGCCCATCCCGCTGACCGGAGAAGCACAATACGCGGCATCCCCGACCAGGGCGACGCGGCCGTTCGACCAGCGCGGGGCGTGGACCTGGCCGATCGAGTCGAAGTACAGATCGTCCGCCTCATCGAGGCCGTCGAGCACCCGCGCCGCCTCCCAGCCGGCATCCTCGAACGTCGCGCGCAGGCGGGCACGCTGTTCGTCGACCGTCCGTCGTTCCGAGCCGTCTCGCTCCTGCGTCGGGTCGGTGACGAAGGACATCGCAGCCCGAACGGTGCCGTGCGTGTCGGGCCTGAGCGTGATCGAACGGCCGCCCGGGGCGTTGTACCGCCGCGACCAGTCGTCGTCTCGATCCGTGCGCGGGATTGTCGCGTAGGTCGTCTCGAGTCCGAGAGAGCGGATCTTCGGCTCGTCGCCGAAGACGAGTCGACGTGTGCTCGACCCGATCCCCTCGGCGGCGACGACCAGGTCGAATCGTTCGTCGGCGGCATGCTCGAAGGTCACCGAGACGCCGCCTTCGTCGCCGACGTTGCGCAGCGCGGTGATGCGATCGCTGAACCGGTACTCGGTGTCATCCGTCGTGCGACCGACCAGGAGCTCCGCCAGGTCGCCACGCAGGATCTCGAGTTCGGCGGTGGCACCGTCCGAGTCGGAGGTCCCGGCCGGAAACTCGGCGATGACGGTCCCTTTCGGGCCGATGAAGCGCGTGCCGACTTCGCCGGTCGTGGCCGATCGGATGTCGTCCTCGAGGTCCATGCGACGGACGACCTCCCGGCCCGCGCCGCGGACATCGACGTTCTGCCCACCGGTGCGCAGCGCAGGTGCGCGCTCGACCACGGTCGTCTCCCGGCCGTAACGGTGGAGCCAGTACGCCAGCGCTGGTCCGGCGATGCTCGCTCCGGAGATGAGGACACGCGTCCTGGTCATGTCCATCCCATCTGCGCCCACCCGCCACCTACGAAGTGCAATTGCAACACGCTCGGCCAGTCCCGGGGGCCTTCCGCGCGTTCTTTCGTGCGCTCCTCGGGTCATCGTGCCTGCGGACCCGAGTAGCGTCGGCCCCATGCCGGTGACGCTCGTGCGAGCCTGAGCGGCGCTGGTGATCACCGTCCCGAGCGCCGTGCTTCCGCTGTTCCTGCGCGTCACCCGCGCGAACGCGCCGTACGTCACTGCTGCAGGAGCGCGCAGGCGCGTTCGCGAGCACGAACTTCGACCCGAGCGCTTCGGACCGCCGCGCGGCCTGCGGCCTCGCGTCACGATCGAGGCCGAACATCGGATGGGCTGGCCGGTCTACGGCATCCGTCCCGCGCACCGCGCGTCCGAAGGCAACGTCGTGTACGTCCACGGCGGCGGCTGGGTCAACGAGATCACGCCGTGGCACTGGCGGCTCGCAGCGCAGATCGCCGTCGAGGCGAACACCACCGTCACTGTGCCGATCTACCCGCTGGTGCCGTTCGGCACCGCCGCTCGCGCACTCCACGGGGTGATATCGCTCGTCGAGGCGAACCGCAGCCGCTTCGGCAGGGTGTGCATCGCCGGCGATTCCGCGGGCGGGCAGATCGCGCTGTCGAGCGCTCTGGCGCTGCGGGATGCCGGCATCCCGCTCGCGCTGACCGTCCTCATCTCGCCCGCCCTCGATCTGACGTGGCGCAATCCGCGCATTCCGCAGGTGCAGCCGACCGATCCGTGGCTCGGTGTTCCGGGCGGCGAAGTGCTGTCGGCGCTGTGGAGCGGCGGCCTTGCGTTGACCGACCCGATCGTCAGCCCACTCGCGGGCGACCTGACGGGGCTCGGACCGATCGTGCTCTTCACGGGAACCCGCGACATCCTCAACCCCGACGCGCACCTGCTCGCCGAGAAGGCGCGGGATGCGGCCGTCGACATCTCCGTCCACGAAGTCGAGGGGCAGCTGCACGTGCATCCACTCCACCCGACGAGGGTCGGCGCCGCCGCTCGCCACGTCATGATCGACGCGCTTCGCGAGGCGCTGCGGGCCGGCTGATCCGCCGGGCCATGTCCCGCCCCGTAGGGCACCTGACCCCGGACCTTTCCGGGCGCCGCGCGCGTCACTACCCTGAGTGCGAAGCTCCTCGCCGAGCGCCGGAGGTGCCATGAGCGTCACCGTCACATTCCCTCGCTACGACGTGGGCAGACGCGCGTACGTCACGTGGCGCCCGGTTCCCGTGCAGATCGCGATCACCGGCGAACCGAACCGTCAGGATCCGCTGCGCGTGACGGTCTCGGACGACCGGCCCACCCAGCCGGCCGCGGGCAGGGGCCGCCTGCTCTTCGCCGATCACCTCACCCACGCCGGCCGCACCTCGACCACCGTCGACCTGCCGGCCGACGGCACCGCGGTGACCGTGTGGGTCGGTGGTGAGTTCCCCGCGGCGAGCACCGCGTACGGCGACGTCGCCGTGAGAGTCGCCGGGCCGCAGAACCAGCCGCTCGCCACGCATCCCACCATGGTCCGCATCCGCAAGAACGCGAACGTCCTGACCACGACCGAGCGTGCGCGCTTCCTCGCGGCCCTGGCGAAGCTGAACGGTGCGGGCACCGGCCGGTTCGCGGATTTCCGCGAGATGCACCGCTCGGGCGCACCCAGTGTCGAAGCGCACGGGGCGGCCGCCTTCCTCGCGTGGCACCGCGCGTACCTCCTCGACTTCGAGCGCGAGCTCCAGTCCATCGACGGCGAGGTCACCGTGCCGTACTGGCGCTTCGATCGGGCCGCCCCCAACCTGTTCGTGCCCGCCTTCCTCGGCACCGGCACCGCGTCAGGGCAGCTGCAGTTCACGCCGGGCAACCCGCTCGTGTCATGGGTCACCGACAACACGCCCGGCATCCAGCGCGGCCGCGGCGTGGGGCCGCAGACCGTGCCGTTCGTCCGCACGGAGCAGCAGACGATCGCGCTCAGCGTGCCGCCGAACGCGAATTACGCGGCGTTCCGGGTGCTCGAGGGCGACCCGCACGGCACCGCGCACACCTCCCACGGCACCGGCTGGATCACGAGCATCGGCACCGCCGCGAAGGATCCGCTCTTCTTCCTGCTGCACGCGAACGTCGATCGGCTGTGGGCGAAGTGGCAGTGGGTGACACAGCTGCAGGACCCGCGGTCGGTCGCCGCGTTCGACGGCGCGTCGACGGCGCCCGGGCATCGGCTCAACGACGCGATGTGGCCGTGGTGCGGGCCGCTGGCCGCACCGCGGCCCACGACCGCGCCGGGAGGCGGGATGCAGCCCTCGCCGATGACACCCGTGCCCGGCGCGAGCCCCAAGGTGCGTGACACGATCGACTATCTCGGCACCGTCGGTCCCGAACCTCTCGGGTTCGCGTACGACGACGTGCCGTTCCAGCTTCCGGGAGGCAGGCGATGAGCGATCCGGTCGACATCGAAGCCCTGCGCGAGAAGTATCTCGACGAGCTCGAGGCCGCGGCCGCCGAGGGCGGCGGCGCATCCTTCGAAGACGGCGGCATCGAGACCCGCAGCCTCGATCCCGACGCGTTCGCCGATACCGTCCGCGCCCAGCTCGACCTGCTCGGAGACGAGTCCGCCCCGACCGATCAACGACTCGCGGCGCTACGCGGCCTGGCCGCCGCCGCGTTCCAGCCACGCGACTTCGCGCCGTTCCACGCCGAGTTCGTCGAGACGCTGCGCCGCGTGGCGACGGGCAGAAGCAAGCAGGTACGTCTCGCCGCGCTCGATCAGCTGACGCTCCTGGACGATCCGGAGGGGAATCGGATGTTGCGCGACAGCCTCGAACGCCCCCGTGGCCTTCTCGTGCCCGACGCGACCGCGGTGCGCCTGCTCGCCCGCAACGATCACGGTGACGACGCGCCACGGTTCCGCGAGCTCGCGCGGACCGGCACCGCTCAGGTGCGCGTCGAGGCGGTGCGAGCCCTGGCATCCGACCCCCAATCGACCGACCTGCTCGCGGAGATCTCGAGCGACAAGCGGGAGAAGACCGCGTTGCGCCAGTCCGCTGCGCTCAGCCTCAAGGCCCTCTCGCCCGAGCGGTTCGCCGACGTCGCGCGTTCGGTCGTACTCGACGACGACGACGATGACAGGCTCCGCACCGTCGCGATGTCGGCGATCACGCACACGGCCGCCGTCACCGAGGCTGTCGGTGGAGCGGCGTCGCTGTCCGACGACCTTCGTGACGCGCACGCCAAGACCGGATCGCGAGCGCTGCGGCGCGAGATCGACCGGTTCACCAGCGGCGGCGAGGACTGAGGTCATGGCCGCCACCACCGTCGACGCTCTCATCAGCGGGCTGCTGGCCGGAACGGTGACCGGAGCGATGCTGCGCCAGGATGCGCCCCACTTCGACGGACTCCCGGCGGCGGACGCCGACCGGCTGCGCGCACACCTGCTGGCGTCGTTCGCTGCCGGGGGCATACCGGATGACGCGATCATCCCGCTCGCGGAGGAGCTGCGCACGAGTGCGAGTCCGGTCGTGCTCGCCGGCGCCGCCCGCGCCGTCGGCGGGCTCTCGCCGACGCAGGCCGGAACGGCCGATTGGCGCGCGCTGCTCACCGACGCGGCCGCGCGGATCGCCGAGCGCGATGTGTTCGTCCGCTGGCAGCCGGGCACGATCCCGCCGGGATGGATGCGCACCGCGCACGGCGAACTCCTCGCGGCTCGCGACGGGCTGCCGGAGGCATCTGGCCTCCACGCGCTCAGCACCGGCCCGACCATCGCCGTCGACCGCGCGGTCGCACGCGCCGTCGACGTCGAAGACCAGTGGGGCCGGCATCTCGATCTCGAACGTCTCCTGGAGGGGCGCACCACGCTGCTGGCGTTCTTCTACACGCGGTGCATGAATCCGCAGAAGTGCTCGCTGACCGTCACCCGCCTGGCGGCGATCGCCGCGCGATCCGCCACCGACCGCCCGCAGATCGTGGCTGTCAGCTACGACCCCGACTTCGACGACCCGCGACGACTTCGCCGATACGGCGACGACCGCGGCTTCGCGTTCAGCGACTCGGCACGCCTGGTGCGATGCGTGACGGGCTGGCAGTCGCTGCGCGGGATGCTGCGCCTGCGGGTCGGCTACGGTCCGACCACCGTGAACGACCACGCCCGCGAGTTGTTCCGCGTCGCACCCGACCTGGTCGCCCGCGGACTGGACGCCGAGGCGCTCGTCGAAGAGATTTCCGCCGAACCTGTCGATCGCGGGCCGGTGGTGCGTCATTGAGGTGAGGGCGGGGATGTCCCACCCCACACGCCACGAGGAGACGAGCGAATGCAGTACATGATCCTGATCCACGCCGAGCCGCGCGAAACACCCCGCCCCGGTGGTCCCGGCTTCGCCGAGTACATGGCGCCCTGGCGGGGCTACAACCGTGCGCACACCGAGTCCGGAGCCCTGCTGGCCGGCGGCCAGCTGCAACCCGCAGAGACGGCCACAACGATCCGCCGGCCCTTCGGCGGCAGCGACTCGATCGTCGACGGACCGTTCGCCGAGACGAAGGAGCAGTTCGGCGGCTACTACATCGTCGAGGCATCCGATCTGGATGCCGCGCTCGCCATCGCGGCCGGGATGCCGCTGCCGGCCGGGTCGCTGGAGGTCAGGCCGATGCTGCGGACCATGCAGGTGTGACGAGCCATGACGGCGCGCTGACACGTCTCGCGCGCGAGGAGAGCGGGCGGGTGCTCGCTCTCCTCGCGTCGAGATTCGGGTTGCATACGGCCGACGACGCCGTACAGGACGCCCTCGTCGAAGCCCTCGATTGGGACGAGGTTCTCGAGAATCCCGCGGCGTGGCTGTACACCGTCGCGCGCAACCGGGCGATCGACCGGGTACGGCGCGAGGCGTCCGCCCGCCGCCGTGTCCTCTCCGCCGGCGCGGACCTCGCCGTGCTCTCCGACGTCGCGCATGATCCGTTCGGCAACCCCGAGGAGGTGGAGATGGTCCGCGACGAGGCCGAGGTCGGCGACGAGCAGCTGCGGCTGATGCTGCTGTGCTGCCATCCCGCGCTCGCCACCGATGTGCAGGTCGCGCTGACGCTGCGTCTGATCGGCGGCCTGACCACCCGCGAGATCGCGGCGGCGTTCCTGGTGTCCGAGGCGACGATCGCGCAGCGGATCGTGCGCGCCAAACGCAAGATCCGGGATGCCGGCATCCCCCTGACCGTGCCGGCCGACCTCGGCAGTCGCGTCGACGCCCTCCTCGGCATCCTCTACCTCGTCTTCAACGAGGGTTACCTCTCCCGCGGCGAGGCGTCGGGTGCCCGCGTCGACCTCATGGAGGAGGCGATCCGGCTCACGATCCGGCTGCGCGATCTGCTCCCGGAGGATCCCGAGGTGGACGGTCTGCTCGCGCTCGAGCTTTACGCACGGGCGCGGACGGCGGCGCGGTTCGAGGCCGGCGAGCTCGTGCTGCTCGACCGGCAGGACCGCACCCGATGGGACGGTGAGCTGATCGCCCAGGCCGACGACGTCCTCGCGTCGGCGATGCGACACCGCGCGCCCGGCTCCTATCAGCTGCAGGCGGTGATCGCCCAGTACCACGCCACCGCGCGAACCGCCGCCGACACCGACTGGCCGGCCATCGCCTCGGTGTACGCGCGGATGCGCGCCGACGACCCGTCGCCGGTGCTCGCCCTGAACCACGCCGCCGCGGTGGCGATGGCCGACGGTGCGCCGGCGGGCCTCGCGTTGCTCGACGCCGTCCGCGGACTCGACGACTACCACCTCTACTGGTCGACGCGGGGCGAGCTGCTGGCGCGGACCGGCCAGACGGATGCCGCGCACGCGGCGCTGCGGCGCGCCCGCGGGCTCACCGCGAATGTCGCGGAGGTCCGTCACCTCGACCGGCGGATCAGCGCGCTCGCCGACGGGGATTGATTCCGGCTGGGCCGGGACGGCGCTAGGAGGCGCCGTCCCGGCCTCATCCGAACGTGCTCAGATCGGGTTCGGCTCGGTCGGGTTCGGCGCCGTCGGCTCCTCCGGCGTCGGAGCGAGCGGCTCGTCGGGGGTCGGCACGACCGGCTCGGGCGTCGCGGGCGGTCCGGTGGGCGCGTCGGGCGACGGCGGCATCACCGGTGCGGTGGGGTCGGGGCCGACGGGCGCCGACGGCGGGCTGCCGGGAATCTCGGAGGGGATGCCGGGGCTGCCCGGTCCCGGGAGGCTGTCGGACATGGGATTCCTTTCCGCGCCGGATCCGCTCCGGCGCCGCCGACTCGCTGCGAGGAGCCGACTCGGCCAGCATGGCGCGCCGGCCGCGTCATCCCAAGCCGTTGACCGATGCGGCGGCAACCGGTAGTCACCGATTCCTCGCCTGCGTGCCAGAACCGTCTCGTCGCGTCAATGCCCTGTGTGCGAGGCATCCGTCATCCGAGACTGAGAACCCGGCGAGAAGGAGTGGATGATGGCGAAGTTCGGCTACACGCTGATGTGCGAGCAGTCAGGGCCCAAGCAGCTGGTGCGCTATGCCGCGGCAGCGGAGGTGGTGGGCTTCGACTTCGAGGTGTCGAGCGACCACTACAGCCCGTGGCTGACGGATCAGGGGCACTCGCCGTACGCGTGGACGGTGCTCGGAGCGGTCGCCGCCGCGACCGACTCGGTCGAGCTGATGACCTATGTCACGTGCCCGACCATGCGGTACCACCCGGCGGTGGTCGCGCAGAAGGCCGCGACGCTGCAGATCCTGTGCGACGGACGATTCACGCTCGGTCTCGGGTCCGGCGAGAACCTCAACGAACACGTCGTCGGCGACGGATGGCCGGCGGTCGATGCTCGCCAGGACATGCTCGAAGAGGCGATGCAGATCATCCGCGCCCTGCACACCGGCGACCTGGTCACGTGGGTCGGCGACTACTTCCGTGTCGACTCGGCACGCATCTGGGATGTGCCCGACCAGGGCGTACCGATCGGCGTGGCGGTCTCGGGGCCCAAGTCGATCGACACCTTCGCACCCCTCGCCGAACATCTGATCGCCGTCGAGCCGGACGCGGAACTCGTCAAAGCATGGGACACCGCTCACGACGGCGGCTCCCGCAAGATCGGACAGATGCCGGTCAGCTGGGACACCGACGAGGATGCCGCGATCGCGCGCGCACACGAGCAGTTCAAGTGGTTCGGCGGCGGGTGGGCCGTCAACGCCGACCTTCCGACCCCCGCGGGATTCGCGGCGGCGAGCCAGTTCGTGCGGCCCGAGGATGTCGCCGAATCGATCCCGTGCGGACCGGATCTGGACAGGATCGTCGAGGCGGCGAAGAAGTACCTCGACGCCGGCTTCACCGACCTCGCGATCGTGCAGGTCGGAGACGAGATGCAGGAGCGGTTCCTCGCTGAGGCGGCCCGTCCGCTCCTGGAGATGCTGCGCTCACTCTGACCCTCGGCAAAGCCCCGCGAGAGTGCTTGACTGTGCGCGGGAAGGAAGCATCCATGGCCGACAGCAGCGTTGCGAACAAGCCGATATCCGATTACGAGCAGGTCGGGGGTGCGCCGGCGGTCACGGCGGTGGTGCAGGACTTCTACCAGCGGGTGCTGTCCGACGAGTCATTGGCCGGCTATTTCGCCGGCGTCGACATGGCGCGCCTCAAGCGGCATCAGGTGCTGCTGGTCTCGCAGGTGATGGGCGGACCGGCCGAGTACGACGGCCGCGAGCTGAAGGATGCGCACGCCGGTCGCGGAATCACCGAACCTGACTTCGAGCGCGTCGTCGGCCACCTCGTGGCCGCGCTGGAGTCAGCCGGCGTCGGCACCGACATCGTGGGACGGGTCGTCGCGGCGCTGGGCGCCGCAGAGCCCGACATCGTCGCCGCCCCGGCCTGACCGGACTCAGCTGTCCGGGGTCGCCCGGTTCAGCCGCACCTCTTCGATGTCGAGCTTGGCCTGCATGTCGCGCAGCACGTCATCGTCGATGCGACCCTCGTCGCGGAGTCGGACGATGGTCTCGCGCTTCCGCTGCAACAGCGCCAGCCGGAGTTGCTGGTACTGCTCCTCGT
Source organism: uncultured Microbacterium sp. (assembly GCA_964243215.1). Taxonomy (GTDB): domain Bacteria; phylum Actinomycetota; class Actinomycetes; order Actinomycetales; family Microbacteriaceae; genus Microbacterium. The sequence continues at coordinate 1,861 of CAXTES010000065.1, read as the reverse complement.
TGGCGAGGGTCGCGTCGGCATCCTCCTCGTCGCCGTCTTCGGCGTTGAGGACACGCAGATGCTCCTCGAAGTCGGCCCGCACCCGCTCGACGACCTCGTCGCTCGTGCCCAGCTGCCCCGCGACCTCGGGGAGCGCATCAAGGCCCGCCTCGGTGGCAGCGCGCGAGGCGAACTGCCGTTCCTGCACCGGCGCGTCGTCGTCGGGAAAATGCGCCCAGCGCACCGCGACCGGCAGTAGCAGACCCTGCACGACGAGGGTCATCGCGACGACACCGGCGGTGACGAACACGATGATGTCGCGCGACGGGAACGGATCGCCGTTGCCGAGCGTGGCCGGCACGGCGAGGGCGGCGGCCAGCGAGACGGCGCCGCGGAACCCGGCGAGGGTGCTGACCACGCGCGCCCGGTTGGTGACGCGCCGCTGCCGCTGCGAGGGGCGGCGGTCGATCATCCGGATCGTGTAGGCCGATATCACCAGGAACGCGAACCGCACCACGAGGATGACCGCCCACACCACCACGACTCCGACGATGGCGGTCATGATGTCGGTCGTGACGAGGTCGCGGACATCCGACTGCGCCTCGATGCCGATCAGCACGAACAGGGCCGCGTTGATGAGGAAGGTGGTGAGCGTCCAGAACGACACCGACATCCGCCGGGTGGCGGCATCCGAGATCCGCGGCCCGATCTGCGTCATGATCAGTCCGCACACGACCACCGACAGGACTCCGGATGCGCCGATCAGCTCGGCGCCGAGGAACGCGGCGAACGGCAGCAGCAGGAACACCACCGCGCCGTGGATGACCTCGTGCAGGCGCTTGCGCACGAACACGCCGAGCCACGCGACGATCACGCCGACGAGGATCCCGCCGCCGTAGGACAGCAGGAACAGCCACGTCAGCCCGCCCACCGAAAGCGTCTGCTCACCCACGGTGACTCCGACCGCGACTCCGTACAGCACGAGGGCTGTGCCGTCGTTGACGAGACTCTCCGCGCGCAGAACGGTCACGCTGCGCCGCGGCAGGCTGCGCGCCATCGCGCCGACCGCTGTCGCGTCCGTCGGCGCGACGGCGGCACCGAGCACCCACGCGGGGCCCCACGGCACGCCGAGCAGGTGCGCGACGAGCGCGACGGCGGCCGCCGTGGCAACCACCAGGAGGGTGGCCGACAGCAGGATGCCGCGGAAGTTCGCCCGGATGCCGCGCAGCGACGTGTTGATGCTCTCCCACCACAGCAGCGCCGGCAGGAAGACCAGCAGCATCAGCTCCGGGGGCAGGTGGACGTCGCGCAGCGCGGGCGCGAAGCCGAGCAGCACTCCCGCGGCGAGCAGCACGATCGGCGCGGCGATCCGGATCCGCCGCGCGATCACCGCGCACACCAGGATGACCGCCAGCATGATGACGACGAACTCGAGCCCGAACACCGAGCCTCCTCTCGCTGCAACCGACCGTAGTGCCGGCGGGGGCTGTCGAGACCCGGTCGGGCGTTACCGTGCCGCGTCGGCGAAGGCGTCGATCGCCCGGGTGGCGCGCGCCATCATCTCGGGGCCGCCGTGGCCCTCCGTCTCGACGATCTCGAGGCGGCTGCCCGGCCACGCGCGATGCAGCCGCCACGGGGTGATCGCCGGGCCGCTGACATCCCGTCGTCCGTGGATCAGGACGCCCGGGATGCCTGCCAGCTCGGCTGCGCGGTCGAGGATTCGTTCCGCGCCGGGTAGGAACCCGTCGTGGGACCAGTAGTGGGTGACGAGGGTGGCGAAGTTGCGCCGGTCGTCGGGGTCTTCCCGGTGCGGTCCCGGGGTCCAGTGCGGGTCGAGCGAGATGTGGGTGCTCTCCCAGGCATCCCAGGCATCAGCTGCGCG
>CAXTES010000064.1:0-14932 GCA_964243215.1 uncultured Microbacterium sp. | reverse complement strand
CGTGCACTCTCGCGAACCCGACGTGCACTCTCGCGAACCCGAGGTGCACTTTCGCGGGCCTGCCGCAGCGTGTCGGAGGGTGCCCCGACGCCCGGGGACGTACGTTCGAGCCATCGGGCACGGTGCCCGGTCGAGTCGGCCATCCGGATCACGACTTGCGAACCTCCGGTCGACTCGCGACTACCGGGACGTCCCGGGGCGGGAGCGGGTTGTGACCATACGAGCACCACAGCACGAAGCGGCGACGCTGGAGCACGACGGCATCGACGACGCGCAGGAACTGCGCACGTACGTGCTGGACACGTCGGTGCTGCTGAGCGATCCGCGCGCGTTCTTCCGCTTCGCCGAGCACTCCGTCGTCATCCCCGTCGTGGTGATCACCGAGCTCGAAGGCAAGCGGCACGACCCGGAGATCGGCTACTTCGCGCGCTCGGCGCTGCGCCATCTCGACGAGCTGCGCGTCGAGCACGGCCGGCTCGACTTTCCGGTGCCGGTCGGCGAGGGCGGCAGCCTCCGCGTCGAATTGAACAACACGGATGCCTCCGTCCTGCCGTCAGGGATGCGCCTGGGCGACAACGACACCCGGATCCTCGCGGTCGCTCTCAGCCTCCTGCAGGACGGGCACGCGGTCACGATCGTGTCGAAGGACCTTCCAATGCGGGTCAAGGCGGCGTCGCTCGGCATCATCGCGGAGGAGTATCTCGCCGAACAGGCCGTGGACTCCGGATGGACCGGCATCGCCACGCTGGACCTGTCCGGCGACGACATCAGCGATCTGTACGAGGCGGAGGTCGCCACCAGCGAAGACGTCCGCGGGCTTCCGGTCAACACGGGCCTCGTGATCCATTCCGAGCGCGGATCGGCCCTCGGGCGTGTCACGGGCGACACGTCGTTCCGGTTGGTGCGCGGCGACCGGGAGGTGTTCGGGCTGCACGGCCGATCGGCCGAGCAGCGCATCGCGATCGACCTGCTCCTGGACCCGGAGGTCGGCATCGTGTCGCTCGGCGGCAGGGCGGGCACCGGCAAGTCGGCGCTCGCGCTGTGCGCGGGTCTGGAGGCGGTGCTCGAACGTCAGCAGCAGCGGCGGATCATCGTCTTCCGCCCGTTGTTCGCCGTCGGCGGCCAGGAGCTCGGATACCTGCCCGGCGACCAGCAGGAGAAGATGAACCCCTGGGGTCAGGCGGTGTTCGACACGCTGGGATCGGTGGTGACCGCCAACGTCGTCGAAGAGGTCATCGCCCGCGGCATCCTCGAGGTCCTGCCGCTGACCCATATCCGGGGGCGATCGCTGCACGACGCGTTCGTGATCGTGGATGAGGCGCAGTCGCTCGAGCGCAACGTGCTGCTGACGGTGCTCAGCCGCATCGGCCAGAACTCCCGCGTGGTGGTGACCCACGACGTGGGCCAGCGCGACAATCTGCGCGTCGGACGGCACGACGGCATCGCCTCGGTGATCGAGACGCTCAAGGGCCACGGACTGTTCGGTCACGTGACGCTGATGCGGTCGGAGCGCTCCGCGATCGCGGCTCTGGTCACCGACCTGCTGGAGGCCGGTGAACTGGCCTGAACGCCCCCGGGCACTATGAGGAAAGTCTCATGCCCGGATGCGCCTGGTCATGCGAACTTCGACGACCATTGAAGAAGGGGAGTATCGCCGTAGCGCTGGACTGGGGAGCTGTGGACGGACGCAGGATGATGTTGGCCGGCGGGGCGATGACCGCCCTGGCCACCATCGCCGTCGGCGGATTCGTCGTGGTCAGCAGCGCGACCGCGCTCGATGACAGCCCCGGCCGCGCCCTCGCGATCGCCCCGATCGATCTGCCCGCCCGCACCGCGACCGCGCCCGCGCCGGCGGCCGTCGCGGTTCCTTCGCCCGCGGCAACGGCACAGACCGTCCCGGCGCCCGCTCCGCAGGATGTCGCTTCCCCCAGAAGCGCACCGCCGGCCCAAGCGCCGGCTGCTGAGCCCGCCGCGCAACCGCCGGCGCCCGCGCCGAGCCGGGCGACCGAAGTCGCGGCCGCCCTGCAGCGCGTGAGGGAGTGGGCGGTCTCTCAGGGATGGGACACCGCCCGCATCGATGCATTTCTCGCCGATCTCGAAGCGCGGTACGCCGCGGGCGAGAATCCGGTGTTACCGACGCCCGTCGGTTCGACGGGTCACCAGTCCGTGCCGCAGACCCCCAGCTCTCGGCTCGGACCGACGGAGAGCAGATCGTCCGTTCCCCCAGACGGAGACGACTGACCCGGCCGGAGCTCCCCAGATCCGGCCCTCCGAGCCCCCGGCGTCCCCCAGCGCCGGGGGCTTCTCCGTGTCACTCCCAGCGGTAGCCGGCGCCGCGCACAGTCGCGATGTGGTCCGCGCCGAACTTCCCGCGCAGGTACCGCACGTACACGTCCACCACATTCGACCCGGGGTCGAAGTCCATTCCCCACACCCGGCTGAGCAGCTGCTCGCGGCTGAGGATCTGTCCCGGATTGCGCAGGAACTGTTCGGCCAGCGCGAACTCGCGCGTGGACAGCTCCACCTCGCGGCCGCCCACCGTCGCGCGACGGGTGAGCATGTCCAGCGTGACGTCGGCGTGGATGACTGCGATCGCACCGGTCGAGAGGTTCTCGCGCAGCCGTGAGCGCACCCGGGCCAGCAATTCGTCGAATGTGAAGGGTTTGGGAACGTAGTCGTTGGCGCCGGCATCCAGGCCTTCGACGGTGTCCCGGGTGCTCGAGCGCGCCGTGAGCATGATGACGGGCACCGCGGAGCCCTGGCCGCGCAGGTGACGCAGCACCTCGAAGCCGTCCAGCGACGGCAGCCCGACGTCCAGCAGCACCAGGTCCACCTGTCCGTCGAGGGCGATCTCGAGGGCGCGCTCGCCGTCGTCGACGACCACCGTGGCGTACCCGGCCGCTTCCAGGCCCCGCTGCACGAAGGCGGAGATGCGCGGCTCGTCCTCCGCGATGAGGATGCGCGTCACCCGGCCGCCTCCCGCTGCAGCACGACGTCGCCGGCGCGGATCGGCGCGGGCAGCTCGGCGGCGCGCGTCGCGGGAATCGCCATGGTGAATGTCGCGCCGCCCCCGGGGGAATCGGCGACCGTGCACGTGCCGCCGTGGGCCTTCGCGATCGCGTCTACGATCGCCAAACCGAGGCCCGACCCGCCCACCGACCGTTTGCCGTGCGCTCGGTCGAACCGGCGGAAGATGCGGTGGCGCACCGCCGGGGGGATGCCGGGACCGTGGTCGCGCACCCACAGCCGCGCGGTCTGCGCGTCCATGCTGCTGCCGATCTCGATCGGCGCGCCGTCCGGGGTGTACTTCGCGGCGTTGTCGGCCAGCGCCAGCCACGCCTGCAGCAGGCGGTCCGGATCGCCGGGCATCGTGCCGGTCGCCGATTCCTCGACGCTCCAGTCATGCCCGGGGATCACCGCGACCAGCTCTCCCACGCGGGCGGTCAGCGCCGCGATGTCGACGTCGACGGTCGGGAACTGTTCGCCGCTGTCCACGGACGCGAGCATGTCGATGTCATCGACGAGCCGCGTCATCCGGTCCAGCTCCGACATCCCGATCTCGCGGGTGGCCTCGACGTCCGCGGCATCGCGCGGATCCATCATCTCCAGGTGGCCGCGAACGATCGTGATGGGCGTCTTCAGCTCGTGCCGCACGTCGTCCAGCAGCTGTCGCTGCACGTCGACGGAGCCTTCGAGCCGGTCGAGCATCGAGTTGACCGTTCGGGTCAGATCGGAGATGTCGTCATTGCCCTGGGCGGGGATGCGGGCACCCAGGTCGCTGATCGTGATCGAGTCCGCGGCATCCCGCAGGTGGCGGATGGGCGACAGCAGACGCCCGGTGACGAACCAGCCCACCAGGCCGATCATCAACAGCATCGCGAGGGCGGCCAGGGCGTAGGTGATCATCGAGGTCGTGACCGGCTCGAGCTCCGCGTCCAGGTCGATGGCGCGGATGTAGAGGCCGGTCTCGGCATCCCCGTCCATCCGCACCGGGATCGCGATGTACCGCAGCGACCCCTGGTCGGTGACCGCCGTGCCCCGCACGACGCCCGCTTCGCGCGCCGACTCGGCCACGGCGCGATCGATCAGCTGCGTGTTCTCGGAGATGTCGAAGCCCGACAGGGTCTCGGGGCGGTACCGGGGTTGCCCGTCGATCAGGGCGAGGGATGCCTCGTTCCGCGCCGGCACGAGCCGCGCCACGACCGCGTTGAGGTAATCGGCGACCGAGTCGAAATGGGCGAGGTCGAGGTCTTCGGTCGCGGTGGTGGTATCGCCGGGCGAGTCGGTCGTCTGGTCGGTGCCGGCCACGACCCGGAGTCGCTCGACCTGGCTCTCGAGCCGGTCGTTGACCTCGTTGACCACCCGCTCGCGCTGCACGAGGAAGGTGACGCCGCCCACGACGGCCAGACCCACGCACGCAACGGCGAGTATTGCCCCCAGGATTCGTGCGCGCGCCGAGACGGGTCGAGGCGTGCGAGCCACCCTCTGATTATGGACCCGCGCCGCCTCCGCGGCACGCGGTCAGCCCGGGCGGGTCATCGACAGCAGGTCGAGCTTGGCGTCCAGCTGCTCGGCGGTGATCTCGCCGCGATCCACGTACCCGAGGTCCATCACGGCATCGCGGATCGTCATGCCCTGCGCGACCGCGTGCTTGGCGACCTTCGCGGCGGCCTCGTACCCGATGACCTTGTTCAGCGGCGTCACGATCGACGGCGACATGCCGGCGTAGGCGGCGGCGCGGTCCACGTCGGCTTCTAGGCCGTCGATCGTCTTGTCGGCCAGTACGCGCATCGTGTTGGCGAGCAATCGGATCGACTCGAGCAGCGCCGTGCCCATCACCGGTATCGCGACGTTCAGTTCGAAGGCCCCCGACGCCCCCGCCCACGCGATCGTGGCGTCGTTGCCGATGACCCGCGCGCACACCATCAGGGTCGCCTCCGGCACCACCGGGTTCACCTTGCCGGGCATGATCGACGACCCCGGCTGCAGGTCGGGGATGTGCAGCTCGGCCAGACCGGTGTTCGGGCCCGAACCCATCCAGCGCAGGTCGTTGTTGATCTTGGTCAGCGACACCGCGATGGTCCGCAGCGCTCCGGATGCCTCGACGAGGCCGTCTCGGTTGGCCTGCGCCTCGAAGTGGTCCTTGGCCTCCGTGATCGGCAGCTCGGTCTCGTCCACGAGGATCTCGAGCACGCGCTGCGGGAAGCCGATCGGCGTGTTGATACCGGTTCCGACGGCGGTGCCGCCCAACGGCACCTCCCCGACGCGCGGCAGCACCGACTGCACCCGATCGATGCCGAGCCGGATCTGCCGCGCGTAGCCGCCGAACTCCTGCCCGAGCGTGACGGGCGTGGCATCCATCAGGTGCGTGCGGCCGGATTTGACGACGTCCTTCCACAGCTCGGCCTTGGCCTCGAGCGCCACCGCGAGGTGGTCCAGCGCGGGGATCAGGTCGTCGATGAGCTCCTGGGTGACGGCGATGTGCACCGAGGTCGGGAAGACATCGTTGGACGACTGCGACGCGTTGACGTGGTCGTTCGGATGCACCGGCATCCCCAGACGACGGCTCGCCAGGGTGGCGAGCACCTCGTTCATGTTCATGTTCGACGACGTGCCGCTGCCGGTCTGATACACGTCGATCGGGAACTGGTCGGCGAAATCGCCCTCGATCACCTCGTCGGCGGCCCCGATGATCGCGTCGGCGACCGCCGGGTCGAGGGTTCCCAGCTGCTTGTTCGCCATCGCCGCGGCCTTCTTGATCCGGGCGAGCGCGGTGATCTGGGCCGGGTCGAGGCCGTCGCCGGAGATCGGGAAATTCTCCACCGCCCGCTGGGTCTGCGCGCCGTAGAGAGCGGATGCGGGCACCCGCACCTCGCCCATCGTGTCGTGCTCGATGCGGTATTCGGTTTCGGCCACGTGCGGTTCCTCCGGTTGTCAGGCGGCCGCGTCGGTCGCGGCGCCCACGATGATGTCGGGCACCACGGTGCCCTCGGCCAGTCGGTAGTTCGCACCGACGATCGCCAGTCGCTCGCTCGTCACGGCGTCGGCGATCACCTCCGACGAGTGCAGCAGCTCGGCGACGGTGTCGCGCAGGTGCTCGCGCCCGACGTGGTCGCCGTCCACGGTCTCGGCCGTGGACTCGGTAGCGCGCAGCACCCGGCGCACCGCCGGCACGATCGGGGCGATCTGCCGCCAGATGTGCGCGGGCAGGGTGGGTGCATCCAGGCGCGTGCTCTCGATCGCGGCCTGCACCGCGCCGCACTCGTCGTGGCCCAGCACGACGATGAGGGACACCTCCAGTACCGCCACCGCGTACTCCAGGCTGCCGATCACCGAGTCCGAGATGACCTGGCCGGCGTTGCGCACCACGAACAGGTCTCCGAGGCCGGTGTCGAAGATGATCTCGGCCGCAAGGCGGGAATCCGAGCACCCGAACAGTGCGGCGGTGGGCTTCTGACCGGCGGCGAGCTGGTTGCGGCGTTCGGCGTCCTGGCGCGGATGCTGAGGCTCGCCGGCGACGAACCGCGCATTGCCGTGACTCATCTGGTCCCACGCCTGCTGCGGCGACGGATGGTCGGAGGTCACGGCGCCGCCTCGCGCAACGCCCGGATCTGGTCGGCGACACCCTGCGCCGCGACGGCGGCGGTCGCAGCGTCGGTTGATCCGTAGATCAGCACCCGGTCGGTGCCGGCATCCGTTCCCAGCGCGTACGACACGTTGCCGGCGCGCGCCGGGTCGGCGATCTCGTAGCGATTCCACTGCAAACCGGCGACCGTGACGGTGCCGTCGGGGGCAGCGCCGCGCAGCACGCGCGCTTCCCAGTCCTCGCCCGCGTCGAACCCCTGTGCCACCCGGAGGAATCCGCTGTCGCCGGGCACGTAGACGATGGTCCAGGCCGGGTCGGCGTCTCCGGTGACCGAAGCGCCGTTGACCCGCCATTGCGCGGGCACGACGGGCACGATCACGGTGCGGTCGTATCCGGATGCCACCTCCTTCGCGACCGAGGCGACATCGATGGCCGCGGGGGCGGCGGAGTCGCCGCGGGGCACCGCGAGCACGATGACCGCGACGACCGCGAGGGTCACCAGCAGCGCCGCGATGAGGTTGCGGAACGTCTGGCTCGAGCGGTAGATGCGGGATGACTCGGCCTTGCGGGCGGCGGCCTCCTCGGGTGTCTCGGGGCGGCCGAGCTCGGCGACGACGCGCTGCCGGCCGGCCATCACGCCTCCGCGTCCACGGGATCGGAGCGGGCGGCGTCGAGGCGCCGTTTCGCACCGACCAGCCATTGCTCGCAACGTGCCGCCAGAGCTTCACCGCGCTCCCACAGCGCGAGGGACTGTTCTAGGCTCGGTGCGCCCTGCTCGAGCTCGGCGACGACTCGCACCAGCTCGTCGCGGGCCTGCTCGAACGACATCGCCGCGACGTCGGGAGAGTCGGCCACCGTCATGCCTCCATTCTACGTCGCCGCCTGCGACGACTCCGGGGCGGCGGACTCCGCCAGCTCGCCCGCGGAACGGGCCGCGAACGAGCCACGCGCGACCGTGACGACCATGTCGGTCCCCGTCGGCGCCTGCGCAGCATCACGCACGATCACCCCGCCGGCCACGTGCGCGATGGCGTACCCGCGCGACAGCGTCGCTCCCGGGGACAGCGCGCGTAGCGAGGCGCGCAACTCGTCCGACTGCTGACGCGCCGCCTGCACCCGCCGGTCGAGGGTGTCCCGCCCCCGGCCGGAGAGCAGGAACACCTCCTGGGACCGCGAACCGATGATCGCCTCCGGGGTGCGCAGCACCGGGCGTGAACGCAGCTGCTCGAGGTGGGCGATGTCGTGACCGACACGCAGCGACAGGCGCGTGGTCAGCCTCGACCGCAACTGCCGCACGTTCGCCCGCTGTTCCGAAACATCCGGCACGACCCGCTTGGCGGCATCCGTCGGCGTCGACGCACGCAGGTCGGCGACGTCGTCGAGCAGCGGATGGTCGTTCTCGTGCCCGATCGCGCTGACGACCGGGGTGGATGCCGCCGCCACCGCGCGCAGCAGACGCTCGTCGCTGAAGCCGAGGAGATGCTGCGGGTCGCCGCCGCCGCGGGCGATGATGATGACGTCGACCTCGGGGTCGTCATCGAGCCGTCGCAGCGCCCCGAGGGTCTCCGGAACGCATCGGTCGCCCTGCACCGACGCGTATGCGGCGCGGAATCGCACCTGCGGCCAGCGCAGCTCGGCGTTGCGGCGGACGTCCTTCTCGGCATCGGATCGCTGCGCCGTCACGAGTCCGATCAGTCGCGGCAGGAACGGCAGCGCCTTCTTGCGCGCGGCGTCGAACAGGCCCTCGCCGCGCAGCTGCACCCGCAGCCGTTCGAGTCGCTCGAGCTGGTCGCCGAGCCCGACCGGGCGGATCGCCGAGACCACGAACGTGAAGTCGCCGCCCTTGACGAAGTAGTCCGCTTTGACGCAGGCGATCACGTGATCGCCGACCTTCGGCTCGTCTTTCATGCGCTGCCGCGTGGTGGACCACAGTCGGAACGAGATCGTGGCGTCCGTGCCGAGGTCCTTCAACCGGCCGAAGACGTTGGGGCCGCGCGAGTTCCACGACGTGATCTCGCCCTCGACCCAGACCGATCCCCAGGTCTCGACGAAACCACGGATGGTCTCGTTCAAGCGGGACACGGATGTGGGCGCGTGCGGTGTGGACTCCCGGGGTGCGACGGTGTCGGCCGGAGGCGCCTCGCCCGGCGCGGCGGCCGGCTGGAACGTCGTCATGGCATCCTTCGGTCGCTTCTCTCACAGCCGGACCCGAGGTGCCCGCCCATAGAATCAGGGCTGTGAGCACCCCCGCCGTTTCCCTGCCCGTCCCCCGTGTTCCGGGGCGGCGCGGGCGTCTCCAGGATATCCCGGTGACCGGACGCAAGCGGGTGCTGCTGGCGGCCCCCCGTGGATACTGCGCGGGTGTCGACCGCGCGGTGGTGGCGGTGGAGAAGGCGCTGGAGCGCTTCGGTGCGCCGGTGTACGTGCGCAAGCAGATCGTGCACAACATCCACGTGGTCGCCGAGCTTGAGGCCGCCGGTGCGATCTTCGTCGACGAGGTCGACGAGGTGCCCGCAGGCTCGCACGTCGTGTTCAGCGCGCACGGGGTCTCGCCGGCCGTCGTGGCCGCGGCATCCGATCGGGGTCTGCAGGCGATCGATGCGACCTGCCCCCTGGTAACCAAGGTGCATCGCGAGGCGGTGCGATTCGCGCGCGACGACTACGAGATCCTGCTGATCGGTCACGTCGGCCACGAGGAGGTCGAGGGCACCGCGGGGGAGGCGCCGGATCATGTGACTGTCGTCAACTCCCCGCAGGAGGCCGACACCGTTCAGGTGCGCGACCCGTCGAAGGTCGTCTGGCTCTCCCAGACCACGCTGTCGGTCGACGAGACGATGGACACGGTACGGCGGTTGCGGCAGCGCTTTCCGCAGCTGCAGGATCCGCCGTCCGACGACATCTGCTACGCGACGCAGAACCGCCAGGTGGCGATCAAGAAGGTGGCCCGGGATGCCGACCTGGTCATCGTCGTCGGATCCGCGAACTCGTCCAACAGCGTCCGCCTGGTCGAGGTGGCGCTCGAGTACGGCGCCAAGGCCGCGTACCGGGTGGATTTCGTCGACGAGGTGCGCCAGGAATGGCTCGACGGCGTCGAGACGGTCGGCGTCACCAGCGGCGCGTCGGTTCCCGAGGTGCTCGTGACCGAGGTGCTCGACGAGCTCGCCGGGGCTGGCTACCGCGACGTCGAAGAGATCCGCACCGCGGAGGAGGACCTCATGTTCTCGCTCCCCAAGGAGCTCCGCAAGGACGTCACCGGCTCGCGCGACGCGCGGCCGCTGGGCGGGCGGAGCCGGGCGTGAACGAGCCGGCGGAACGCCCCTCGGGCGCGGAGCCCTTCGCGCCCGCGCCGCGCGTCGCCGATTCCTCGCGACCTGCCCCGCGCAGTGCCGATCCGCTGCCGCCGCGGCCGCAGTACGGCGAGTACGCCTCACCCGAGGAGCAGCGCGCACGCATCCGGAACCCGAATACCCCGGCGGCGCTCGACGCCGGCCCGACACCCGCGCCCCCGGCCAAGGCACCGCGCGCGGCGTCGGCCGGGCCGCGGACGGCGGACCGCGTCGTCACGATCGCCCTGCTCGCTTACGGTCTGGTCAACGTGGCCCTCACGGGCTACTCGCTCATCGACTTCCCGACCGTCGCGACGATGAGCATGCGGATGATCGGCATCACGGGCGACTTCACGAACATCGCCCAGGGGCGCCTGTTCGGCGCGATCGCCGCCGTCGCGCTCGTCGTCGGGTGGGCGATCACCGCGCTCTTCTCGTGGCGCCGGATCCGAGCCCGCAAGGTGGCGTGGTGGCTGCCGCTGGTCGGCGCCGCCGTGACGTACCTCATCGTCTACGCGCTCCTGCTGCCGGCCATCCTCGGAGATCCCGCATTCATCGACTACGTGCGGTCCGCGACGCCCTGACGTCGACTCGAGCCCAGCGACCTACACTGACGGGATGCCTCGCCTGGTCGCCGTGTGCGCTGTCCACCAACTGCGATCGGATGCCGGTTACAACGGCGTGACCGCCATCGACAAGCGGCCCCTCGGTGGCGCGGTGCGCATCGGACCGTACGGCGTGCGCGGCGATGTGCAGGCCAGCCGCAAGCACCACGGCGGGCTGGACAAGGCGCTGTACGCGTACGCCGCGGAGGATGCCGCGTGGTGGGAACGCGAACTCGGCCGTGGGCTGCCGCCGGGCTGGTTCGGCGAGAACCTGCGCACCGAGGGCATCGACGTCAATTCCGCCGTCATCGGCGAGGTGTGGCGCATCGGCGACACCGTCGAAGCGGAGGTGACGATGCCGCGCACCCCGTGCGCCACCTTCGCCCGGTGGGTCGGCGGCGCCGAGGAGCGGGGCTGGGTGAACCGGTTCGCGAGCGCACGACGACTGGGGCCGTACCTGAGGGTGGTGCGCAGCGGCCGCGTGCGCGCCGACGACCCGATCGAGGTGCTTCGGCGCCCCGCCGACGCTCCCACGGTCATCGAGGTGTACCGGCACCCGCAGTGACGCGGATGCCGCCGGCTCAGCCGACGCTGCCCCACACCGCCTGCGCGCCGGCCTCTCCGGTCAGCACGACGACCACGGTGATGCCCACCGCCACAGCGATCGCGAGGATCCCCACCGACCACGTGACGACGCGCATCCGCGTCGGCACCGGCGCACTCGCCCGCCCGACACCCCATCGGTACCACGCCCACTGGGCCGCCGTCACCACGAACAGTGCGACGGCCCACGGCAGCATCATCCGCCCCAGCCCCTCGTGATGCTCCACGGCGGGCGTCTCGCCGACGGCCTCGGCCAGAGACTGCCCCGCGGCGATCGTGATCGGCACCAGGATCAGTACCACCAGCGCCGCGAGCGGCGTGACGACTCCGAGTCGCCGGCGCGCCGCCGGCCAGAACGTGCCGAGCACGGCGGCGGCTGCCGTGAGCGGGACGAGGATCACCACGGCGTGGACGATGAGCGGATGCAGCGGCAGTCCGCCCACCTCGATCACGTCCGATGCGAGCAAGGTGTTCATACTGAGACAACGACGCAGCCTCGGATCGGGTTCACCTCGACATGAACCGGCGCACCGGTCGCGTCGTGTCCACATCGAGGAGGTACGGATGCCACCGGATGACGGCGCACGCCTCGGTGCGCTGTACGACGCGCACGCCGGACCGGTGTGGCGGTACGTCGTGCACCTCACGGGTGACCGCGCGGGCGCCGACGACGTCGTGCAGGAGACGCTGCTGCGCGCGTGGCGCAATCCCCGCATCCTCGCGCAGGAGCCCGCCACGATGCGGGCGTGGATGATGACGGTCGCGCGCAACCTCGTGATCGACGACGCGCGAAGCGCACGCCACCGCCACGAGAGCACCGTCGCCGACCTGCCCGAACAATCCCGCGCCGACGACGTCGATGCGCTGTTCGAGTCCATCATCATCGAGGAGGCACTGGGCTCGCTGTCCGTCGAGCACCGCGCCGTCATCGTGCATGCCTACTACGGCGGCCGCAGCGTCGCCCAGACCGCGACGGAGCTGGGTATCCCGGAGGGAACCGTCAAGTCCCGCCTGCACTACGGTCTGCGGGCCCTCCGGCTCGCACTTCAGGAAAGGGGAGTGACGCGATGAATCCCGATCACGCGCGCTTCGCGGAATGGGATGCCGCATACGTGCTCGGTGCGCTGTCGTCCTCCGATCGACGGGCATACGAGGAGCACCTGTCCGAGTGCGCGCAATGCCGACGCGCCGTGGCTGAACTCACCCCGACGGTGGGGCTGCTGTCACGGGTCACCGCGGAGCGGGCCGAGACGATCGGCATCGCCGCGGCCGGAGACGATGCGATCGGCGGTCCGGAGCCCGGCATGCGCGCGGGCGTCATCTCGCTGGCCGCGCGGCGGGCGCGGGGTCGGCGCCTGTGGTGGGCGGCGGCCGCCGCGGCCGTGATCATCGTGGCGGCCGTGGCCGTCCCGGTCGGGTTCGCCGTCACCGCCCCGCCGCCGGCGGTGGCGATGACGGCCGTCGACAACGCGCCTGTCGAGGCGAGCCTGCGGCTCACCCAGGTGGCCTGGGGCACACGCATCGAGCTGACCTGCCGCTACACGACATCCCCGGCGGATGCACCCGCGGATGGGTGGCCGTACGCGCTCGCGGTCACCGCCGCCGACGGCACCGTCTCCACGGTGTCGACCTGGCGCGCGCTTCCCGGGGCTACGGCACGGCTGAGCGCGGGCACCGCGCTGAACATCGGCGATGTGCGTGCCGTCGAGATCGTGTCGGAGAACAGCGGCCGGGTGCTCATGAGGTACGAGCCTGCGGCCGACGGTCCGTGAGCGGGTCGCGCGGCTTCGCCGAGGCCCTGGATGCCGGTCCGGTCGTCCTGGACGGCGGGCTCGGAACACTGCTGGAACAGCGCGGCAACGACCTGTCCTCGACCCTGTGGTCGGCCCGGCTGCTGCACGAGGATCCGGACGAGATCCGCGCGGCGCACGCGGCGTACTTCGCCGCCGGGGCGCGCGTCGCTATCTCGTCGTCGTACCAGGTCGGCTACGGGCCGCTCGCCGCGCAGGGACTGGATCGTGACGCCGTGGATGCGCTGCTCCGGCGCAGCGTGGAGCTGGCCCGACAGGCCAGGGACGACGCCGGGCTGTCGCCGTCCGACGCGTGGGTGGCGGCATCCGTGGGTCCGTACGGGGCGACCCGCGCGGACGGCAGCGAGTACACCGGTGCCTACGACCTGTCCGTGGACCAGCTGCGGTCGTGGCACCGGCCGCGACTGCAGGCGCTCGCCGCAGCCGCGCCCGACGTGCTCGCCGTCGAGACGCTGCCGTCGCTGGCGGAGGTCGAGGCCGTCGCCGCCGAGTTGGACGACATCGGGATGCCGGCGTGGATCAGCGTCACGATCGCCGGTGACGCGCTGCGCTCCGGCGACCCGCTTGTCGCGGCGGCGCGGGTGGCGGCATCCGTCGACAGCGTCGTGGCGGTCGGAGTCAACTGTTGCGATGCCCGCGACGTCGTCGGCGCGGCGCGGATGCTGCGTCGCGAGACCGACCTGCCGATCGTGGCGTATCCGAACAGTGGCGAGCACTGGGACGCCCGGACCCGCTCGTGGTCGGGTGCACACGACGACGTCGCGCGGTTCGCGGACGAGTGGCTCGACGCCGGAGTGCGGTTGATCGGTGGATGCTGTCGCGTCGGCCCCGCGCAGATCGCCGAGCTCGCCCGGAATGAACGGTTACGCCCGGAGTGACGTGTTCCCAGTGACCGTGTCCGCGGTCACGAACGGAAGGATGCGTCATGAAAAGATCACTGGCCGGCGGCGCTGCGGCGGTCGCACTGATGTTCGCACTCGCCGGCTGCGCCGGCGGCTCGGCCGGCAGCGGCGCCTACGGGGGTCAGGCGACCACACCGGCTGCAGCGCCCTCCGCGCCCGCGGCCGCCGCTTCCGGCGCGGTCCTGGGTGTGTCGGAGTCGTCGCTCGGGCAGATCGTGGTGGATGCCAAGGGCATGACGGTGTACATGTTCGACAAGGACACCCAGGGTGCGACGTCGAGCGTGTGCTCGGGGCAGTGCGCGACCAGCTGGCCGGCAGTTGACGTCGACTCGGCGAACGTGCAGGTCGACGGGGTCACCGGCAAGCTCGGGACGATCACCGGCGTCGACGGCAAGACGCAACTGACGCTGAACGGCTGGCCGCTGTACTACTACGCAGGTGACTCGGCGGCGGGCGACGTGACCGGCCAGGGCGTGGGGAACGTCTGGTGGGTGCTGTCGCCGACCGGGGAGCGGATGGCCGGCTGACTAGCCCTTGCTGTGGCCCGCGGAGCCGAGCTGCTGGGTGGCTTCGACGACGCGGGCCGCCATGGCCGACTCGGCGACCTTGCCCCAGGCACGCGGGTCGTACGCCTTCTTGTTGCCGACCTCGCCGTCGACTTTGAGCACGCCGTCGTAGTTGCTGAACATGAATCCGGCCACCGCGCGAGTGAACGCGTACTGGGTATCGGTGTCGATGTTCATCTTCACCACGCCGTTCGACACCGCCAGCGCGATCTCCTCCGAGGTCGAGCCGGAACCGCCGTGGAAGACGAGGTCGAGCGGCTTCGGACCGGTGCCGAACTTGTCGGCGATGCCCGCTTGGATCTCGCCGAGCAACTCCGGGCGCAGCTTGACGTTGCCCGGCTTGTAGACACCGTGCACGTTGCCGAAGGTCAGTGCGGCGATCCACCGGCCCTGGTCGCCGAGACCGAGCGCCTCGACGGCTTTGGTGACATCGGCGACCGTCGTGTACAGCGCCTCGTTCGACCCCTCGTGCTTGACCCCGTCCTCTTCGCCGCCGACGACGCCGATCTCCACCTCGAGGATGGCGTGGATGT
>CAXTES010000063.1:0-14937 GCA_964243215.1 uncultured Microbacterium sp. | reverse complement strand
CGGTGAAGTAGAAGTCGGCGCCGAGCTTGTCCATCTTGTTGACGAAGCAGATGCGGGGTACGTCGTACTTGTCGGCTTGGCGCCACACCGTCTCGGACTGGGGCTCCACGCCTTCCTTGCCGTCGAAGACCGCCACGGCGCCGTCGAGCACGCGCAGCGAGCGCTCCACCTCGACGGTGAAGTCGACGTGGCCGGGGGTGTCGATGATGTTGATCTGGTGCTTGTCCCAGAAGCACGTGACCGCGGCGGACGTGATCGTGATGCCGCGCTCCTGCTCCTGCTCCATCCAGTCGGTGGTGGCAGCGCCGTCGTGCGTCTCGCCGATCTTGTGGTTGACGCCGGTGTAGAACAGGATGCGCTCGGTCGTCGTCGTCTTGCCGGCATCGATGTGCGCCATGATGCCGATATTGCGGACCTTTTTGAGGTCGGTGAGCACTTCTTGTGCCACTTCGGTTGTGTCCTTATCTGTGTTCCGAGAAATCGGGGAGCGGCTCCTGCCACTCCCCGACCACCGGATCGAGTGTGCTTACCAGCGGTAGTGGGCGAAGGCGCGGTTCGACTCGGCCATCTTGTGG
Source organism: uncultured Microbacterium sp. (assembly GCA_964243215.1). Lineage (GTDB taxonomy): Bacteria > Actinomycetota > Actinomycetes > Actinomycetales > Microbacteriaceae > Microbacterium. The sequence goes on along the minus strand of CAXTES010000063.1, from coordinate 14,362 downwards.
GTGTCTTCGCGGCGCTTCACCGCGGCGCCCAGGCCGTTCGAGGCATCCAGGATCTCGTTCTGGAGTCGCTCGGTCATGGTCTTCTCGCGACGGCCCTTGGCGTAGCTGACGAGCCAGCGCAGCGCCAGCGTGTTGGCACGGTGCGGCTTGACCTCCACCGGCACCTGGTACGTCGAACCGCCGACGCGGCGGCTCTTGACCTCGAGGGTGGGACGGACGTTGTCGAGCGCCTTCTTGAGCGTGGCGACGGCATCCTGGCTGTTCTTGGACTCCACGCCGCGCAGCGCGCCGTAGACGATCGATTCGGCCAGCGACTTCTTGCCGTCGACGAGGATCTTGTTGACGAGCTGGCTGACGATGGGTGCGCCGTACACCGGGTCGGAGACGACGGGGCGCTTGGGGGCCGGTCCTTTACGAGGCATGGTGCTCAGCCCTTCTTCGCGCCGTAGCGGCTGCGAGCCTGCTTACGGTTCTTGACGGCCTGGGTGTCCAAGGCGCCGCGGACGATCTTGTAGCGCACACCGGGCAGGTCCTTCACGCGACCGCCGCGCACGAGCACGAGCGAGTGCTCCTGCAGGTTGTGTCCCTCGCCGGGGATGTAGGCGGTGACCTCGGTGCCGTTGCGCAGCTTGACGCGGGCGACCTTGCGCATCGCCGAGTTCGGCTTCTTGGGCGTGGTGGTGTACACGCGGGTGCAGACGCCGGCCTGCTGCGGGTTCGCCTTCAGCGCCGGCGCCTTGGTCTTGGAGACCTTCGGCGCGCGGCCCTTGCGGACCAACTGCTGGATGGTTGGCACGTTCTCTCCTTTTCGGTGCTGCACGGTGACAGCGGTGTGGTTTCACCACAGATCCACCGGCACGACGCAGGGCCGTGCATTCGTGGTGGATATGCCGTGGGGGTGACCTGTTCGCAGGTCGGTCCCGAAGATGTGGCGCGACGTGCCCGACTGCACCGGGGCACAGCACAGGGCGCGCGTGAGCGCACAACCCTTCTATGATACCCGGGTTTTCGGGGGCCGGCAAACGCGCGGCGGCGTCAGCCGGCGTGGTCCGAACGCAGCCTGATCGACCGGAAGAGCGACTCGACGATCGGTTCCAGCTCTTCGAGGGCGACGGCATCCGGCTCCATCAACTCGATGACGAAGACGAGCCCGCCGGCGAGCCCCAGGACCCTGAGAACCGCGATGTCGCGATCGAGCACAGGCGCGATGACGATCGCGCGCATCGCGACGTCGAAGGGGGTGTCCTCGAGGATCGTGACCGTCTGCACGATGCCGCCGAGTCCCGCTCGCGCGAGGTGCACGAGCTGCTCGGCGGTCGTCGCCTCGGTCTCGGTGATGTAGAGGTGCACGAGGCGCTCCGGGCCGCCGGTGGCCGGCAGATGCCAGAACCGCTCCATCGGTCCCGGCAGCGGCGGCTCGACCGTCGCCATCGCGACCGCGGATCGAGCGAGCTGGTCTCGTACCTCCGGTGGAGCGGTCGTCCCCTTCATGAGGCTCTGCGACAGGTCGGCTGCCCAATGCACCGCGCTGTCGTATCCGTTCCAGGGAAAGGAGAGCGGCACCGGGATCCAGACGCTGTGGTCCAGGTCGACCGTGTATTCGAGGTTCATGTCCAGCGGAACGTCTCCATGATCGTGTCGCACATCTCGGTCAGCGCGTCGACCATCAGCGGATCGGTGTCTGCGAGATACGGCACGGCAGCGAGGAAGATCAGCCCGCGGCGCTCGGACTCCCCGGGAAGCGGGAACCCGTAGCCGATCTGTCGCGAGCTGACCTCGCTCAGCTGGTCCTTGCCGCGCAGCTCGCCCACCCACCGCAGGATCGAGCCGATCGGGGTGTCGAATCTTTCGACCGGATCGCTGACCAACGCTCTCACCGAGGCCTCGAAGTCGCGGCCCGGTGCACCGACGTACTGCTTCACCGCAATGGATGCGGGTGTCATGGGCGCGCCCTCGCTGTGCCCGGGGAGATAGACCGCCGACACCTTCGTCGCGCCGAGCTTGCGCCACTGCGCCTCGATGAGACTGCGCAGCTGGGCGTCGAGATCGGGTCGGCCGAGTTGCTTCATGCGTGCCGAGATCCGTGCCTCGAACGTGCGCTTGCCGTCGTCGTCGACCAGGTATCGCTGCCAACCGGGCGGCATCAGGATGTGGAAGCCGGTCGGAGCGGGCGCCTCTACCTCGCCGGGTCTCATAGGTTCGCGGTCGGAAGCTTGCCTGCCTTGCGCAGCCGCTCGTGGGCGGGGAGCTTGATCAGCATCCCCAGCAGGATCACGACGAAGCAGAACGCCGACAGGGCCGCGGCGACCCAGTGCAGGCCGAAATACTGCGCCGGGGAGCCGTCGGGCAGTGGCCAGACGCCGGTGGATGCCGGGAAGGCGGTCGCGAACGTCAGTCCGGCCACGACCGCGACGATCGTCTGGCCCCACCGACCGATCAAACCCTGCGCGTCCTCGATGCGAGTGGTGAGCACGAGGGGGACCACGACCGCCGCCGAGAAAGCGGCCGGAATGATCAGCAACCAGGCCGGGACCGGGAACACCGGCCAACCCCACACCTGATCGTAGATCCGATGCCCGTTCTCGAGCACCTGGCCGCCCGTCAACAGCAACGAGCCGATGATGAACGCCAGGAGCAGACCTGCTGCCAGCAGCTGGCACGCCAGGTAGACACCGTCGATAACGCGCGCCGGCCGGGACCGCGTCACGGGGTCCACACCGGAGCCTTCTCCTCACCCGTGCCCGGCCACTCGAACCGGAGGCCCGCCTGCTCGGACCAGTCCGACATGATCGAGCCGCCGAACGCGGTGACGTTGACAGCCTGCTCCCACGCGTTCGGGACCAGCTCGGAGGTTTCGGCGATGTACTTCGCGACCGCGGGACTTCTGCCCCACGCCGACCCGCTCATCGTGTCCAGGAAGGTCGCGATCTTCGCCTCGGGTCCGCCCAGTCGCAGCGCACGGAACGGATTGACGAGCAGGCCGGGCTTGGGAAGCGCGAGCCATGACTCGACCGGCGCGAGCAGGGACCGCGCCGGGGAGAGCCAGGTGGACGGCCGGGTCAGGGCGAGCTCCGGCAGATCCGAGCGGATCGCCGCTGTCACGACGCTTCGGCCACCCTTGATCACGGTGGACAGTTTCGCCCCTTTGGACAGCGCCCTGCCGATACCGAACGGGATCAGACTGATGCCGGCCCAGATCACGTCGTTCAGCGTCGCCTTCCCGAACGCGAACTGGAGCAGCCTCGCGGCGAACACGAGTGCCGTCAACGCGAAGATCACCATGCCCAGCAGCCCGAAAAGCGGCGCGCCGATGATGAGCGCGATGACGGTCAGGACGATGATGACCCAGCCGATGATGTCGAGGAAGTCGTCCAGAGCCTCCCAGAAACCGTCGTTGTTCCCGGCGGTGTCCATCGCCTTCTGAATGCCGTCCACAGCATCGTCGTAGGCGTCCGACCACGTCTCGAAGACGTGGTCGAACTCGGTCCACAGCGAATCACGGGTCGATTCGGCTGCCGTCAACGTCGAGGCGGCCTCGGTCACCGCGCTCGCCGCCGCCGTCTTCTGCGCCTCTGTCGGGTCGTCCTCCCACGGCCAGGTGGTATCCAGGTCGTCCTTCTTGTCCTGGGCGCTTTCGCTGGCGGTCACGGCGGAGTTGTAGCTGTTCTCCGCGGCGATGATCTCGTCCATGTTGCGGCCGAGCCACCCTTTGGCGACGTCCAGCGCATCGCCATAGGTGCGCAGCGCTGTGCCGGTGTCGTGATATCTCACTCCGGCGTCGTGCAGGTCGCCGGATGCATCCGACGCCATCTCGCCGAGCTTGTCGGTGCCCATGCTCTTGTTCACCGAGGAGTCGCCGATGGCCTTGAGCTCCGTGGCGGTGCTCTTCATCGTCGCTCCGAGCTTGACCCAGGCGTCGCCGCGGCTCCAGATGTCGGCGGCGTCGCCGTCGAGCTGGCGCAGCTCGTGACCGCCCTTCGGTGATCGCATCACTTCACCACGCTGACGTTCGTCGTACTCGTGGGCTGGTCCGAGGTCTTGCTGGCCTTGGCCTCCCAGTCCGCCCAGCCGTCCAGAATCGACTTCAACTGCTCCTGGATGTTCTTCAGGTTCTCGTCGAGCTTGTCGCGCTTGTCATCCCAGTCGGATTCGAAATCGGATGCCTTATCGCGCAGGCCCGAACGGTCGTCCGGTCGGCCGATGGAGTGCTCCAACCCGTCGTTGATCTTCGAGGCGTTCGACAACTCCGCGATCGACGCGTCCAAACCGGCCTGCGTCGTGCGCAGGCGCTCGAGATCGAGCATGACATCGACCACGGAGTTCCTCCTTCCGGCGGCGGGCGCTCAGCCGTCGCTGCGCGCGGGTCAGCTGCCGGCGAGCGCGGCGTCGGTGTCCTTGATGGTCTGCATCATCTTGCGCAGCGAGTCACCCATGTCCGAGATGCCCTCGATCGCCTTGTGCAGACCGTCGGTCAGATCGTCGTAACCGTCACCGAACTTGCCCGATGCCTGCTGGGTCACGAAGTCCTCGCCGAGAAGCTTCTTGACGTCGCTCTGGAGACGGTGCAGCACATCGGAGATGTCGCCCTTGCCCGTGTCGAGCTTGCCCGCCATCGCTTCCATCTCGCCGTATGTCGCCTTGAAATCGGCCATGCCGCACTTCCCTTCGTCAGGACCGGGAGTCCCGGTCGGTCATCCTCGACGCTAATCGACCGCGTCGACGGAAACGATGGGGACAAATCCCCATCGGCAGATCATGCCGGCACCAGCGGCAGTTGCACGGTCACGTACTGCCCGTTCTCGACGAAGAGGCCCCGCCCCGCCGGGAACTCGTGGCGCTGCACCTTCGGGAACGGAACCTTGAAGAGCGAGTCGCCGTCGTAGGTGTCGGGTTTGAGGGCGATGCCGTGGCGGCCGGCCTTCAGCTCGCCGATCAAACCGTAGCCACTGGACAGCTGCGAGACGTCGCCGTCCGCGATGAGGAAGTGGTCGCTGCGGTTCACGGCCTGGAAGAGCTCCTTGAGCGCCCGCTCGGCATCCGTGTCCCCGAACTCGATGATGTTCTCCACGACCACGACGAAGCGCCCCGACACGGTCTCGTCGGACACGACATCCTTGAGCTCCCTTGCGAGTGATTTGACATCGTCGATCGCCGACGCGGCGCCTCGCCACGCTCGATAGTCCCGCAGCGCCGCCCGCCGGCCGCCGATGTGGAAGAACTCGACCGTCGGCTCGGACCGCTCGATGGCCGACAGGATGCCGCGCAGCGCGGTCGTCTTGCCGCTTTGCGGCGGGCCGGCCACGACGAACGTGCCGATCGGCTCGAACCCGGTCGGACCGAGGGTGTCGTCGCCGACCCCGAGAGTGGGCAGGTCGCCCACGCGAGCGGGCAGCTCGTCGATCGAGAGCTCGACCGGCAGCGAGCCGATGTTCTTCGCCTCCACCGCGCCGGCGGCGCGCAGCGCGGCGGCGTACTGCTGCGCCGCGGCGTTCTGCTCGGCCACGTTCGTCGTGCCGCCGATCACGGCGATCTGCGTCTCGAGCCCATCGACGATCGCGCGGCCCGGCGCGCTGCGCTCGTCCAGCACGTCCTTCGGTGCGCCCAGGATGCTGTAGGCACCCTCGTCCGACATCCGCAGCACGATGCGCTTGGTGACGTTCGCGCTGACCGCCGTCGGAACCGCGCCGTAGCGGTCGGCGGTTGCGACGACGTGGACCCCCAGTGGTCGGCCCTCCCCCAGCATCCGCATGAAGATCCCGTAGTAGGGCGACCGCGCGGATGCGGTCTCCCAGTCCTGTCGGAACGTGCCGAATCCGTCGAGCAGGAGCAGGATGCGCGGCTCGTCCGCGTCGCCGGTGATCTGCCGGTACTCCGCGAGGGTGGCCGCGTCGGCGTTCGAGAACCGCTTGGACCGGTCGTCGAGCACTCCGCGGAGGGTTCGCAGCAGGCGCTGCACGCGTTCGCCGTCGTCGCCGGAGACGACCGAGCCGACGTGCGGCATCGATTCGAGCGACCGCAGCGCGCCGGTGCCGAAATCCAGGCCGTACACGGCGGTGCGGCCGAGATCGGGGCGTGCGCCCGCCGCGATGCCGACGGTGCGCAGGGCCGCGCTCTTGCCCGCGCCGCTGGTGCCGTACACCAGCATGTGACCGTCTTTGTCGGGCTCGAAGTACACCGCCTCCTGCAGCTGGCGCTCGGGAATGTCCGCCAGACCCAGCGGGATGCGAACGTCGCCCTCGAGCGGCAGATCACGAAGATCGATCGTGGACACGAGGTCGTCGAGCCACGGCCGGCGAGGCGCGGGGATGTCGGCCTCCCGCGCTGCACGGACCAGGTTGGCCACCAGCCGCTTCTGATCGTTGGGGCCTAGGTCCTCGTCGTGCGCGTCGGACTCGGCGTCCGCGTCGGTCTCCCACACCGCGACGGCACCGAAGCGCAGGTCGGCGACCCGCACCGGAGCGCGGTCGGGTTCGTCGCTCGTCCAGCCGCCGGCGTACCCGGACTGGAACGGCACCAGACGACCGGGCCCGGTCTTGGCGATGCCACGGCCGGGGATGGACGGGTCGAAGGTGCCGGCGATCGGATCGCCCACCACGTCCTTCGAGTCCGACTCGTCGGCCATGCGCAGCGCCACGCGCAAGTTGGTGTTCGCGCGCAGATTGTCCTTGATGACGCCGGCGGGCCGCTGCGTGGCCATGATGAGGTGGATGCCGAGCGAGCGGCCGCGCTGGGCGATGTCGACGACGCCGTCGACGAACTCCGGCACCTCGCCAGCCAGCGCGGCGAACTCGTCGATGACCAGGACGAGGGCCGGCGGGGTCTCCGGATCCTGCCGCTTCTCGAGTTCGAGCAGGTCCTTCGCCTTCTTGCGGTTGAACAGGTGCTCGCGGTGGTGCAGCTCGGCGCGGAGGCTCGTCAGTGCCCGCCGGACGAGGTGGGGGCTCAGATCGGTGACCAGCCCAACGGTGTGGGGCAGCTCGACGCAGTCCGCGAACGCCGATCCGCCCTTGTAGTCGACGAACAGGAACGTGACCCGGTCGGGGCTGTACTCGGCCGCCATCCCGAGCACCCAGGCCTGCAGGAACTCGGACTTTCCGGCGCCGGTGGTGCCGCCCACCAGCGCGTGGGGGCCCTGGGTCCGCAGGTCCAGCGACATCGCGTCCGGACTGGCCTGGCCGACGAAGGCCTTGAGCGTTCCGGCGCGCTTGAGCCGCGGGCGAGGTCCGCGAGTTCGGTCGATGATCGAGTTGTTCTGGCGCCAGCGCTCCACCGCCGCCTGGGACTCGGCGGCCATCTCGGTACCGAGCAGCCGCAGCAGCGACACGCTCGCGGGCAGATCCGACGAGTCGGCCGCCACCGAGCTGGAGTCCACGACCGGGGCGAGGCGCTTGGCGAAGATCTCGGCGTACTCGCGCGACACGCCCTCCACCGCGACACCGGTGGTCTGCTCGCCCGCGCGGACCCATCCGATCACCGCGTCGTCGAGGCTGCCGCCGGTGACGTCGACGAACGTGCGGCAGGCGGCGGGCAGCGACTCGACGGTGGGGGCGACGAAGATCGTGTACACACCGGCATCCGGGCCCCGCTCGATCACCTGCGTCAACCGGGGACGATCGACCGGCGCGTCGTTGGTCACGAACAGCACGAGCGACACGCCGTTCGAGTCCTCGCCGCGCGGTTGGGCCATCTCGCCGACGCGCATGCCCACCGCCATCGACGCGTCCTGCTCCGACAGCGGCCCGCGAGCGGTGGCCGAACCCGACAGACGCTCGAGGATCGCCTCCTCCAAGCCGTTGAGCAGCACGGTCCCGGCGGACTGGCTGTCGGCCAGCGCCATCTCGGCGAACGGCGACCGGGGGCTCGTGGTGTGCGGCAGCCACTTCATCCACTCCATGTCCGGCGTCCAGGCCGGATCGATCATCGCCGCGGTGACCACCTCGTTGGGCGCGTGCAGCCCGAACAGCTGCACGCCCAGCCCGCGCACCACGTCGGCGGCCAGGTCGCGCGGCCCCGCGATGCCGATCGCGCCCGCGGAAGGCAGCAGCTCGATGAGCGGGACGCCCTCGATCCGCGCGAACCGGTCGCGAAGTTCCGAGACGCGGACGGTGTACTCGGCGATGCCGCGCTGGTCCTGCGGCTGCGACACCGTGTTGCGGCTCGCCGCCGTGCCGACGCCGAGGCGCAGCCCGAGGAAATTCCAGTGCTCGGGACGCCGCGTCCACAGCATCGGGCCGAGCGACAGCGCGTTCTCGTACACCGTGGCCGTCGCGGGGGCCTCCGCCCGCCGCCGTTCGCGTTCCACGCCCTCCTCGCGCTGCAGCCGATCTTCGAGGTCGTCGAGCTGCGTCTCGAACGTCTCGATCTCGAGTTTGAGCTTCTTGCCCTGCTGCGTGCGCTGCCCGATGAAGTTCCCGAGCATCATCAGCGGTGCCATCGCGACGATCAACAACGCTGCGGGGCGGTTGAAGATCACCCACGACGCGAGCCCGAGCAGCACGGGCGCCATGATCATCGGCCACGGGAAGATCCGCGGATCGGCTTCGCTCGGGATGGCGGGATGCCGGTGCTCGGTGCCGGGGTACCGGTCCTCGACCCGCGGCGAGCGGTTGAACATCAGCGCGCCGCCGCGCTCGAGCACGCGTGCGTGGTCGGTGCCCGCGGGCCGCGGCACCGGGGCGAAGGAGACATCCGTCGCCCCGATCGTGATGATCTGCCCGGGGATGACGCGCACGCGCGGCACGAGCCCCCCGTCGACGACGAGGCCGTTGGCGGAGTTGAGGTCGACCAGCTCGACGCCCTGATCGATCTCGAGCCGGGCGTGACGCTTGGACACCAGCGGATCCTGGAGGATCACCTGCGCCGGTGCGGAACGCCCGAGGATCGACGTCCCCGCCGGCAGGGGCACGGTGCGTCCCGCCTCGGGTCCGTTGTGGATGCGCATCGTCGCCGCGGTGACGCCGGCGGTGGCGGCTGCGACAGCGGGGACGATGGATGCCTCGAACCCCGATCCGAGTGGGGCGTCGGCGACCAGGGCCGCGGGGTCGAGCTGGACCGCCGCCGCCGCCGGGGGCGCGACCAGCAGCGTGGGGACGGCGCTGGCGTTGACGGCTCCGGGCGCGGCGAGCGGGTCGCCGGTGGCGAGGGCGCGGGCGACGTCTTCCACCGTGGCCGTGGCATCCGCCGTGATGAGGACGTCCACGGCGGACCCGGCGCCGCGTCGCAGTCCGAGCTTGAGCTTCACCGGTCCGACCCCCTCGAGAGCACCTCGAACGAGCGGCCGCCGATGTGAACCGCCCAGCCCGCGGGCACCCGGACGCGCTCGCCGGGCGCGGCGGCCACGACCGCCCCGCCGGGATCGGTCAGCCGGGTGCCGTTGCGCGAGCCGCGATCCACCACCCAGACCCCGTCGGCATCCTGTCCGAACGCGATGTGCGTCTTTGACATCAGCATCTGCGGGTCGTCGAGGTTCAGCGAGGCGTCGATGCGCTCCCCGGCCGCCGCCTCCGGGTTGCGGCCCATCAGTCCGGCGTCCGGAACGCGGATGACGCTGCCGTCGTCGAAGCGGATGGCAGGACCCGAACGTCGGGCGGGCGCCGGTTCGGCCGCCTCGACCACGGCCGTCGTGTCCACCCACGTCGCCGGTGCGGAGTCCGCCGCCGGGACGAGCACGGGTACCTCGTCGATCAGGGGCAGCGCGGCGGCATCCGCGGTCGTCTGCCAGCGCGCTCCGGTGCCGTCGGGACCGACCACGCCCGCGCGCGAGCGCTCCCCGGGGATGCGCAACGCGAGACCGTCGGGGGCACCCGTGGCCATGGATGCGAGCCGCTCGTGGCGGCCGTCGTCGGCGTAGCGCAGGGCGCGCTCGGCGTGGCGGCGGGCCTTCGCATCGAACGGGTCGAGGCCCGCTCGGGTGTCGATGAGCCAGCATCCTCCCACCCGGTCCAGGATGCTGCGACCCCGCCGCTGCGGATCCCACAGGCCGGAGGCCAGCATCAGCGCGGGTCCGATGACCGGCACGATACCGCTGCACCAGAGCACGAACGCGCGCAGTACGACGCGCCAGAAACCCGGGCGCCCGAGTGTGCGCACCGACACCGAGCGCAGCCGCATCGACGCCTTGCCGGCCGTCACGCCGCGGAGCCCGTGGGTCAGCAGCTGGACGAGGGCGAAGACGGTGGTCGCGGCGGCGCCCGTCGCGACCAGGACGACCGGCCAGGGCGGCGGCGTCGCGCCGGTCAGCAGGACGACACCGACGACCGCGGGCGTCGCCAGCGCCAGCCACAGCGCGGCGTCGACGGCGAAAGCGAGCGAGCGGATGCCGGCACCGGCCGGCACGACGCCGAGACGTTCGGCCTCGTCGATGCCGGTCGGCGCGGCGGTCGGTGCATCGATCATCGGGGGTCCTGTGTCACGACGGGAGCAAGAGGAGCAGTGCGCCGGCCGCAGCGGCCACGGCGGCGCACGCGCACAGGAGCCAGACCATCCGGCGTCGGGCCTGCTGGCCGGTGACGCGTTCGATCCGCTCGCGATCCAGACTCTCATGCTCGCGGGGCGCCTCGGGATGCACCGGCGCGTGCCGGTGCTCGGCGAGGGCGGGCGGCGTCGCCCGCGGCGGGGCGGGATCGCGCAGCCTCGCGGCATCCGGCTGATACGACGATCGACCCGGATGCGAGGGCGTGCGCGGGACGGTGTCGTCGAGCGCCGTACCGTCCGCCCGCGCCGGTGCGATGCGGCGGCGTTCGGCGAGCAGCGTGTCGTCGGTCTCGGACGCCGATCGGCGCACCGTCTCGGCGATCGCGGACCCGTCCGCACGGCGCCTCGCCGACACCACGGTGTCGTCGGGCCCATCGGCGTCGTGCCTCGGAGCGACGCGGCTCCCGTCGGCATCGCGGCGCCGGCGGGACGAGGCGACGGTGTCGTGCGTGTGCGGGTCGCTCACTCGGCTCCGGGCGAACGTGTCAGACGCAGTTCGGCGTCGCCGAGCAGGAACGAATCCGTGACGGGCTCGGGGCGTCCCGACATCAGTTCGACCTCGGTGCCGTCCGGCCGCACCAGCACGACGCCGTTGGTCGAGTCCAGGTCCACGATCGTCCAGCCGTCGTCGTGGTGCTCCAGTCGCGCGTGCGTCTTGGACATCGTGCGCGTCTCGTCCGCGATCGGCACGAGTTGCGCGTGTGCGAACGAGGGGTCCGAGCTCGGCCGGCGCCCGACGATCAGCACGTCGGAGGTGACCGGGATCGGCGCTCCGAGCGGTGGCGTCAGCATCCACGGGGTGCGCCTGCGCGCGGCGATGATCGTCTCGTCGAAGGCGTTCTCGGCCTCGGGCAGCTCCGGCTCGTCGCGCAGCGACGACACCGACGAGCGCGCGGCCATGGGGGTTCCGACCGACGGGGCCGCCGCGACCGCGGAGACCTCGGCCGACGTCTCGGAGAAACCGACCTCTGCGGGTCCGGGCGAGTACCGGGGCGTGCGCACCGGCGGCTCGCCATCCGGCGGTGCCCACGGGTCGCGCCCCGGATACGGGGCGTGGATGGCCGGCACGCTGTGAGCCGGCGGCTCGTCGCGCGTTTCGAGCAGGTGCCCGTCGTCTTCCACCGAGTCGGGCATCACGGCGCGGCGCGGCCCGGCCGGCACGTCGCGGGGTGAGTGGTCGGCGTGCAGCGGCACGGTGCCGGTGAAGGGGATGCGGGACGAGTCGTGTCCCGCGGAGCCCGGCGGGGGCGTGCCGTCGGGCGAGATCGGCACCTCCGACACGATCACCGGTCCGGTGCGGCGCCGCACCGGACCCTCGTCGTCGGCGAGTCCCGGATCGTCGGCGCCGCTTGCGGCCGACGGCACCCGGGTGACGATCGCGGGTTCGGGCGACGCCGGAATGGCCGGGATCGCAGGCGCCGGCACGGCCGCGGGCGCCTGGGTGGCAGCGGTGGCTGCGGTGGCTGCGGGCCAGCCCGCCGAGGGCTCCGCCGGAAACGAGGTCGGACGCGACGGGATGTTGTCCAGCGGCACGCCGCCGGCGCCGAACGGCGAAACCGGCGCGATCGAGGGCACCGGGGGTGCCGCCTGCACCGTCCCCGTCTGCCCGGCAGCGGGCAACCCGGCGAACGCGGGTGATCCGATCCGGCCGTCGAGCCGGCCGGCGTCGCCGCGGACCGGTCCGGGTGCGCGCCGGTCGTGACCGAGCCAGCGCGCGGATCCCCAGCCGAGGATGCTCGACCAGACCGGGAAGAGCAGGATCGCGAGCACCGTCATCCCGGCACCGACGCCGAACTCGGCATTGATCCGATGGCAGGCGATCCACACGATCACGGCGAGGATCGCGGTGCCGATCACCGGAACCACCAGCAGCAGCGCCCACCACGCGGACAAGCGGCCCAGGCGCAGCAGCACGATCACGTTCAGCACCGGCACCCACGCCTGCCAGCCCGGCTCGCCCGCCTTGCGGAACACCGCCGACAGGCTCGCCGCTATCCAGACGTACAGCGCCAGCCAGGCGATCAGCGGCAGCGTGATCGCCAGAGCGAGGTTGTTGTCTCCCATGTCAGCGGGCGTCGTCGACGGACCGACGCCCCCTCCTTTCGGTGCGACGCGGAGCCTGCTCGCGCGACCGGCCGAGCCGGGGCGCGAGCTGCCGCGTGAACGAATTCAACGATACGGCGGTCGACAGACGCTGCCACAGACCGCCGGTGCGGGCGAGACGGCTGCGCTCCTGGTCGACGATGCGCCAGAACTCCTCCGGCTCGCCGGGGGCCAGGATGCCGTCGGAGAACACCGCGCGGTCGGTCGTGACCGCCAGCGCCGCCCCGTGCGGGGTGCGATAGCGGTCGGCCAGTTCGCTGCGGGTGTCGGTGCGGGGGGCGGGCAGACCGCTGTCGACCGCGGCATCCACGTACTCGTCCCACCCGCCCACGATGCGGGCGGCGCCGGTCTCCGCGCGCCGTCGAGCCCGCCGTCGCACCGCTTTGGCCGCGACGATCACCAGCAGCGGACCGACCACCAGCGCGCCGGCGAGCACGACGATGCCGGTCACCCGCAGCGCCGCCCACAGCACGGCCAGGTCGGGTCCGGCGTCGGGCTGGTCGCTGGTCTGACCCTGATCCTGCTGCACCGGATCCGGCGGCACGACCTCCTGCGCCGCCTCGGGACGCACGTCGGTGGGGACCTCGGGGTCGCGTTCGCGCGTCACCGCGGTGTCGACTCCCGATTCGTGCTGCGGGGTGACGTCCACGGTCACCCACCGCCCGTCGCGGGTGCCGACCTCGAGCCACGCCGTGATGTTGCCGCCGGTGCACACGCCCTCCGCGCACGGCGGGACGCCCTCGTCGGGGCCGGTGAGCCGGGCGCCGACCACGACGCGGGCGGGGAAGCCGAGCTGCTGCGCGATGAGCGCGGCCGCGACGGCGAACTGCTCGTCGTCTCCGACGGCCGCGACGAGGGATGCCTGCGCGCCTTCGGCCGCGACCGTGGCCTCGCGCTCCAGAAGCTTGCGGAACATCGCATCCACCCGAGCGAGCGAGTGACCGGATGCGCTGGATTGGAACGTGTACGCGTCGCCGAGCGTCCGCATCCACGCCGCTCCGCCGTCGGGCACCGACAGTGCGTGGCTGAGGTAGCCGCGCTCGCGGAGCCGGTCGATCAGGGTCTGCAGCGCCGCGCCGCCGGTGCCGGCACTCTGGTGCTCGATCCAGGTCTGGACGCTGTCGGGCACCGTCACGGCCGGGTCGACCCCCGACGGCTGGATGCTCGCGAGCGGCACCTCCGCCGGGACGGTCGCGGTCAGCGTGTACACATCGCCGGATTGCACGCCGCCGCGGGCGGTCTCGACACCCGAGCGGGTCGCGGCGTTGTAGTAGAACGCGTCCGACAGCGCGGCGGCATCCGCTCCGGTGAAGTCGATCTGCTCGAGCGCTCCGAAGGTCGGCAGCCAGATGCCCTGCAGGGCGCCGACCTGCACCCGGGCGATCGCCTCGGCGCCGCCGCCGCCGTCCAGGCGCGACGGCACCCGCGTGAAGCGTGCATCGGCGCCGACGCCCGAAGGGTCGGTGACGCGGTAGGTCGCGCCGTCGTACGACGTGAGCGTGGCGATGCGGATGCGATCGGGCAGTGTGCCGGACACCGCATCGACGCGGAACAGCGGGGTGTCCAGCGCCGCGTCGGTGAAGTTCGCGCGGCAGCGCGACAGGGGGCTGACCGCGCTGCTGACGGCCAGCAGCGGACCGGTGCCGGTGCGCAGCACCTCCCGCTCGCGCGTCTCGGCCAGCGCGGGCGCCGCGGCCGCTCCGACCACGACCGCGACCGCGATCATGCCGGCCGCGAGGGCGCGGCGGCGATTGTCGGTGCCGGACCGGCGGCGCGAGACTCGCAC
>CAXTES010000062.1:0-15058 GCA_964243215.1 uncultured Microbacterium sp. | reverse complement strand
GAAAGAAGATGCCGCAGAGCGATGCGAAGACTCCGGAACGCCTCGCAGGCCACCGCCGCCTCCGGCGACGTGTGGTCGACACCGAGGTCGATGAGCGCGTCGATCACGGCTCCGGCTCCGAGCAGATCCTCGACGGCGAACCGCACGGGGGCGTCCGCATCGGGGTTGGTCCGCTCACCGGCCGCGATGACCGCGACCGTCGTTCGCTCGCCGCGCCGATGCTGTTCGGCCAGTACGGCCCGAGCGACGGCGGACGCATTGCGAAGGCATCCGAGAAGCACGATCGCCTCGGACGCAACGCCCGCAGCCGCCGCCGCGACAGTCGCACCATTGATCGACCCCGCGATCGTCGACGCGTCGAGCGGCACGGAAGCGCCTCCAGCAACGGCATCCGTCACCGTCGTGGAGAACCGGAGCACATCGACCACGATCACCACGTCCGACGCCGCGAGTCGCGCCAGCCCGTCCACGCCCCACTCGAAACGCACCTGATAACGGAACTGATCGAACGCAGACGACGCGTCCGGACTCACGGCCCGCCCCCGGCGCCGATGAACAGCACCGTGATGAGCATCGCGATGATCACGGTGTTGAACGCGAACGACACGAGTGTATGACCGGTCACGATGCGCCGCGCCTGCGTGCTGCTCAGCGAAACATCCGAAGTGGAGAACGTCGTCTGCACCTGCACCGCGAGATACAGATAATCCGCGAACACCCGGGGCTTGTCGTCGGGAAACTGCAACCCGCCGGTCAGCGCATCCAGACGCGCGTAGTGCACGGCGTAGGCGAGCACCGTCACCGCCCACGACGATGCCACGACCAGAACACTCAGCCAGACCGTCAGCGGGCGGTGCAGCAGCCCGGGGAAGATCGTGAACACCAGCACCGCCGCGATCGCGATCACCGACCACTGCACCGCGATCGTGGGGCCGGTTCCCGAGATCACCTCGCCGAGGCGGCCGAAACGCCCCCGCGCCGTGGTGGCCGACAGCCACCGGCGCAGCGTCGGACCATCGGCACGACCGAACACCCACATCGTGTGCACCAGATAGAACAGCGACGAACCGGCCGAGAACGAGAACAGGGCGATCGCCAGCCACGCGGTGTTGGGGCCGGCGGCGAAGACGGCGACACCGACCGACACCACCGCGGCCACGACCAGACCGGCGGCCCCGGCCAGAAGCAGCCGGACGATGTCGTATGCCATCCACGGCGTGCGAGGCGCGGGCGCCGCGCCGGGCGCCGTGGAGGCTGCGGATGCCGTCACGAAGCCACGATCCCACGGCCGGGTGCCCTCGCGCACGATGCGACACTGGAGCATGCGGATCCTGCTCAAGCTCGTGATCGACTGCGACCCGGATGCAGCCTGGCGGGCGCTGCACTCGCCGCGCGCGGTCGCCGAGCTGTACGGACCACTGCTCGACATGGCACCCCTCGACGGCGCGCTGCCGACGTCGTGGGAACCGGGCGCCGAGGTGCGCGTGCAGCTGTCGCTCGCCGGGGCGGTGCCACTGGGAAGACAGCTGATCCACGCGAGCGATCGCATCACCGAAGACGCGAACGGCCCGGTGCGCATCTTCCGCGACAGCGGGGTGCCGCTCACCGGCGTGCTGTCGAGCCTCCATCTGTGGGATCACCAGATGGCGATCTCGGCGGCCCCCGGCGATGCCTCCAAGACGCTGTGGCGGGATCGCCTCGTCATCCGCGGCGCCACCGCCCCGGTCATATGGCCGGCGCTGTGGGCCACCTGGCAGTGGCGTGCCGCGCGCATCACCGCCCTCGCGCCGACCTGGGCGTACGACCCGGAAAGCTCGGACGCTGAGCCCGATCCCGGCGGTCCCGGCTGACGCGCGTCGTGGATGCCGCGGCCGAGGCGACCGCGGCATCCGTCCGCTATTCGGCCAGCGCCTCGATCGGCGCCACCCGCGTCGCCAGGCGAGTGGGCACCACCGCAGCGATGAGGGTCAGCACCGCCGTGGCCGCGACGATGACCAACACCGGAATCAGCGGCACCGTCGGCGCGACGAAGGTGCCCCCCGACGCCGCGCCCGGATCCAACGACACCGACCCCAGCAGCGACTGAGCCCCGACCCAGCCGTACCCGATCCCGAGTACCAGCCCTACCGCCACGGCCGTCACCACCAGGTGCACGGCTTCGAGCAGCACCACCGAACGCACCTGGCGAGTCGACAGCCCCAGCGCACGAAGCAGTCCGAACTCCCGACGCCGCTGGATCACCCCGAGAGTCAGCAGATTGACGAGCCCGACGGCCGCGATCACTCCCGACACCGCCACGAGGCTCATCATGATCGCCGAGAACGTGTCGAAGATCGCGCTCGCCTCCGCCGGCAGGTCGCCCCCGGCGGATGCGGCGAGCGTCACCTTGGCCGACTCGATCGCGACGGCGAACATCGTCACGAGCGTCACCCCCATGACGATTCCGATTGCCATGCGGCTCGAACGCTCGGGGTGACGCAGCGCGTTCGCCGCGGCGAGCCTCGCGGTCGTCGACCGGCCGAACAACCGGCCCACGAGTCGCAGCGCCGGCGGCATCACCAGCGTCGCACCCAGCACCAGCCCGGTGAACGACAGGATGCCGCCGACGAACCCGATCACAACCCCCAGGGGCGTGACGAGTCCGGCGACCACTCCGAGCGCGAGCAGTGCACCGCCGACGATGAAGAGGCTGATCGCCGTCGCATTGCGCGCCGTGCGAGTCGAGACCTCGTCGCGAGAGGCCTCGACGGCGCCGCCGAGCGCCTGCAACGGGGTGACGGTCAGCACGCGACGCGACCCCGCCCACGCCGCCGCCCATGTCGTCAGCGCCACGACGACGGTCGGCACGAGAAGAACCGGTTGCAGCACGCTGTATTGCACCCCCTCGAGGCCGAGCACCGCAGACAGCACCGCGATCCCCGCTGCCGCCACCGCGATGCCGGCCCCCAGTCCGACGATGGCGCCGACCGCGCCGACCAGCAGTCCCTGCCGCGCTACCCGCCCGCGCTCCGAACGCGCCGACGCCCCGATCAGCCGCATCAGAGCGATGTGCCGGGTGCGCGCGGCGATGACGGTCGAGAACGTGTTCGCCGTGACGATCCCGGCGACGTAGACCGCCACGCCGACCAGGATCATCCCCAGGAATCCCAGCACGAACGCCAACGTCCCGCTGGCCCCGACGTAGGGATCGGCCCGGAGGATCGCCGCGACGAATCCGGTCGCCGAGATCAGCACCGCCCCGAACGCGCTCGATAGCGCCGCGACGAGCACGCTCGCAGCCATCCCCGGCTCGCGGAGCGAGGCCACGGATGAGGATGCCAGCAACGACGACACCGGGTGAGACGATGCCCCGGCTCGTGGCATCCGACCGGCGCCTTTCGCCGCGCTCTCACCCGTGACCCGAAGGTCGCCTTCGACGCGTGGACCGGCCGCGGTTACCGCAGACGCGGTCTGTTCCCGAGCACTCATGCCGGCACCCCCGCGGGGGCAGCCAGGTCGGTCGCGAGCATGTAGGAGGCGATGTCCGCGGCGCTCTGGCGAGGCTTATCGGCCACGATCCGCCCGTCGCCGAGGAAGACGACGCGGTCGGCGTAGCTTGCGGCGACCGGATCGTGGGTGACCATGGCGATGGACTGACCCGAATCGCGGCTCGCCGTCTGCAGCAGTGCCAGAACCTCGCGACCGGTCCGAGAGTCGAGGTTGCCGGTGGGCTCGTCGGCGAACACGAGATCGGGCGCGGTCGCCAACGCGCGGGCGATCGCGACGCGCTGCTGCTGACCTCCGGAGAGTTGATGCGGGCGGTGGCGCAGCCGGTCGCCCAGTCCGAGGCTCTCGACCAGTGCGTCGACGCGCGCCCGTTCGAGCGCCGACGGCCGACGCCCGTCCAGATCGAACGGCAGCGTGATGTTCTCGATCGCGTCGAGGGTCGGCACGAGGTTGAAACCCTGGAAGACGAACCCGACGCGTCGCCGGCGCAGGACGGTCAGGTCGAGGTCCGACAGGCCGGTGATCTCGGTGTCGCCCATCCAGGCCCGACCCGAGGTCGGGGCATCCAGGCCCGCCATGACGTGCATGAGCGTGGACTTGCCCGAGCCGGACGGCCCCATGATGGCGGTGAACTCGCCGCGGCGCAGGCCGACGGTCACGCCGTCGAGTGCTCGAACCGCGCCGTCGCCGGTGCCGTAGGTCTTGGTCAGTTGCTGCACCCGGGCCGCGAGACCCAGGTCTGTCGTGGAGATATGCATGCCTCGACGCTAGGAACGCGGCATCCGCCGCCGCGTCGGCCGTCAGGCTCATCCGCGTACATCGCGCGGATGATCTGCGCTGGATTCGCATCGTTATCTGCTATAACATTATTATTCGTAACAATGTACTGCGACGATCCGACTGGAGAGACGACATGCCTGCAACCGCTTTGCCCGCGAGCGGCGATCGACCCGACGCGCCGAAGATCTGCGATGCCAGCGGGATGGCCGACATCCACCGGTACTTCAGCGCCGGGTTCGCGGAGGGGCCGGCGCTCGTCGGCGGCGTGCGCGCGGGCGACACCGCCCACGCCGACACGGTCGCCACGCAGCTGTCCACCCTGTCTGTTTCGCTCCACGCTCACCACGAGGGCGAGGACGAGCGCCTCTGGAGCACCCTTGACGAGCGTGCTCCCTCATGCCGTCCGCACGTCGAGCGCATGAAAGCCCAACACGCGCAGATGCTCATGCACCTGAACGAACTGGATGCCGCCCTGCCCGCGTGGCGAACATCCGCGTCCTCAAATGCTGCCGGGCCGGTTCTGGCAGCACTGTCGGGTATCAACGGGGCTCTCGCCGTGCACCTCCCCGACGAGGAGGGCAACATCGTGCCGGTCATGGAAACGACGATGACGCAGCCCGAGGTGGAATGGTTCGGCGATCACGGTCGCAAGGCGACGCCGAAAGGCCAGACGTGGAACACGGTCGGTGCGATCCTCGCGGCGCAGCCGGACGGCGGTGGCGAATGGGCGAAGAAGAACCTCCCCGCGCCTTTCCGGTTGATCTGGCGATTGATCGGCAAGCCCCGCTACGAAGCGCACCGCGCCGAGCTGACGCGCCCGTGACACCGGCTCCGCCTCCTGCGGCGCTCGCTCGGTACACCGGATTCCTCCTCGCCTGGACCGCTGCAGAGTCGACGGATGCGTACACCGAGGCGCTCGCGACGGTCGACTTCACCCCGTACCGACACGGCGTGATGGCCCTGCTTGACGCGGATGGTCCGCAGAAACAGGCGCGCCTGAGCGAACAGCTCGACGTGTTCAAGCCCGTCATGGTCCGGATCGTCTCGGAGCTCGAAGCGCGCGGGTGGGCCGAGCGCCGCCCCCATCCCACCGATAGACGCGCGGTCGAAGTGCACATCCTTCCCGCGGGCGCCGCGGCCCTTCGACGTGCGGATGCGGTCGCCGTCGAGGCGATGCGGAAGTCGTTCGGCGCGCTCGACTCCGACGAGCAGCAGACCCTGCACGTCCTGCTCGCGAAGCTCGCCGGCCGGTGAATCCGGCGTCAGGTCAGGCCGTGCTCGAAGGCGTACACCACCAGCTGCACCCGGTCGCGAAGACGGAGCTTGGCGAGCACGCGGCTGATGTGGGTCTTGACCGTCGCCTCCGACAGGTATTCGCGCGCGGCGATCTCGGCGTTCGAGAGTCCCCGGGCGGCCAGCGCGAAGATGTCGCGCTCCCTCTCGGTCAGATCGGCGAACTCGGCAGGCACGGGCTTCGCGGCATCGGGGAAGCGCGCGAACAGCTCGCGGGTGGCGGACGCCGCGATCACGGCCGATCCGGCATGCACGGTGCGGATCGCCGCCAGCAGGAACTCCGGCTCGGCGTCCTTGAGCAGGAACCCGCTCGCCCCCTGCCGGATCGCCCGCGCCGCCGCCTCGTCGAGGTCGAAGGTCGTCAACATGACGATGCGCGGCGGATCGTCATCGCGCAGCAGCTCGGCGGTTGCGGCAAGGCCATCGAGCACCGGCATCCGGATGTCCATGAGGACGACATCCGGTCGCGCCGCGCGCACGACGGAGATCGCCTCCGCACCGTCGGATGCCTCGCCCACCACTTCGAGGTCCGGCTGCGAGTCGACGAGCATGCGGATGCCGGCGCGGAACAGCGCCTGATCGTCGACGAGCACCACCGTGATCATCGGTGTCCCACGACCTCGGTTGCACGGTGTGCGGCGGTCACAGCCGGACCCCGATCGGAAAGACCGCCCGCACGGCGAAGTCGTCGCCGTCCGTGCCGGCGTCGAGTCGACCCCCGGCCAGCTGCACCCGTTCGCGCATGCCGATGAGCCCGTGGCCGCCACCGGGGGCGGCATCCGCTTTCCGGCGATTGCGCACGGTGACGTCGACCCGCTCGGGATGCCACGCCACGCGGACATCGACGGGACCGCCGTCGCCGTGGCGAAGCGCGTTGGTCAGCGCCTCCTGCAGCACCCGGTAGACGGCCAGCTGCAGCGCGGCCGGCGGCTCGACGGACGGAGCCGGATCGACGTCGACACGCAGGTCGACGCCCGCCGCGCGCACCTGGGAGTACAGCTCCTCCAGGTCGGCGAGGCCAGGCTGCGGCCCCTCGGCCTGACTGTGACGCAGTTGCGTCAGCAGCAGCCGCAC
The DNA here is from genome assembly GCA_964243215.1 of uncultured Microbacterium sp. GTDB lineage: Bacteria > Actinomycetota > Actinomycetes > Actinomycetales > Microbacteriaceae > Microbacterium. The sequence goes on along the minus strand of CAXTES010000062.1, from coordinate 8,425 downwards.
ATCGGCGAGTGCCTCACGCGCAGTCGCGGAGATCGTGGCGAGCGCGTCGCTTGCGACGGCGGTCTGCGCTGCGTCCGACGGGCCATTCCGGTCCTCGCCGGCGGCCAGGGCGTATCGCGCCCCGTCGGCCTGCGCGATCAGAACGGCCAGCGAATGCGCCACCACGTCGTGCATATCGCGGGCGATGCGCACCCTCTCCTGCTCGGCGACGGCGTCGGCCTCGGCGCGCTGCTGAGCGAGGCGATTCTCGCGAGCACGGCTGGCGGTGCGCACCAGGGCGCCGACCGTCCACGACAGCAGCAGGGCGAACAGCGCGGCCACGAGCACCGCGACCGCGATGGACAGGTTCGCGATCGACAGCGGATTGGCCACCACGAACACGTAGGCCGTGATCACGACGGCACCGCCGATCGCCGAAGCGAAGCCGGCCCAGTAAACCACCCGCGAGCCGTAGGCGGCTGTCGCATACAGCACCGCGAAGATCGCGACATCGGCCGGGCGCGGGCCGAGCAGCAACAGCATCTGCAGCACGGCGGTGCCCCACGCGATCGAGAGCGACCCCGCCGGAGACAGCCGGCGCACGGCCAGGGCGACGGCATACAGCACACCGATCGCGGCGCCGGTCGCCGCGGGGCGATACGTGCCGTCCGACCCGGCCAGCTCGGCCGGCGCCACCGCGAGCGCGAACAGCGCCGCGACGACGATGTCCGTGACGAGCTGATACGGCTTCAGCGGGCGCAGCATCCGACTCACGCTACGGGCAAGCGGATGCCGCGGCATCCGTCCCGCGATGTACATGGCGTCCCCATTGCCCCGCCGTGCGCGAGGCTTTACTGTCGCGACACAGGCCGAAATCGACGGGAAACGTCGACCGGAAAGGATCGTCAGCAGCGCAGCTGCCGATCCGTCGGCGATCACGTCCGACGATCAAGCCCAGACTCACGGAGGCAGGAATGACGACGGTACGAGCAGCCATCACGCAGACCACCTGGACCGGCGACAAGGAATCGATGCTCGCCAAGCACGAGCAGTTCGCCCGGGATGCCGCATCCCAGGGTGCGCAGGTCATCTGCTTCCAGGAACTGTTCTACGGGCCCTACTTCGGAATCACGCAGGACAAGAAGTACTACCGGTACGCCGAACCGGCCGATGGGCCGGTCGTCCAGCGATTCGCCGCGCTCGCGAAAGAGCTGAATCTCGTGATGATCCTGCCGATCTACGAGGAGGAGCAGACCGGCGTCTACTACAACACCGCGGTCGTGGTGGATGCCGACGGCACGGTCCTCGGCAAGTACCGCAAGCACCACATCCCGCACGTGGAGAAGTTCTGGGAGAAGTTCTACTTCCGGCCCGGAAATCTCGGCTACCCCGTCTTCGACACCGCCGTGGGCAAGGTCGGCGTCTACATCTGCTACGACCGCCACTTCCCCGAGGGGTGGCGCGAGCTCGGCCTCAACGGCGCGCACCTCGTCTTCAACCCCAACGCCACCAAGCCGGGGCTTTCCAACCGCTTGTGGGAGATCGAACAGCCCGCCGCGGCCGCAGCGAACGGGTACTTCGTGCTGGCTCCGAACCGGGTCGGGCTCGAAGACAACGAGTACGGCGCGGATGCCGTGAACTTCTACGGCCGCAGCCAGGTCGTCGACCCGCGCGGCAACTACGTGGGCGAACTCGGCTCGGGCGATTCCGAAGAGCTCGTCATCCGCGATCTCGATATGGATCTGGTGCGCGAGATGCGCGACGACTGGCAGTTCTATCGCGATCGCCGGCCCGACTCGTACGCCGAGATCGTCGCCCCGTGAGCCGCGGAGGAACACGGTGACCACCACGCTCATCACCGGCGGTACCGTCGTCTCGGCGACCGGCCGCGCACCGGCCGACGTCCTCATCGACGGTGAGACGATCGCCGCGGTGCTGAACCCCGGCTCGCAGCTGCTCGGCACCGACCTCGCGGCATCCGTCGACACCGTCATCGACGCGGCCGGCAAGTACGTCATCCCGGGCGGGATCGACGCGCACACCCACATGCAGCTGCCGTTCGGCGGCACCGAGGCATCCGACACGTTCGAGTCCGGCACGCGGGCCGCCGCGTGGGGCGGCACGACCACCATCATCGACTTCGCCGTGCAGCGGTACGGCGAGCGCGTGCAGGACGGCCTGGCCGCGTGGCACGAGAAGGCCGACGGCAACTGCGCGATCGACTACGGATTCCACCAGATCGTCGGCGGCGTCGACGACGACTCGCTCGCGGCGATGCGGGGACTGCTGGACGAGGGGGTGTCGAGCTTCAAGCTGTTCATGGCCTACCCCGGGGTGTTCTACTCCGACGACGCGCAGATCCTGCGCGCGATGCAGGTGTCGCGCGAGACCGGCCTGCTGACGATGATGCACGCCGAGAACGGTCCGGCGATCGACGTGCTGGCCGCGCAGCTGGTGGATGCCGGCAAGGTCGCGCCGTACTACCACGGCATCGCGCGTGCCTGGCAGATGGAGGAGGAGGCGACCCACCGCGCGATCATGCTGGCCGACCTCACCGGCGCGCCGCTGTACGTGGTGCACGTCAGCGCCAAACAGGCCGTCGAGCAGCTCGCCTGGGCACGCGACCGCGGCCAGAACGTGTTCGGCGAGACGTGTCCGCAGTACCTCTACCTGTCGCTCGAGGAGCAGCTCGGCGCCTTCAGCACCGAGTGGGGCGCGTTCGAGGGTGCCAAGTGGGTGTGTTCGACCCCGCTGCGCTCCCGCGCCGAAGGACACCAGCACTCGATGTGGCAGGCGCTTCGCACCAACGATCTGCAGATGGTCTCGACCGACCACTGCCCGTTCTGCATGAAGGGTCAGAAAGACCTCGGGCTCGGCGACTTCCGCGCCATCCCGAACGGGATCGGGTCGGTCGAGCACCGGATGGACCTGCTTTACCAGGGAGTGGTCACCGGCGAGCTCACCGTCGAGCGATGGGTCGAGCTCACCTCGACCACCCCGGCGCGTATGTTCGGCCTGTACGGCCGGAAGGGGGTGATCCAGCCCGGCGCCGACGGCGACATCGTCGTCTACGACCCGAACGGGCACACCTCCATCGGTGTCGGCAAATCCCACCACATGAACATGGATTACTCGGCGTGGGAGGGATACGAGATCGACGGGCACGTCGACACCGTCCTCGCGCGCGGCAAGGTGGTGGTCGACGACGGGCAGTACCTCGGCGCGAAGGGCGACGGTCGCTACCTCAAGCGCGGCCTGAGCCAGTACCTGGTCTAGGCCTATGGACTTCGGCGTCGTCCTGCAGACCAACCCGCCGGCCGCTCGGGTCGTGCAGCTGGCCAAGCTCGCCGAGGCGCACGGGTTCAGCCACGTCTGGACGTTCGACTCGCACCTGCTGTGGGAGGAGCCCTACGTCATCCACTCCGCGATCCTGGCCGAGACCAAGCGGGTCACGGTCGGGCCGTTCGTGACGAACCCCGCGACGCGGGATTGGACGGTCACGGCATCCGTCTTCGCCACGCTCAACGAGATGTACGGCAACCGCACCATCTGCGGCATCGGCCGCGGCGACTCGGCCGTCCGCGTCACCAACGGCAAGCCCGTACCGATGAGCGAGTTGCGTGAGGCCATCCACGTCATCCGCGAGCTCGCGAACTCGCGCCCGGTCCAGTACCGGGGCGCGACGCTGCAGTTCCCGTGGAGCCGCGGGTCCACCCTCGACGTGTGGGTCGCCGCATACGGCCCGCTCGCGCTGGTCCTGGCGGGCGAGGTGGGCGACGGGTTCATCCTGCAGCTGGCCGACCTGGATGTCGCGGCGTGGATGATCCGGACGGTGAAGGATGCCGCGGCCGCCGCCGGGCGCGACCCCGACACACTCGCGTTCTGCGTCGCGGCGCCGATGTACATCGGAACCGATCGCGCCCACATGCGCGACCAGTGCCGGTGGTTCGGCGGGATGGTCGGGAACCACGTCGCCGACATCGTCGCGAAGTACGGCCATCACGGCACCGTGCCGGACGCGCTGACCGATTACGTCGCCGGGCGCACCGGATACGACTACAACACCCACGGCAGGGCCGAGAACGACCACGTGGACTTCGTGCCCGACGAGATCGTGGAGCGGTTCTGCATCCTCGGTTCCGCCGACGAGCACATCGCCAAGCTGCAGGCGCTGCGCGAGCTGGGCGTCACGCAGTTCGCCGGCTACCTGCAGCACGACAACAAGGAGGAGACGCTGCGCGTCTACGGCGAGACCGTCATCCCGGCGCTGTCCGAGCACGTGACGGCGAAGGCATGACCCGGCGGTTGCGGCCGATCGCGCTCGGGATCGCCGGGGTGCTGCTGCTGGGGGTCGCGTGGGAGCTCTACAAGGCGCTCGCGCCCGACACCGGCGTGATGATCGGCGACGTCACCGTCCTGCCGCGCACGACCGACATCGCGATGCCGCACATCTGGGACATGATCGGCCGCGCCCTCGAACCGGTCACCCGCGCCCCCGGGTCCCCGCCGCTGTGGCTCGCGGCGGCGCAGGCGGCCACGTTCAGCCTCGGCGTGGCCGCGGTCGGCTGGATCATCGGGGTCACCGTCGGGTTCGCGATCGCCGTGCTCATGCAGCGGTTCCGCACCGCGGAGTCGGCGCTGCTGCCCTGGGTCGTGCTCAGCCAGACCGTGCCGCTGATCGCCCTGGCTCCGCTGGTGCGACGCTGGGGCGCGCAGTTGGAGATCGGGGCGTTCGTCTGGGACGACTGGATGTCGGTCGCCGTGATCGCCAGCTACCTCGCGTTCTTCCCGGTCTCGATCGGTGCGCTGCGCGGCTTCTCGTCTCCCGATGCCGCCCACCTCGACCTGATGCGCTCCTACGGCGTCGGCTGGTGGCGCACCTTCACGACGCTCCGGCTGCCGGCGAGCGTTCCGTACCTGTTGCCCGCCCTCCGCCTCGCCGCGGTCAACGCCGTCGTCGGCACCGTCGTCGCGGAGGTGTCGATCGGGCTGCGCGGCGGCATCGGACGCGCCATCGTCGAGTTCGCCGCGAGCGGCAGCTCCGACCCGGCCAAGCAGTGGTCGCCCATCTTCGGTGCGGTGCTGATGGGCCTGGTAGCCGCCGGTGTTGTGACGCTGATCGGTGTGCTGCTGCGCCGGTACCGCCGGTCGGAGGTGAACGCATGAACGCCGCGGATGCCGGCAGCCTCGAGCGCGCGGTCACCGTGACCGGCGTCGGCAAGACGTTCCGCACCGGTCGCGGGACGGCTGTGGAGGCCCTCGAAGACATCGACCTCGACGTGGCCGCGGGCGAGTTCGTGTCGCTGATCGGACCGTCAGGATGCGGGAAGTCGACACTGATGCGCCTGATCGCCGACCTCGACCAGCCGACCTCGGGCGCGATCTCGGTCTTCGGCAAGCCGGCGCGCCAGGCCCGGCTCGACCAGGACTACGGCATCGCGTTCCAGCAGGCCGGTCTGCTGCCGTGGCGCACCGTCCGCGCGAACATCGAGTTGCCGCTGGAGCTGCACGGCGTGAGCCGCGAAGCCCGGCGCGCGCGCACCACCGAGCTCATCGATCTCGTCGGGCTGGGCGAGTTCGCCGACCGGCACCCCGACCAGCTGTCAGGCGGGATGCAGCAGCGCGTGGCGATCGCGCGCGCCTTCGCCGAGCGCCCTCGCCTCCTGCTGATGGACGAACCGTTCGGGGCGCTCGACGAGATGACCCGCGAGACGATGCAGACCGAGCTGGCCCGCATCTGCGCCGAGACGGGCGCCGCCGTCGTGTTCGTGACCCACTCGATCCCCGAGGCGGTCTTCCTCTCCGACCGGGTCGTCGTCATGTCGCCCCGGCCCGGCCGCATCCGCCACATCCTGCCGATGGGGCTGCGCGGCGATCGCACCGAGGAGCTGCGCGAGGACCGGTCGTTCTTCGACCGTGTCAGCGCCGTACGCGAGGCGCTGCACGGCGCGCCGCAGTCCGGCGCCCGAGGGATCGAGACGCGATGACCGCCGCACGGTGGCGCACCGTCGTCGCCCCGGTCGTGCTGGGGCTCGTCGTGCTGGTGCTGTGGCAGGTCGCCGTCACCGCGTTCGGGCTCAAGCCGTTCATCGTCCCGGGCCCGTTGGCGATCGGATCGCAGTTCTCGCAGAAACTCGACGCGATCTGGCTCGCGAGCCTCGGCACCGCCCGCAACGCCCTGGTGGGACTCGTCGTCGGCACGATCATCGGCGTGGTCTGGGCGCTGCTGGCAGCGGCGTGGCGAGGCCTGGACGAACTGAGCGCTCCGACGATCACCGGGCTGGCCGTCATCCCGATCGTGGCGCTCGCACCCGTCTTCTACGCGATGTTCGGCGCGAGCGTCGAGACCGGCCGGCAGATCGTCGCGGCGATCGCGGTGTTCATCCCGGTGTTCTTCAACGTGCTGCGCGGCCTGCGTCAGGCCCGGCCGATCCATCGCGACCTGATGCGCGCGTACGCGGCTTCGGCGTGGCAGACCGCCCGCGCCGTGACGCTGCCCGGCGCGCTGCCGTTCTTCTTCACGGGGCTTCGCATCGCGTCATCCCTCGCGGTCATCTCGGCGCTCGTCGCGGAGTACTTCGGCGGTCCGGTCTCGGGGCTGGGCAAAGCCATCACCTCCGCGGTGTCGTCGAGCAACTACCCGCTGGCGTGGGCCTTCGTGATCGGCGCCATCCTGACCGGACTGGTGTTCTTCTGCGCCACATACGCGCTCGAGGCGCTCGCGCTGTCGCGACGGCGCACCTGACCTGCCGCGCACCCGCCGGCGGAAACCAAGAGCACCACAGAAGGAGGATTCACATGAAGCACAGCACACGACTGTCGCTGGGCATCGGGGCGACCGGCATCGCCGTCGCGCTCGCCCTGAGCGGCTGCGCCGCGCCGAGCGCACCGACCGGCGGCGACTCGAGCGGAGGCGGCGGCGAACTCACGCCGGTGACCCTGCAGCTGCAGTGGGTGGCCCAGGCGCAGTTCGCCGGCTACTACGCCGCGGTGGCCCAGGGCTACTACGCCGACGAGGGTCTCGACGTGAAGATCGACGAAGCCGGCACCGACACGGTTCCGATCGACGTGCTCGCCTCCGGCGACGCCGACTACGCCATCTCGTGGGTGCCGAAGGTGCTCGGTTCGATCGAGCAGGGCACGAACGTCACCGACGTCGCGCAGATCTTCGAGCGCTCGGCCACCACGCAGATCTCGTTCAAGAACGCCGGCATCACCGACCCGGCGAAACTCGCCGGCAAGAAGGTCGGCAGCTGGGGCTACGGCAACGAGTGGGAGCTGTTCGCCGGGATGCAGAAGGCGGGCATCGACACCACCAGCGGCATCACGCTCGTGCAGCAGGCGTTCGACATGAACGGCTTCCTGGCCGGCGACATCGACGCGGCGCAGGCGATGACCTACAACGAATACGCGCAGGTACTCGAGACGATGAACCCGGCCACCGGAAAGCTGTACCAGCCGGCCGACCTGAACGTCATCAACTGGAACGACGTCGGCACCGCGATGCTCCAGGACGCCATCTGGGCCGACGCGGGCCGCCTCGCCGACGACCCGGGTTACGCGGACACGACGGTGAAGTTCATCAAGGCGTCGATCAAGGGCTGGGTGTTCGCGCGCGACAACCCGCAGGAGGCCGCGCAGATCGTGACGGATGCCGGATCCACCCTGGGCACCAGCCACCAGCTGTGGATGACCAACGAGATCAACAAGCTCATCTGGCCCTCCACGAACGGCATCGGCATGATCAACAAGAACCAGTGGGATCAGACGGTCGGCATCGCGCTGACCACGAAGAACGACACCGGCTCGACGATCATCACGACCGAGCCGCCCGCGACGGCGTACTCGAACGACTACGTCGAACAGGCGCTGTCGCAGCTGAAGGACGAGGGCGTGGATGTCGACGGCACCGGCTTCGCGCCGATCACGGTCCAACTGAACGAGGGCGGCAACTAGCCTGGACCCGAGGACGCGCTTCGTCCCGACCCTGCGGGGCGAAGCGCGTCTGTCAGAGACAGGAAGGCGACGACGATGACGACCCCGGACACGCTCACCGATCTCGACACCACCGCGAAAGACCTCGATCGCGCCCACGTCTTCCACTCCTGGTCGGCGCAGGCGGCGCTGGATCCGATGGTGATCGCGGGCGGATCGGGCACGACCGTCTGGGACCACGCCGGAAACCGCTACCTCGACTTCGCGTCCCAGCTGGTCAACGTCAACATCGGCCACCAGCATCCCGCGGTCGTCAAGGCCATCCGCGACCAGGCCGAGCTGCTCGCCACGATCGGGCCGGCGACGGCCAACCTCACGCGCGGCGAGGCGGCCAAGCGCATCCTCGCGCGGGCGCCGGAGAAGTTCTCGAAGGTGTTCTTCACCAACGGCGGCGCCGACGCCAACGAGAACGCGATCCGGCTGGCCCGGCTGGTGACCGGCCGGAACAAGG
>CAXTES010000061.1:0-15168 GCA_964243215.1 uncultured Microbacterium sp. | reverse complement strand
CCGCTCCCGTAGGTCAGCGCCGCGAACACCTTCCGGTGGAAGCCGAAGTTGCGGGCATTGAACACGGCCTTGACTCGGACATCGGTTGCGGCAATTCGACGGATTTCGGAGCGAGTGCCGTCAGTCGAGAAGTCGTCGACGAAGATGATCTCGTAGTCGTATTCCGGGAGCTCGTCACGAAAGACGGTGGTCAGGCGATCGAACATCTCCTGCACGCTACGATCTTCGTTGAAGCTGGGGATGACGACAGTGATCAACCGTCGTGGCACACGTACTCCTCGGTGAGGCGTTTCGGGATCGATGCGCGGCAAGCTTACCCGCCCCCCTGCGCAGACCATCGGCCGGCCAGCACCCTACTGCCCCTTACTGGTGTAGAAAGCCTCGACGCTGTCTTTCGCGTCTGCCCACCACGCCTCATTGGCGCGGTACCACTCGATCGTCGCCGCGATACCCGCTTCGAAGTCACGAAAGCGCGGGCTCCAGCCAAGCTCGTCGCGCAGCTTGCCGGGGTCGATCGCGTATCGCAGGTCGTGACCGGGGCGATCGGTCACGTGGTCGTAAGCGTCACGTGGCTGATCCATCAGATTCAGGATCAACTCCACGACTTCCTTGTTGTCTCTCTCGCCGTCAGCGCCGATGAGATAGGTCTGACCGATCCGGCCCTTCTCGAGGATCGTGAGGACCGCGGACGAATGATCGTCGGCATGGATCCAATCCCGGACGTTCTGGCCACTTCCATACAGCTTGGGACGGATTCCGCGCAGCACGTTGGTGATCTGCCGGGGGATGAACTTCTCGACATGCTGATACGGACCGTAGTTGTTCGAGCAGTTCGAGATCGTCGCCGGAACCCCGAACGATCGCACCCATGCCCGCACGAGCAGATCGCTGCCGGCCTTCGTCGACGAATAGGGCGATGAGGGGTTGTAGGGGGTGGTATCAGTGAAACGCTCGGGGTCGTCGAGCTCGAGATCCCCGTAAACCTCGTCTGTGGAGATGTGATGCAGACGTCGGCGGTACTTCCGAGCGGCCTCGAGGAGCGTGTACGTACCGACGATGTTCGTGTCGAGGAACGGACGCGGGTCGTTCAATGAATTGTCGTTGTGCGATTCGGCGGCGTAGTGCACGACCGCGTCTGCATCGGCGAAGAGCTCGTCGACGAGCGGCGCATCGGTGATGTCGCCGTGAACGAAGGTCAACCGGTTCTCCGGGATGCCCTCGAGCGAGCGCTTGTTGCCCGCGTACGTGAGCTTGTCCAGAACCGTGACGTGATGATCGGAGTGTTCGATCACGTGGTGAACGAAGTTCGATCCAATGAAACCCGCCCCTCCGGTCACGAGCAGCCGGGTCATGCGTGTCCTCTCTCCAGAACCTCGAGAAGGTAGGTGCCATATCCGGACTTGACGAGTCTCTGCGCCCGTTGACGCAGTTCCTCGTCGCTGAGGAAACCTTGACTCCAGCCGACCTCCTCCGGCACGCCGATACTCAATCCCGTACGGCGTTGCATGGTGCGAACGTACTCGGCCGCATCCGTCATCTGATCGAAGGTTCCGGTATCCAGCCAGGCCGTGCCCCGGGGCAGCACCTCCACCTGCAGCCTGCCTCGCTCGAGGTAGGCGCGATTGACGTCGGTGATCTCGTATTCGCCGCGTGGGCTCGGCGAAAGAGAACGCGCGATCTCGACGACCTCGTTGTCGTAGAAGTACAGTCCTGGGACCGCGAAATTGCTCCGCGGGTCGGCGGGCTTCTCTTCGAGCGAAACGGCTTGACCGGCGTGGTCGAACTCGACCACGCCGTAGGCCGAGGGCTCTGCCACCCAATACGCGAAGACGGCTCCGCCGTCGACTTCGGCATAACGCTTCAGCTGACTTCCGAGTCCTGGCCCGTACAGAAGGTTGTCTCCGAGGATGAGGGCCACTCGGGGACCGGCACGGGGGTCGTGCTCCGCCCTGCCGACCTGCGCCAGGCCGTCCGGGGACGACTGCTGCGCGAAAGCGATCGTGACCCCGAACTGAGAACCGTCGCCGAGTAATCGCTCGAAATGGGCGGCGTCGTGAGGGGTGGTGATCACGAGGATGTCGCGGATGCCCGCCAGCATCAGGGTCGACAACGGGTAGTAGACCATGGGCTTGTCGTAGACGGGGATGAGCTGTTTCGACACTCCGAGGGTGATCGGATGCAGTCGCGTGCCGGATCCGCCCGCCAGAATGATGCCCTTCACAGACGACCATCCTGCCAGACGGCGAATGCGGCCCCCGCCCGGGGCCTTCACCGGCTCACCAGCGACCGGCGGGTAGGGTGAGGCGTCCGTCCCGGTCCACGACGGGCACAGCACGAGGACTCTCACTGTGATCTGGCTCTCTCTCTGCGTCGTCGTCGTCGCCGCGGCGACGGTGCTCGCCGTGGTGGGCGGCGTGCTGTCGTGGGCGGTCGGACTCCGCGGATACTGGGCCGTCGCCGCCGCGCCGGCGTTCGCACTCACGGTCATCGGCATCGCGTCGACCGCGGCCCCGTGGGTCGGGCTGGCTTGGTCCCCGATCCCCGTCCTCGCCGTCACGGCGCTGTTGGCGGTCGTGCTGCGGCTCGCCCGACGCGCCCTGGGGCTGTCCCCGGGCGCAATACGTGACGGGCGAGCACGCGTCGACTCCTGGCTCGGCCTGGGCCTGGCGCTGGCCTTCGTCTTCATCACGTGGCGGATCTGCGTGGTGATCGGCGATCCGGGCAACTTCTCGCAGACGTTCGACAACATCTTCCACCTCAACGCCGTGCGCTACGTGCTCGATACGGGCAACGCATCCTCCCTGCATCTGGGCCGGATGACCAGTCCGAGCGGCACGCTGCCGTTCTATCCCGCGGCCTGGCACGCGTTCACCGCGTTGGTCGTCGGCATGACCGGGGCCAGCATCCCCGTCGGTGTCAACGGCGTCACGATCGTGATCGCGGCCCTCATCTGGCCGTTGGGGGCGGTGCTTCTCGCGCGCACGCTGTTCGGCACCCGGCCGTTGGTCAGCGTGGCGGCAGGCGTGACCGCCGCGGTCATCCCGGCATTCCCGTTCCTGCTGATGGACTACGGCGTGCTGTACCCGTTCCAGCTGGGCCTGGCGCTGCTGCCGGTCGGTCTGGCCGCCGCGCTGCGGGCCATGGGTCTGGTGTCGACGGCGGCCCCGGCACTCCCCAAGCCGTGGTGGGCGCTGATCCTCGCCGGGACCGTGCCGGGAATGACCCTGGCTCATCCCGGCGCCTTCGTCGCGCTGCTCGCGCTGACGCTGCCGATGGTGGTGGCCTTCGCATGGTCGCTGTTGCGGACCGCGAGGTCGTGGCGACGGCTCGCGGTGATCGCCGGTCTGGTCGTGTACCTCGGCGCCGGCCTGGCGCTGCTTCGCATCCTCCGGCCTCCTGCCGAGGCACGGGGATGGCCGCCGACGCTGAGCATCGGCGAGGCGATCGGGCAGGTCGTGACGGTGTCGATGTGGTACGCGGTCCCGGTGCTCGTCGTGGCCGTGGCCGTGCTGGCCGGCGTCGTCTGGTCCGTGATCGTGCACACCCGCCCGTCGTTGCTCGCGCTGGCGATGTACGTCATCGCGGCGGGTCTGTTCGTGGTGGTGTCGGCGGTCGACTACTGGCCGCTGCGCGATGTCCTCACCGGCAGCTGGTACAACAACATCCCCAGGCTCGCCGCCATCCTGCCGATCACGATGGTGCCGCTGGCGGCACTCGGGGTCGACCGCACCTGGGCGCTGGTGAAGCGGTCGGCGCGCCGCGCGCCGGCGACGCGTCGACGGGCTCTCGCGGTGGCGGGCGCGGCGGTGGGGGCCGCAGCCGTGGTCGCCGCCGCGGTACCGGTTTCGTCGGTGACAGCCGGGATGTACGGCGTGTACGCCATCACCGCGGACTCCGCCCTGGTCTCGACCGACGAGAGCGCGCTGTTGGCGAGGTTGGACGACCACGTACCGCCGGGGGCGACGGTGGCGGGCAGTCCGTGGACCGGGACATCCCTGGCGTACGCTCTCGCGGGCCGGCCGGTTCTGATGCCGCACACCCTGATGGAGATCTCGCCGGAGCTCGAGCAGATCAACGACGGACTCGACACCGCGGTCGCCGGCGACGAGGTGTGCCGCGCCCTGCAGGACCGGAATGTGCGCTTCGTGCTCGACTTCGGCTCGCGCGAGGTCTTCCCCGGTCAGCACGACTATCCCGGGCTCGACGCGCTCGCCACATCGGGCGCCGTGACCCCCGTGGACAGCGAGGGCGACGCGCGGCTGTACGAGATCACCGCCTGCGGGTCGTGAAAGTCCCTTCGGTAGACTGAGACGACTATGACCTCCTCGCACGACCCGGTGCTGGTGATCGTCCCGGCGTGGAACGAGGCGCGAAACGTCGGCAGCACGGTCGAGGAGATCCGGGCCGCGGATGCCGACTACCACGTCGCGGTCATCGACGACGGATCCGTGGACGGGACGGCGGATGCGGCCCGCGCGGCGGGTGCGACGGTGCTGACCCTGCCGTTCAACCTCGGGGTGGGAGGGGCGATGCGCACCGGCTTCACCTACGCGCAGCGGGAGGGGTACCGGCGCGCCATACAGGTCGACGCGGACGGCCAGCACGACCCGTCCGACATCGCCCGCGTGATCCACGGCCTGCAGGTCGCGGACATCTCGATCGGGGCCCGCTTCAGCGACGCGGGGGACTACGAGGTCAAAGGTCCTCGCAGGTGGGCGATGCGCTTCCTCGCGCGCATCATGTCGCGGGTGGCCAAGACCCGGCTCACCGACGTGACGAGCGGGTTCCGCGCCGCGGGGCCCCGGGCGATCGAGCAGTACGTGCGCTACTACCCCGCCGAGTATCTCGGCGACACCCTCGACTCGCTCGTCGCGGCCTGCCACGCCGGCCTCACTGTCACGCAGGTGCCGGTGGCCATGCGGCCGCGTCGGCACGGCCGCCCGAGCCAGGGACCGTTCGGTTCCACGGTCTACCTGCTGCGCTCGATGTTCGCGCTGATGCTGGCCATCATGCGCCGGCCGGGGATGACGACGCGGCTCGCGGAAGGCAGTGCCGGATGATCGTCTTCGCGGGCATCGCGCTCGCGGCGGTCATCATCCTCATCGTCCTGTGGCTCCTGCTGACCCGGCGGCTGCGCGAGAAGTACGCCGTGCTGTGGCTGGTGATCGGCTTCGTCGTGCTGGTGCTCGGCCTGTTCCCGCAGCTGCTGCTCGCGCTGACGTCGGCGCTCGGCGTGCAGCTGCCGGCCAATCTGCTCTTCGCCACCGCGATCGTGCTGCTGCTCGGCGTGGCGTTGCACCTGTCCTGGGAGCTGTCGCAGGCCGAGGAGGAGATCCGCCGCACCGCGGAGGAAGTGGCCATCCTGCGCGCACAACTCGAGCGGCTCGAGACCCGGATCGACTCGGAGCAGGCTCGCGAGGCACGCCCGAACGATGAGCGAGGCTGAAGGCCCGGTCCGCGTCCGTCGCGGGCTCGTGTACATCCTCGGTGCGACCGTCGTCGCCGGTGCCGTCGGCTACGTCATCCAGGCGATCGTCCCCGCTTTCACGACGGCGGCGGAGTACATCGCCTTCAGCGTCTTCTGGTCCGCCGTGTACCTCGTCGTCTCGGCGGTCTCGGGTCTGCAGCAGGAGGTGACCCGGGCGTCTCACCCGCGCCGCGACGGGGAGTCCGGCTGGCGGGCGCTGCAGTGGTTCGCGCTCGGCGCGGCAGGGGCGTGCGCGGTCATCGTGGCCGCATCCTCGCCGGCGTGGGCACCCGGGGTGTTCCGGTCCGACACGGTGGCGCTGGTCGCGGCGCTGGTCGTCGCGACGGTCGGCTACGCGTTCATCGCGGTGCTCAGCGGTGCGTACTACGGACTGCGCAACTGGCCGGCCGCGGCGGGCATGACGGTGGTGGATGCCGGCCTCCGCCTGGTCGCCATCATCCTGGCCCTCATCGCCGGGTGGTCCGTCGCCGGTCTCGCGTGGGCGGTCGCGATTCCTTTCGCCGTGTCGTTCCTGGTGATGTTCACGATCACCCAGCGGCGGATCCGATCGGCGATCGCCGTGGACAGCTCGCCGGCGACCCTGGCCGCGCACAGCGTCAGCACCGTCGGGGCGGCGCTGGCGACGGGGGTCATGATCAGCGGGCTGCCGCTGCTGTTGGGCGTCACCGAGGCCGGGCTGGGCCAGTCCACCCTCGCCGCCCTCGTCCTGGTGATCACCCTCACGCGGGCACCGCTGGTGGTGCCGATCCTGGCTCTGCAGAGCTACCTCATCGTCACCTTCCGGGATCACCCCGACAGCGCCGGAGGCCGAGTGCTGCGCTGGGGTGCAGCCCTGCTGATCGCGACGGCGGCGCTGTCGGCCGCCGGAGCGTTTATCGGACCCGCGGTGGTGCAGTGGCTCTATGCGGGACGCTATTTTCTCGAACCCATCGCTTACGCGACCATCATCGCCAGCGCCGGACTCACGGGGGTGCTGTGCCTCACGGGACCCGCGGTGCTGGCGGCGGGGCGGCACGGGCAGTACGTCGCGGGTTGGGCTGCGGCATCCGCGACGCTAGTGATCGGCCTCGCGCTGCCCGTGTCCGGGATCTGGGGGGTGCTCGTGCCGCTGCTGATCTCACCCGTCGTCGGGGTCGTGGTGCACGCGGTGGCCCTGCGAACCCCGCGCGCCGTGGCCGCTCAGCCCTGACCCAGCGCGCGTTCGAAGCTCGCGCGTGTCTCGTGCGCGGTCCGATCCCAGGTGAACGCGGCCGCCCTGAGCCGGCCGGCCTCCGCCATCGACTCCTGCGCCGCCGGTGAGAACGCGACCTCCGACATCAGCGCGCCCAGCGCGTCGATGTCGTCCGGGGCGAAGTAGCGCGCGGCATCCCCGCCGACGTAGCGGTGCACGCGGATGTCGCTGAGAAGCACCGGGATGCCGGCCCCCATCGCCTCGAGGGTCGGCAGCGAGAATCCCTCGGCGTAGGAGGGGATCGCCAGCGCGCTCGCGACCGAGTACAGGTGGCGCACCTCGTCGTCGTCGACCCAGCCGCGCAGCTGCACGCTGTCGCCCACCCCGGCCTCCTCGACGAGGGCGGCGAGCGGGTCGTGATCGCGACCGCCCGTGATGACGACTCGCGGGCGCCGTGCCGGCGGCATCCGCTCGACGGCGCGGATCAACGCGCCCCAGTTCTTGTGCGGGCGTCGATTGCCCATCGCGAGGATGAGCGGTCCCTCGGAACCGGCCAGCGCGCGATCGACACCGGGCGGCACCGAGCCCGCCAGCGGGATCACGTCGAGGCGTTCACGCGGGACGCCGAGGTATTTGACGATCTCGTCCGCGGACTCGGGGCTGATGGTGATCACACGTGTCGCGTTGCGGGCCGCGGCCTTCTCCATCCACTTCACCGGGGCGGTGTACAGCGGCGTGGACATGTGCTCGGGATGACTCCAATAGAGCATGTCGTGCATCGTGACCACGGCGGGCACCCGGGACCTGCGCGGTCCGAGGGTCGCGGGACTGTGGATGAGGTCGGCGCCCGCGCGGTCGGCGGCCCGTGCCACCCGGGTGAGCTCGCCCCACGCCCACACGAATCGGTTCTCGCCGCTGATCCCGGACTCGACGATGCGTCCGGGGAACCACGACGTGTCCAGGCGCGCGCCCTCGACGCTGACGAAGCCGACGTACTCCCACGGTCCCGGCATCCGTCCGAGCGCCCGGTACACCTCGCGGGTGTAGGTCTCCATCCCGCCCTTGGTCCCGGTGTAGGACAGCAGGTCGACCAGGACGCGCGGCACGATGATCGAGCCTAGCAATCGGGGCCGTGGCCGCCCGGGTCGGTCACACCCGCTGGATGTCGCCGGGCAGCGCCTCCGGCGGGCGGAGGTGATCGCGCCTCGGCCGGGCCCACACCATCGCCCGGCGTTCCACGACGACCCAGCTCAGCCAGGCGAATCCGAAGGTCAGCGCGGCAGCGACCAGCATGTAGACGGGCAGACCGAGGGCGGCAGCGCCGACCAGCACGGCCAGCTGCTGCATCGGCCACGCGTAGATGTAGAAGCCGTAGCTGACGTCGTTGCGTGCGATCCACCTCGGCTGGCGCACCACCGAGGACAGCCACAGCAGTCCGTAGGCGAGCGCGGGAGCCGCCAGCTGGCCGCCCCAGCGCGGGATCAGCAGGATCGCGGCGACCGAGACGACGAGCGCCGCGACTCCGGCGTACGCGTTGACGCCCGCCCGCTCGACGAGGAAGTAGACGAACGCCCCGCCGAGGAAGAACGGCGCGAGCTTGGCGAACAGGAAGAAGCTCTCGTCCAGCCCCCACCGCTGCGCGAGATCGATGCCGATCCACACGAGCAGGCTCACGACCCACGCGCCCGCGGCGACGGCCGCGTGGCGGCGGTACAGCGCCAGGCTGCCCAGCACCCACACGATCATGTAGCACAAGAACTCGTAGAACAGCGTCCACAGCGACCCGTTCCAAGCGCCCGGGTAGGGCACCGAATCCAGCGTCGTCCCGATCGAGTAGCTGTCGATGTACAGGGGCAGGTTCGTCCAGATGTACTCGAGAGGTGTCACCGACGTGCTGAGGAAACCCGCGAGCGTGCCGTGCTCGATCAGGGCCGCGATCGGCGCGAACACGAACGCGGTCACCAGCAGGCACACCACGAACGCCGGGAAGATCCGCGCGATCCGGTGCAGGAGGTAGTCGCCCGCGGAGGTGCGCAGCCGGCTGCGCGTGATGAGGAACCCGCTCAAAACGAAGAATCCGGCCACCGCCCACCCGCCGAAGTTCTCGCCGTGGATCAGCGGCCCCTCGCCCTGGCCGGTGATGTAGAACGAGTGAGCGAACAGCACCATCGCCGCCAGGACGAGACGGAACATGTTGAGGCTGTTCGCGCGGTACGGGTAGGGCTTGCCCTGCAGCAGACTCGCCGCCGTCACTTCAGCAGCTTTCTCTCCGCCATCTCGTCGAGCGACCGCTGATACGCGTCGCCTTCGACCGGCTGCGTGCGGACCCATTCGACGAAACGTCCGACGCCCTCTTCGAACGGCACCGCGGCGGCGAATCCGAGGGCATCGCGGATGCGGGAGGTCTCTGCGACATTGTGGCGGATGTCGCCCAGCCGGTAGTTGCCCGAGACGCGCGTGGGAACCTCGGTGCCGAACGCGGCGAACAGTGCCGCCACGACGTCTCGGACGGTGGTGGGCGTGCCGGAGCCGACGTTGAACACGGCGCCTGCGGCATCCGGCATCGTGGCGGCGAGGAAGGTCGCCTCGACGACATCGTCGATGTAGACGAAGTCGCGGCTCTCCAGACCGTCCTCGAAGATGTTGATCTCCTTGCCCTGGCGGATGAGCGTGGAGAAGATCGAGAGGATGCCGGTGTAGGGGTTCTTCAGGGACTGCCCTGGCCCGAAGACGTTCTGATACCGCAGTGCCACCGGCTCGACCCCGATCGCCGGAGCGACGGTGAGAACCAGCGACTCCTGCATCTGCTTGGTGATGCCGTAGACCGACGACGGGTGCAGCTTCGCCGTCTCGTCGGTGGGGATGACCTCGATCGGGCCCTCGCCGGCCATCTTCACGTCGAAGTCGCCCGCCGTCATGTCGGCATCCGAGCGATGCGGGGGATACACGACCCGGCCGTCGGCCGTTCGGTACGCCCCCTCGCCGTAGATCGAGCGCGACGACGCGATCACGAGCCGGCGCACCGAGTGCGAACCGTTGGCGAGGAGGTCGAGCAGCTTCGCCGTGCCGCCGACGTTGGTCTCGACGTAGCGGTCGATCTCGTACATCGACTGGCCCGTGCCGGTCTCGGCCGCGAGGTGCACCACGATGGCCGGACCGTCGAGGGCGCGCTGGAGGTCCGCGGTGCTGGTCACCGATCCTCGGATCACGGTGGCGACACCGTCGAGTGATCGCAGCAGCGGGGAGGTGGCATCCGGATCGGAACCGTGCACCTGCGGAATGAGCGCGTCGAGCACGGTCACCGGATGTCCCGCGTCGACGAATCGCCGAGCCAGCCGCGAGCCGATGAAACCGGCGCCCCCCGTGATCAGCACGTGGTCGGGCATAGCGTCTCCTGCGTCGCGGGTGGATGCCGCTTGGGGCGCGGTGCGGATGATCGGTCGTCAGGGGGCGAGGATGTGCGCGACGGTCGATTGTATCCCGGGGCCCGTGCCGTGCCGCAGAACGCCGGGCAGCTCGGCCGCTGCGTGAAGTCGCGAGATGCTCCGCAGGCGCGCGGCACGCTCGGTGCGCCGCCAGCCCCGCGCGGCCGCCAGTTCGCGAGCCTGCGCATAGTAGTCGCGCTCGTCGCGGAAGCGCCGGCCGTCCAGCAGCGTCTTCTGGGACGCGCTGGCGCCGTGACGGCGGTAGGAGAACGCCGGTTCCGGGTTGTAGGCGAGTGCGCCGCCGTCGAAGGCGATGTCCATCAGCAGCGCGAGGTCCTGGATGATCGGCAAGCCCTCGCGGAAATCGATGCGCTGGAGCGTCTCGGTGCGGAACGTCAGGGACGGCCAGTAGAGCCAGTCCCCCCGGATGAGGCTGGTGGCCATCCGCTCGCCGCGCAGAACCGCGATGCCGGTTCCGCCACGGGGGGCGAGACGGGACTTGACGCGATCGACCAGCGGGCGGATGACGACGCCGTTCTCGTCGATGACCTGCACGCCGGGCTGCACCACGTCGGCATCCGGGATCGCCGCGACGGTTCGCTGCACCACCTCGACGTAATTCGGATGCAGCAGGTCGTCGCAGCCGAGGATGGCCATGTGCTCGCCGGTGGCGCGCCGGATCGCCTCCCGGTAGTTCTCGGTGATGCCCAGGTTGACGCTGTTGCGCGTGTAGCGGACTCGATCGTCGCCCAGGCGCGAGAAGTACTCCGGCACCGAGGAGTCCGGATAGCAGTCATCGATGACGGTCAGCCGCCAGTCGCCGTCGCGCTGGCCGCGCACCGAGTCGACGGTCTGGTACAGCAGCGCGGGCTCGCCCCAGAACGGAACGAAGATCTCGAGTGTCATCGGTCGTCCAGCCTAGGGGAGCCGCGATCAGCGTCACGCCGCGCCGTCGGAGCCGTCCAACCCCGCCGGATACACTGTCGGCGCACGTGACTTCCCGCGGCGCCGCGGCGCTCGACATCCCGAAAGAACCCCACCGCATGGACCTCCTCATCGTCGGCTCCGGCTTCTTCGGCCTCACGATCGCCGAACGTGCCGCGGCCTCCGGCCGGAAGGTCACCGTCATCGACCGCCGACATCACATCGGCGGCAATGCGTACAGCGAGGACGAGCCCGAAACCGGCATCGAGGTGCATCGCTACGGCGCGCACCTGTTCCACACGTCCAATCCGACGGTCTGGGAGTACGTCAACCGCTTCACCGACTTCACGCGGTACGTGCATCGCGTCTACACGAACCACCGCGGAGTCGTGTACCCGATGCCGATCAACCTCGGCACGATCAACCAGTTCTTCGGCGCGGCCTACTCGCCCGATGAGGCCAGGGCCGTCGTGCACGAACTCGCCGGCGAGTTCGACCCGAAGTCGGCGAAGAACCTCGAAGAGCGCGGCATCGGCCTGATCGGGCGACCGTTGTACGAGGCGTTCATCCGCGACTACACCGGCAAGCAGTGGCAGACCGATCCGCGCGAGCTGCCCGCGGATGTCATCAGTCGCCTCCCGGTGCGCTACACGTACGACAACCGGTACTTCAACGACACGTGGGAGGGACTACCGGTCGACGGCTACACCGCGTGGCTCGAGCGGATGGCGGACCATCCGAACATCCAGGTGAAGCTGTCGACGGATTTCTTCGACGACGCGCAACCGCTCAACAGAGCCGCGACCGTGGGACAGCTGCCCGTGGTCTACACCGGACCGGTCGACCGCTACTTCGACTACGCCGAAGGGGCGCTGAGCTGGCGGACGATCGACCTCGAGCAGGAGGTGCTGCCGGTCGGCGACTTCCAAGGGACGTCGGTCATGAATTACGCCGACGCGGACGTGCCGTACACACGCATCCACGAGTTCCGTCACTTCCACCCCGAACGCGAGAGCCGGTATCCGAAGGACAGGACGGTGATCATGCGCGAGTACTCGCGGTTCGCCGACCGTGACGACGAACCGTACTACCCCGTCAACACCCCGCAGGACCGGCGCGGACTGCTCGCCTACCGGGAGCGTGCCGACCACGAGCCCGACGTGTTCTTCGGCGGACGCCTGGGCACGTACCAGTACCTCGACATGCACATGGCGATCGGGTCGGCGCTGTCGATGTGGCACAACCAGCTGGCCTGAGCTGCGCTTATCGCCGGACCCCCGACGAGCCGATACCCTCGATCAGCTGAGCGGCTCGAGCGGCGGCATCGGGGTCCACGAGGCATCCCGCGATATCCGCCGGCCGTCGCGGATGCCGCGGAAGAGGTTGCTCGTGCCGCGCACCTTCCGCTCCACGGCGACGAGGCGGACGAGCTCCTTCGCGAACGTCAGGAACGAGCCGAGCCGGAAGCGCACCGGGCGGTACGCGCCGTGCTGACGGAAGTAGTGCCGCATGTGGCCGCGGTTGCGCATGATGTAGTACCGGTACGCGTCGCTCGAGGCGTTGAGGTGGCGAATCCCCATGTCCCACTGGCGGATCTCCCGTGTGCGGCGCAGCACGAACTCGTCGACGATCACGGCCTGGGTCCTCCGGGACGCGAGCCAGCCGTACACCGAGTCGTCCCAGTAGATGAAGAACCTCGGATCGGGCAGGCCGATCTGGCTCACCACGTCGCGGTGGATGAACATGCCCTCGAAGCATCCGGAGTTCATCTCGCGGTAGCCGGACTCGTCGAAACCGGCGGGTGCGAAGGGGATCGGGATGCCGAACGGGATCGAGAGCCGGTACTGCCAGTAGAACTCGCTGCCGTCGTAGTCGTACCGACGACCCTGGATGCTCTTGAAGCGCGGCGCCCACGCGCCCATCCTGGCCAGGCCGTCGCCGATCACCTCGACGTCGTCGTCCATCAGCCAGATCCAGGTCGATCCGAGGTCGTAGGCGACCCGCATCCCCTCGCTGAAGCCGCCGGAGCCACCGGTGTTGGTGTCGAGCCGGCGGTAGACGAGCCCGGCGTCGAGGCGGTCGCGGTAGGACTCGACGACGTCGGTGGTGTCGTCGGTCGAGGCGTTGTCGACGATGACGACGTGGCCCGGTTTCGGATCCATGCCCAGGATGCTGTCCAGCAGCCGGGACAGCAGGTGCGAGCGGTTGAAGGTCACAACAGCGATGGTGGCGGTCGCCGGGTCGAACCCTCCGGCCTGCGGCGGGGACGGGGAGGTGGCCGGCTCGATCATCGCGACTCCTGGAACGTCTGCGACCACGCCTCCGCCGACGCCAGTTCCGGCAGCGCCGCTCGGTAGGCGCGGGACAGTTCGGGCCAGCGCCGGCGCAGCGAGCGGTGGAGGCGCACGGTGTCCACCAGCAGGCGCCGATACCTGCCGCGATCCCGGGTGTAGATGTTCTTGCCCGAGCCGTCCGCGGCGGACACCAGTGCGCTGTCGTAGCGCGGAAGGCGCCACCAGTAGGCGTCGTTCTTGCCGAACTCCACCTCCGGTCGGGCGACGTTCTGCGGCTGCGGCGTGTGCAGCCAGTGCGAGACGAGCGTGACGACGGTGAACCACCGCAGCCGCAGGCCCGTCGGGCTGTCGTACTGATGACGGCGGAGCCTGGCGAACACCTGCCGTCCGCGCAGCGAGCGCATCGGCACACCGGAGTCCCTATGGATCACCGTCTCGGGGAACTCCTGCGCCAGCGCCCGCGCCTCGGGCATGGCCGTGGCGAGGTTGCGCCGCATGTGCGCGGGGCCGGAGAGGATGTCGCGCAGTGCCCGGTGCCGCAGCGCGACGGGGTAGTACTGCATCATCATGAGGTGCTTGAGGTCCACGCGGCGGCTGTGACGGATCAGGGTGCCGCCGTCGGGGGTGCGCGAGTGGAGCAGGCCCGCGACGATCCGGTTGCGGGCGTGGAAGTAGGCCTGCCAGTCGATCGAGTCGTCTTTGCCGACCCAGGACACGTGCCACAGCGCCACGCCCGGCATCGAGACGGTGGGGATGCCGGCATCCCTCGCCCGAAGGCAGTACTCGGCGTCGTCCCACTTGATGAAGGCGGGCAGCGCCAGCCCGACCTCGCGGATCGCCTCGACCGGGATCAGACACATCCACCAGCCGTTGTAGTCGGCATCCAGGCGCATGTGCAGCATCGGCGTCTGGCGCAGATTGGCGGTGCTGAAATCGTGCGGCATCTTCTCCTGGTACAGCGTCCGCCACATGAAGGGCGCATCGTCGACGACCTCGGCCCACGCGTGCAGCTTCGGCCGGTCGAGCAGGTCGAACATGTGCGCGCCGACGATCGTCGGCACGGAGGCGTATCGCCCGAAGACGATCGAGCGCCGCACCGACTCGGGCTCGATGCGCACATCGTCGTCGAGGAGCTGGACGAAACCGCTGTCGGGTCTGTCGAGCGTCTCGGACATGGCCCGCGCGAACCCGCCCGAGCCGCCGAGGTTCGGTTGCGTGATGATCTGCAGGGTGTCGCCCAGCCGCTGCGCGACGTCGGCGAACTCCGGTTGGCGGTCCACGCGCCGGTCGCCTTGGTCGACGACGAAGATGCGGTCGACGAGCTCGAGGACGTCGGGTGAGTCGGCAAGGTTGGTCAGGGTCCAGATGCAGTAGTCCGGCTTGTTGAACGTCGTGATGCCGATGGACGCCCTGCCGTCGCGGACCGGCTCTTGATCGGTCGCCCATTCCGCGCCGTTGAAGATCGCGGTCTGCTCGTCGGCGACGATGTCGAACCAGATCCACCCGCCGTCGCTGTACTGGTCGAGGACGAGCGGGAACACCGACGACGTCTCGCCGTCGACCTCGCGCGTCTCGATGCGCTGGCGGACGCCGCTTCCGTTGGACCGGTAGACCAGGACGGTTGCGGGGCCCTCGGTGCGCACCGTCAGGGTGATGTCCCGAACGGAGGTCCAGTGCTGCCAGTAGGAGGCCGGAAAGGCGTTGAAGTACGTCCCGAAGGAGACGCGGCGACCCGGCACGATCCGGGCCCGATTGCGCCCGAGGATGTTGCCGAGGTTGGCGACGCTCGACACGCGGACGGGTTCGTCGTCGATCGTGGACCACGTCTCGGGATCGACGTACAGGGGGAGGAGGTCGGGGTCGCGG
>CAXTES010000060.1:0-15345 GCA_964243215.1 uncultured Microbacterium sp. | reverse complement strand
TCATGGGCGAGGAGTGGGGCGCGTCGACGCCGTGGCAGTTCTTCACGTCGCATCCCGAGCCCGAGCTGGGCGCGTCGACCGCGAGAGGGCGCGTCGCGGAGTTCGCGAGGATGGGGTGGGACGAATCGCTCGTGCCGGACCCGCAGGATCCGCAGACGTTCCTCCGGTCCAAACTCGACTGGGACGAGCCGGCCCAGGGTGATCACGCCCGCCTGCTGGAGCTGTATCGCCGGCTCGTCGCGCTGCGCCGCGAGCGGCCCGAGCTGACGAACCCCTCGTTCGACGCGCTGGCGGCCGAGAGTGAGGGTGACCCGGCCGCGGGTCCGGGTTCTCGCACGTTCGTGCTCGAGCGCAAACCGCTCCTGGTGATCGTGAACCTCAGCGGGCAGCCCTACGAGTGCGAGGTCGACGACGACGACGTGCTGCTGCTGGCGACGGATGCCTCGATCAGGCGCCACGACGGCCCGATCGTCGTGCCGCCGGACGCGGCGGCGATCGTCGGTCCGCCGCTGTAGTCGCGCCGAACCCGGCCGCCTCGTCGCGCCGAACCCGGCCTACCTCGTCGCGCCGAACCCGCACCGAGTGCGCGAGCCCACACCCCCTGCGCCGAACGGGGTGTGGGTTCGGCGAGGATGTGTGGGTTCGCGACAGGTCCGGTCGCGCCGCGCGCGCGATCCGTCATCTAGCGTGGACGCATGCCGGAAGCATCCACATCCCGTGACATCGTCCGCCAGATCGTCGTCATCTCCGCGGCGGTGTTCATGATCATCGGCGCCATGGTCGGCACCGGCCTGTTCGGCGGCACCGCCGTCCAGAACCTGCAGGGCGGTGCGCTCGATCAGGACGGTTCGTTCCTGGCGCCGGCGCGCCCCGCGTTCGCGATCTGGACCATCATCTACCTCGGCCTGTTCATCTACACGGTGTGGCAGGCGCTGCCCGGTCAGCGCTCGAATCCACGCCAGCGGCTGCTCGGCTGGTGGATCGCGGTCACCATGGTGCTCAACGGACTCTGGCTGGTCACGGCGCAGTTCCTCACTCTGCCGCTGACCGTGCTGTCGATCGTGGTGCTGCTCGTGGCGCTGTCCATCACCTTCCGGCGCGCGGTGGTGAACCCGCCCGACGGGTGGCTCGACGGGCTCCTCATCGACGTCGTGACCGGGCTGCATCTCGGATGGGTGACCCTCGCGACCGTTGCGAACACGGCGGCGTGGCTCACGCAGATCGCGCCCGCCGACTGGGCCGGCGCGGCGGACACCGCCGGGGTCGCGGTGCTCGTGGTCGTCGCGCTCGTCGGTGTCGGCATCGGATGGGCGTCGGGCTGGCGGTTCGCTCCGGGCCTGGCGATGGCCTGGGGCCTGGTGTGGATCGCCGTGGCCCGGCTCACCGGCGCGCCGCACAGCGACGCAGTCGGCATCACCGCGGTCCTTGTGGCACTCGTGGTGGCCGTGCCGCCGATCGTGCTGACGGCCGTGCACGCCACCCGTGGCGAGCGCGTCGAGGGCGTCCGTACGGCGTGACGACCGATCACGCCTCCGGTCCGAACGCGCGGGCGAAGGCCCGGAGGATCCGGATGGGTTCGGTGACGGATGCTGCCAGCACGCGGCCCGCGATGGCGTCGTAGTCGTTCGCCGCGAAGTATCCATCGTCGCGGTACACCGCCATGCGCTGCGTGAACGCGCGCGGAGTCGGCTCCGGGTGGAACTGGGTGGCGTAGAGCCGATCGCCCACGCGGTAGGCCTGGACGGGGCATCCTTCGTTCGTCGCGAGCACGGTCGCATCCGACGGTGCGGTGCCGGCGCCCTCCTTGTGCGCGGTGAGCGCGGCGAAGCGGTGCGCCAGCCCGCCGAAGAGGCGGTCACGCTGGCCCTCGCGGGTCAGCGCCACCATCGTGGGGCCGGTGTCTTCGGGGTAGGCGCGGCTGACCTCGGCGCCCAGCATCCGCGTGACGATTCCGATGCCGTAGCACGTGAACAGCGCGGCCGTCTCGGCGCGCGCGGCCTTGGCGGCAATGCGTTCCAGGTCGGACTCGACGCGCCGCTGCACATCCGTCTTGGACGTCTCGGGGTCGGTGACGTTGAACGGGCTGCCGCCGGTGAAGAAACCGCTGTAGCGGTCGAAGACGTCGTCGGGGAGCGTGTCGCGCACGAGGTCGTGCATCTCCAGCTGCTGCTGGTCGAGCCGCGTGGCGAGCCGGAACGATTCGTACTCCGCCGCGGCGGCCCCCTGCTGCGGACGGGAGCACACGTACAGCAGCGGCATGGCGCGATTCTAGGCCGGGACCGACCGGGCGGCGAGGCCGCGGGGCCGGGGATGCCGACCCCGCCGAGACCTGGCCCGTCCCGACTCGCGGCGGTCAGGAAACCCGCACGTGCTCAGGAAGCCTTCCTGCCGTCAGGTCCTGATTCGGTCGAGGTTTCCTGAGAGGTTCGAGCGACCGGACCGCCCGTCCGGCATCCGTGTATCAGCATCCCTCTATCGCGCTCGTTCCCTCTGTGGACACAATGGGCGCTATGACCGATCTCGACCGGTCGGACCCTCGCGACGACGCCGATGCCCATGCGGATGCCGTCGTCGAGGGCACCCGCTGGGAACGCGCTGCTGCGCTGTTCGCGCGCTGGCGCGACGGCGAGGCGCGCGCGATGGACGACCTGGTGCGACTCATGACGCCCGTGCTGTGGCACGTGGTCCGCGCTTACGGACTGGATCACGCGTTGGCCCAGGATGTGGTGCAGACGACGTGGCTGACGCTCGTGCGACGGCACGAGACGATCGTCGAGCCGCAAGCGGTCTCGGGGTGGCTGACGACGTGTGCGCGTCGCGAGGCCTGGAGGGTGGGGAAGCTCCAGCGCCGCGCAGACCCGACCGAGTCGGAGTTCCTCGAGCCGCATCTGCCCACGCACGAGTCCGCAGAGCACACGGCTGCCCAGGACGACGAATCCCGTCGCCTCTGGGCGGCCGTGGCTCAGCTGAACGATCGGTGCCAGCGCCTGTTGCGGATCGTCGCCTTCGACGAGCGCCCCGACTACGCGCGCATCGCGAAGGACATGGCGATGCCCGTCGGGTCGATCGGACCGACGCGGCAGCGGTGCTTGGGCAAGCTGCGGGCGCTTCTGGAAGGTGAGGGCTGGGGAGATGGACACGATGGCCACTGAGGACTTCGCGGCCGACGCCGCCCTCTTCGCGCGATTGCGGGCGGTCTGGCAGGAGGTTGATCCGGTGCCGGTCGACCTCGTCGACCGCATGGTCGCCGCCGTCGCCGTGGAGGATCTCACACGCGAGTACGAGCAGCTGACCCTCGTCGCGGGCGAGCTCGCCGCCGTGCGCAGCGACACCGACTCGCTGACGCTGCAGTTCAGCGACGGCACGACGAGCGTTCTTCTCCACGTCACCGCGACCGCCGAAGACGATCGGCGTGTCGACGGCTGGGTGGATGCCGCCGCGCTCGCCGTCAAGCTCGTGCAGGGTGATCGCGAGTGGTCGGCCGAGCTCGGCGAGCACGGCAGGTTCGCGTTCGACGGCGTGAAGCCCGGCGTGTCGCGCATCCGAATGGTCGTGCGCGACTCCAGCGACGAGATGCGCGAGTTCCAGACCCCGCAGTTCGAAGTGTGATGTGGATGCCGCGCCCACGCGCGGCAGAACCCCGGCGCCGCTGCATGGGCGGCGCTTGATTATGCCGCAGCCCTTGGCGGCGATGAGGAGTGACGATGTCGAACCTGCCCCCCGAAGGCGCTGGTAACCCCCCCGCGGGCCCCCGCGGAGGATGGCGCGAGCGCTACGAAGCGTCGAGGCCGCGCGGAGTTTCGCTGGATCCGCGGACAGCGCCCGTCTCCGGCGTGACGGCCTATCCGACCTCGTACGCGCCAAGGCACCTCCTGGTCACGGACACGGATCGAATCGACGACATCCTGCGAGACCTGCAGGAGGCCGCGAGTCATTTCGGTTGGGACGTGCAGCCGCAGGCGAGTCGAGAACGAGGTCCGTTCGGCCGCGCATCGGGGCGGCGTCGTCGAGCTGCGCAGCGAACGCCCCGTCCACCGGAAGTGCGACGCGTGAGCATTGTTCCGAATCCGAAACCGGGAGTCGACGACGAACCTGTGCCCCCCGTTGATGCGTGGCGCCTCCTTCAGCAGGCCAGGCTCAGGAGGGGGCCGAAGTTCGCGGGAGTATCGCTCGATCACGTTCTGTCGGTGGATTCTCCGGGAGTGAACCCCTTCACGCCCACTAATCCCTTCACGCCGACCAATCCCTTCACGCCCACCAACCCGTTCACTCCAACGAACCCCGTTGGCACGATCGGGTACGGGATGCCTGGGAGCGGGGGCCACCAGGTTGTGACATTCATCGGCGCGCCGCCGACTCGGACTCCGGAGGCCGGCGTCAAGAATCGCCGGCCTGTAGTGGCGATAATCGACACCGGGTGCGGCATCCACGCCTGGTTGCCGGAGAAGAAGACGAATTCAGACGACCCGCTCGTGGAGCGACGCGTGCCGCTCGACACGGCGGACGCGGTGCTCGGTATCGACGACGAGAGCACCGACCCGGAAGCTCACGGGGATCTGGTAGGACCGTTGGACGGAGGATTGGACGCCGGGTCCGGTCACGGCACGTTCGTGGCGGGAATCGTGCGGCAGACGTGCCCCGACGCCGACATCATCTCCGTGCGAGTCACCGACAGCAACGGAATCGTGCTCGAGAGCGAGCTGATTCACGCCATCGATGAGATGATCTGGCTGATCGATCTCGCCGAACAAGGTGACAAACGGGGGCGGCGCATCGATGTCGTCAACATGTCGCTGGGCTTCTATCACGAGACGCCGGACGACGGAATGTTCAGCACACGCCTCTTCGAGTCTCTACGGGCCCTGCGGCTACGCGGCTGCGCGGTAGTGTGCTCGGCGGGCAACGACGCCACGGATCGACCAGCATTTCCTGCGGCCCTGTGGAACTGGTCCGGGGCCGACTACACCTTGGCTGAGGACAAGAACGCCGCTCCACATATCGCGGTCGGCGCACTCAATCCCGCGCTCACCTCCGTTGCGCTTTTCAGCAACATCGGACCGTGGGTGCACGTGTTCGCACCGGGCGCAACCGTGGTCAGTACCACCCCGGCCATGAACGGGGGCGCGCAGGCGGGTTCTCGGTACGACGACTATGGCAGGCGGCGCGAGTCAATCGATCCCGACGACTTCAGCGGGGGCTTCGCTGTTTGGAGCGGAACATCCTTTGCGGCTCCATGGGTTGCAGGCAAACTCGCCGCAGCTGTCGCCCCGTCCTTCATGGGCGCCAAGGCACCGAGCGCAGTCGCGGACCGCTCAGCGTCATTGATGACGGCGGTGGCCACCGTTAAGGCAGAACTGGCCGAGCTGGACCGGTCGCCGCTGCAATAGATCTCTGTTTAGCGGCATGCTGAGGACGTGATCCTCAGTGCATCGGAGCACTACCGTCGCGCGGTTACGCATGTCAACAGCGGCCGCATGGCGGCTGCTCGACGCGAACTGTCGATCGCTCGTGCTCGAACATCGGATGCCGACCTGCTGGCACGGATCGCCGGGACGTTGGCGGCGGTGCGAATCCGCACCGGAGACCCTTCTGGAGCCGAGCAGCTCTGTCGGGATGCCCTGCAGATGAAGGGCGTCGCGGCCCCGACAGCCGCCATCCTCTACGGACAACTCGGTCTGATCGCCCTGGGGCGGGGCGACCTGGACAACGCCGTGTCGTGGCTGGATCGCGGCATCGCAGGAGTGGGTGACGATCCGGAACACCGCAGCACGATGTATATGAATCGAAGCGTCGCGATGATGCAGGCCCGGCGATTCTCCGAAGCCCGTGAAGACCTCATCCGGAGCGCTTCGGACTACGAGCGAGTCCACGACACGCTCAAACAGGCCATGGCGCTGCACAACTTCGGGTATGCGGCGCTCCTCGAGGGACAGCTCGTTCTTGCGAACGAAAGCATGACCCGGGCACGAGCTTCCCTCGCGTCCTCGCCTGTAAATGCCGCCATCTGCGACGTCGACCGCGCGGAGGTGCTCCGCGACGCGGGCCTGGCCACCGAGGCGGAACGGATTCTGGCTAGAACCGCCAATGTCTTCGGTGCGCACCGCATGCCGCAATCCCGCGCGGAAGCTGAGTTCAATCTCGCGAGATCCCTTCTGACGCACGACCCGATGGGCGCCCGAGGGGCCGCGAGCTCGGCCGCCCGCACCTTTCGAAGGCTAGGCAATCAGTCGTGGGCGGCGCGGTCGGACGCTGTCCGCATGCGGGCGGAACTGAGCGGGGGCGCGTACACGCGCAGCGGCGAACATTTCGCGGACGTCCGGAAGGTTCCTGAGGAGTCGGATGTGGAAGCCGCCGCCGCCGTTCTCGATCGGCGGGGTTTCCGCAGCGAGGCGGCCGCCCTACGCATGTCTCGAGAATTGTGGCGCGCGCGCCACCGCTCATTGGACGATGGCCGAAGCCGCGTCGTCCGCCCACCGGCGTCAGCGTCGATGGAGGTGCGCTTGCTGGCGCACGCAGTACGCGCCGAACGAGCCGAAGCGCGACGCGACGGAGGCGATGCTCGACGACACGCCTCGCGTGGGCTCGACATGCTGTCCAGATGGCAACAGGACTTCGGCAGCCTCGACTTGCAGACTTCCGTTGCAATGCACGGCGACGCGCTCGTCAGTGTCGGTCTCCGCTCCGCCGTCGCCTCGGGACGCCCCGAGGTCATTTTCGAATGGTCTGAGCGGGCGCGACACCTGATGCTTCAGGTCGTGCCGTTGCGGCCCCCGCCCGATCCGACTCTCGCGGCGGAGCTCGCCGAGTTGCGAACACTTCGTCGAGAAGGGGACAGCGACTGGCTCGCGAGCCCGCGCGCCGCCGAGTTGCAGGAGCGAGCGCGGGAGCGGCAATGGTCTGCCACCCGATCGGCCGCGTTCGAGGGACGCGCAACGCTCGCGGAGCTCACCGACGCCCTTGACGCCGACACAGCTGTGATCTCGTATGTCTACTCGGGCCGGGAGTTGATCGCGCTCGTGACGACGGCTCAGCAATCGACGATCGTCCCGATCGATGAATGGGCCGACGTTCGCCATGCGATGCCCGGCCTGCGGGCGGATCTCGACATGTCGGCGTCTATTCGAGTGGGTCCGATGGGCCGAGTCGTCAAGCAGTCACTGGAAGAACGAGTCGGAGCCCTCTCCGCGGCACTGCTGAACGGTCCGGTGGATCGCGCGGGCGTCCGCCGCCTCGTCATTGCCGCCCCCGGGATTCTCAACGGCATGCCGTGGTCGATGCTCCCGGGAATGCACGGACGTACATTCACTCTCGCCGCCTCTGCATCTCGGTGGGTGAGGCAGCGGATGGCGCTGCGCGGCGACTACCACACCCCATCATCGACCGACCCCGGCGTCGCACCGACGGTTGCATCGAGGCCGCAGCGATCCGGCTTCGCGATCGGGCCACGCGTAGCCCGAGGAACCGAGGAGACTCAGCTGGCCTCGGCAGCATGGCCTTCACCGGCGGTGTTGCAGCACCCTTCAGTCGACGATGTCGCAGAACTAGCGACGAAAGTCGACGTGCTGCACATCGCCGCGCACGGCAGGCACGCCGTGGACAACCCGATGTTCTCGGGCCTCGAACTGGCCGACGGCGCCCTCTTCGGCTACGACATCGACCGGATCGAGCCGGTTCCGAGCACGGTCATCCTCTCGGCGTGCGAGGCGGGCCGGTCGTCGGTGCGGTGGGGCGAGGAGGCGGTCGGGATGACACGCATCTGGCTCCACGCCGGCACGCGCTGCGTCATCGCGGCGCCGGTCGTCGTCGCCGACGACGACGCGTGCGAGCTGCTCGCTGCCGTCCACCAGGGTCTCGCCTCGGGCTTGATGCCGTCGGAGGCGCTCGCGGCGGCATCCCGAGACACCGGCGTCGTAGCGCCGTTCCAAGCCCACGGCGCAGGGCTTTGACACCGCGTGTATCACTGGATGAAACGGCGTCTCTGGATACGCGGAACGGTTCTTGGCACGGACGGCGCCGGGGGGCAGCCGACCGCTGGGGGCCGGAGTCCGCTGGGGTGCGAAAGCACGGGACTTCGAGTGGATCGTTTCGCGGGGGATGTCGCAGAGACCCAGGTCGGCGACATCCCCCGGTCTCATCTACGGGATGAGTTCGGGGTGCGCCCGCGGACGATGCCCACGAACGTCTCGACCGCCGGCGTCGTGCGATCGGCGACCCATGCCAGCGCGACCGTGGACGCCGGCCCGTCCCGCAACGGTCGAAATGCGACGTCCCGCCTCGCGTGCAGTCGCGCCAGCGACATCGGCACGATCACCACACCGACGCCCGAAGCGACCGTCGCGATGGCATCCGCTGTCGTCTCCGGCGGATCGAAAGACGGCGTCGCCGATCCGGGCACGTCGAGGCCGAGCACGTCGTCGAGCGGTGTGATGACGACCTCGCCGGCGAGATCGGCGAGCTCCAGCTCGTCGACCGCGGTCAGGTGAGAGTCCGCGGGCACCACGACGACCGGCACCTCGTCGTAGAGGGCGATGACATCGAGTCCCGACCGCTCGATGGGCAACCGCACGAGCGCGGCGTCGACCTCGCCGGAGATCAGGTCCGCTCGCTGGGTCGCGACCGCGATGACACGCAGCTCGAGCGGGTTGCGAGGCATCCGCTCCTGCCAGGTGTCTACCCAGCGCCCGGGTGTGGCGCCGAGGATCACCCCGAGCACGAACGGACCGGATGCCTCGGAGGTGACCGCGTCCGCTTCGGTCGCCGGCTTGCTCGCCGACGGTGGGCGAGGACCCCGGCGACGTTGCGGCGGACGATTGCGCCCATCCGATCCGCCGCTGCGCGCCATGTCGTCAGGGTATCCCGGGCGCTATCGTCGGCTTCATGATCGCGATCCTCGCCACGGTGTTCGCCGCGCTCGCGGCGCTGCTGCACGTGTACATCTTCGTGATGGAAAGCGTGCAGTGGACGCAGCCGCGCGTCTGGAAGCGCTTCGCAGTCGCCGATCAAGCCACCGCCGAGACCATCAAGCCGATGGCGTACAACCAGGGCTTCTACAACCTGTTCCTCGCGATCGGCGCGATCATCGGTATCGCGCTGTTGTGGGCAGCCGCCCCCGACACCGTCGCGCACGTCGCGGGCAAGACGCTGATCCTGTTCACGCTCGGTTCGATGGTCGCCGCGGCGCTCGTGCTCGTGACGACGGGTTCGCGCTACGTGCGCGCCGCCGCGACCCAGGGAACGCTGCCGCTGATCGGATTCGTTCTCGCGCTGTTCGCGTGACCGCTCATCCGCAGGCGCCCCACTGGCCGGCGCCGGCGGTTCGAGCCGCCGACTCGGCCGCGACGAACAGGTCGTAGTGCGCGACGTTCGGCCACACCCGGATCGCCTCGGCGTCGCCGGCGGCCACCAGGTCGTAGTTGATGAACGCGCCGTCGGATGTCCACAGGTAGAACAGCCGGCGCCCGTAGTCGTCCCAGGAGTCCCGGTCGGGCGCCGCCCAGACCGTGGCGCCCTCGGGCAGTATCGAGGTCAGATGGGTGCGAGCCTCGTCGGCCCAGCATTCGGGCGTCGGGGTGCCCTCGGGCGTATCGATGCCGATCAGCCGGATGCGGATCGGATTCGCCGTCGTCACGACATCGTTCGGCGACTGCATCTGCGCCTGGATGGTGTCGCCGTCGTACACGTACCGCACGGTGAGGGGGAACGCATCGTCCGGACGGGTCGGGATGCCGCCCGCCGGTGGCTCCACCGAGCTCGAGGCATCCGGCCCTGCCGTGACCGGATCGAATGGTCGAGCCAGAAAGAGCCAGAGCGCGCCCGCGACGAGGACGAGGAGCGCGAAGACGACAACGGCCCCCCGCTTCATGCGGGGAGCCTATCGTCCACTGCCGACGCGATCAGGCCGCCAGACGCAACCCTCGCGGGTCGGTCGCGACGCGCTCGCCGTCGGCGATGATCTCGTCGTCGCCGATCAGGGCGCCGACCGCGACGAACGCGTGGTCACCCACGTGCGTGCGTACACCGATCTTGGCCTTCGCGCCGATGGCGGCACCGGGTCCGATGTGCGCGTGCGGCGCGATCTCGGCTTCGGGGCCGATGACGGCATCCGTCTCGATCCATGCGCCGCGCCCCACGTGAGCGCCCGCGGCGATCTGCACCCCTGGTTCGACATACGCGCCGGCCTCGACGATCGCGCTCGAGTGCACCTTCGCGCCGTGCGCGATCAGGCCCCGACCGTTGGTGTGCTTGCGGTAGCGCAGCGTCTCACCATGGTCGTTCTCGATGTCGATATAGTTCTTGCCCACTGTCCCCTCCTACGGCATCCGAAAGATGCCGAGTAAAGATGAAACCCCCTGCTGGCTGAAATCATTCCTCCGAATGCTTACGGGCGCCTGGGATTGACCAATACGCCCGGATGTGCGTAAATCAGCGGCGAATCGAGGGGTGGCGCGGCTCCGCCGGCACGTCGATCGGCCCGCTCGCGGCCGGGTCGGAGGCGAAGACCACCGCTCGCTGCACCGAGAAGCTGACCAGGAACAGCGTCGCCTCCGTCAGCAGTTTCGCCGCCAGCAGCGGGATGCCGACGTCGGTGAGCGCCGTGATCGTGCCGAAGTTCGCGGCCAGCAGCAGCCCCGCGAGCGAGAAGTATCTCGCCGCGGCGGTGCGCATCGGCACATCACGCCCGCGGCGGAATACGAGCCGCCGATTGATGGCGAAATTGGCACTCGAGCTGACGACACGCGCGCCGACGACCGAGAGGAACAGCCACCCGGTCACCGCGTTCAGCAACAGCAGCATCCCGGTGTCGAGCAGGAAGGCGAGGAACGCGGATGCCGCGAACCGCGCGATCGGTGCGTAGACGCGCAGCGAGTCGGCGACGGGACGGAAGTGACTGGACGCATTGCCGTCGGTGTACACGGTGGCGATGGGCTCCTCGACGAGGGTCACCCCTGCCGCGCCCGCCTGCAGCAGCATCCGGAACTCGTACTCGAAGCGGTCGCCCGGCAGCTGCAGCAGCCACGGGATCGCGGCGGCCGGAAGGCCGCGCAGACCCGTCTGCGTGTCGCGGATCGCCTGGCCCGAGACCAGCCGGAAGGCGGCGCGGGTGGCCGAGTTGCCCACCCGGCTGCGCGCGGGCACGTCGCCGGTGAAGGAACGGACCCCGAGCACCAGCACCGGGGCGGCGCCGTCGCGCGGATGAGCGTTGCGGGCGGCGACGGCCGCCGCCACGCGTTCGATGTCGGCAGGGGTGTGCTGGCCGTCGCAGTCCGCGGTCACGACGTCGCGGCATCCGTACCTCCGGGCGATGAACGCCAGTCCCGTCTTCAGCGCCGCGCCTTTGCCGCGGTTGTGCGGATGCGCGAGCACGAGTGCCCCGGATGCCGCGGCGGCCGCGAACACCGGGCGGAACCGGGCGCCCGAACCGTCGTCCACGACGACGACGGGTCGCGCCGGGTCGGCGGACCGTAGCGCCTGCACGAGGGTCACCAGCCGCGCGTCGGGTTCATACGCCGGGATCAGGACGACGGACATCCGGCTCAGCCCGCGATGTAGAGGATGTCGCTCGTCGCGCGCTCGCCGCCGTTGGACGGCTGATTCACGACCTCGCCGTTGAACCACATCTCGCTGGACCCGCCGCCGTCGAGGTTGTACGCCGTCGTGGCCCCGAGGCTCACCATGATGTCTGCCAGCTCGCTCATCGTGGCGCCGCGGCTGTAGCCGGTGCTGCGACCGTCGACCACGACGAACACGAGGTGGTTCTCGTCGATGACACCGATCGCGGTGCGCGGCTGCGCGCCCTGGATCGAGTGGTTGCCGAAGTTCGTGTCGACCTCGACCGAGTCGATGCCGTCGACGACAGCGCCGTCCTCGACGATCGCGGGACCGAAGCTGACGGTGTTCCAGACGCCGTCGGCGAGCAGTTGCGCCGCGCTCGTGGTCGTCTCGTCGTAGACCTTTACGGTGCCGTCGGTGTAGAACGCGAGTCCCTCGCGCGCCGGCTCGTCGCGATAGACGACGCCGTTGCGGATCTCGATGCCGGTGTCGCGGAATCCGTAGTAGTCGCCGTTGATCGCGAACACCGCGCCGTTGTCCTGAGCGGTATCGCTGACCAGGGCGGTGATGTTCTCGCCGAACTGGTTGTTGGCGAACGCGCTCTGCAGCACCGTCGCGTCGGTGATCGTGACGTCGGCGGCGTAGTACGTGACGGTGTCGCTGCCCGACCCGGTGGTGTACTTCGTGATGGTGATGGATGCGTCATCCGAGGTGTACGTGGTGCCGGTGACGACGGCATCCGAGGTGTCGCTCGTCGAGTCGTCGGTGGCCGCCGTCGAGGACTGCTGCTCGGCCTGATAGGCGGCGACATCGGAGATCTCGACGTGCGGGACGACGAACCGCTCGAGCGCCCACGCCGCGCCGCCGCCCGCCGACAGCACGACGACCAGCGCGCCGGCGGTGATGGCGTACTTGACGCGCTTGCGCATGCGCCGTGTTTTCGGTGCTGGGGCGTTGTCGTCCATGCATCCCAGGAAAGGTGACGCTGTTCTGTGCGGCGTCGGTGCCGCCTACGCGCTCGCTATGAGGTCGCGGTCACGTCTGGCACACCGGGCACCAGTAAATCACCCGCTCGCTCAGCACGGTGGCACCGAGCTCGTTGCTGCGGATCGGCGTGCTGCACCGACGGCACGGCCGGCCGGCGCGCCCGTACACCCAGCGCTCCTTGCCGGGGCGGGAGTCGCCGGTGAAGGTGCGCACCGGACGGTCGCGGTTGGCGCGGATCATCCGTGCTCCCAGGTCGACGACGGCTGCGGTGTCCGTCTGCCGCGCCGGCGTCGTGGGCAGGATGCCGCGCACGAAGCACACCTCGTTGGCGTAGACGTTGCCGAGGCCGGCGATGTTGCGCTGGTCGAGCAGGGCGACGTGCAGTGCGCGCGCGTCGGCGCCGACTCGGCGGGCGGCTTCGGCCGGGTCCCATTGTTCGCTCAGCGGGTCGGGCCCCAGGTATCCGACGAGGCTGTCGTCCTCACGGGTCGGGACGATGTCGATCATGGCCAGTTCGAAGCCGACCGTCTCCCACTCGGCGTTGCCGACGATCGCGCGCGCCTTGAAGGCGGGTTTGCGCCACTTCTCGCCGCGGCGGTAGGCGTGCCACTCGCCCTCCATCTTCAGGTGCGAATGAAGCGTGTAGTCGCCGATGTGGTGCAGCAGATGCTTGCCGCGGGGGACCACCTCGCGCACGACCTCGCCACGCAGGTCGGCCGTGGCCACCTGCGGCACCCGCATGTCGAACGTCGTGACCACCGTGCCGGCGAGCACCTCGTTCAGGCGGTGCGCGGTTCGGTAGACGGTGTCGCCCTCAGGCATTCGCGCCTTCGCGCAGCGCGTCGCCCGCCGTGACGCGGCGCAGCGTCAGGCCCCGCGTCGACTCGACGAATCCGGCATCCCGCAACGCGCGACCGACCGCCGTGCCGAACACGAACACGCCGTTGACCTGCTCGATCGTGAGGGTGTCGAGGCGCCGCCGCCTCGCGGTGCCGGCGAGCGCACGGGATGCCGCGGCCAACTGCTCTTCGTCGTCGGTGAACGCGAGCGCGGACTTGCCGCCGCGCTCGAGATACAACGTCAGCGCGCCGTCGACGATCACGACCAGTCCGCCGGCCTTGCGGCCCGGGCGGTGGGTGACCCCCTCCAGCGCCGGCCACGCGAGAGCCGCGCCGTAGGGGTTGGCCGGATCCGTTGCGGCGAGAGTCACGGCGTTGCGCGGTGGCGGGTCGGGGAGACCGGCGAACTCGCGGAGGCGGTCGATGGTTCCGGATGCCGCGAACTGCGCCGCCCCGAGCTTCTCGATGACGTACCCCCGGCGGCAGTGCCCGGCCTGCTCGAAGCCGGCGAGCACCCGGTACGCCTGGGCGAACCCTCCGGGCAGTCCCTCGGCCTGCACCGATCCGCGTGTGACGACTCCGTACCGGTCCAGCAGCAGGCTCGCCGCGGCGGTGGCGCGAAGCGCGGGGTCGGACTCCGGCTGGGGCAGGAGCGACCACCGTCCGCCGAGCGCGGGTGGTCGAGGCGGCGTGCTCGCGAGCGTGCGGGTCGCCGAGCTGGCGCGGTACATCCGCGCGCGCGGCGGCCGGCGGGTGATCTTGTGCGCCTGCGAGCCGCCGCCGAGCAGGGTGCGGATCGGCGCGAACGTGTCGTTGCTCACCCGGCCCGCCCAGGTCAGGTTCCACAGCGCGTCGATGACGGACTGCTCGTTCGCGGCATCCGAGAGCGCCCGCAGCTGCGACGCGAAGTACGCGCCTCCCGCACCGAGGATGTTGACCAGCCGCGCCTCGAGCGATTCGGGGGCGAGTTCGTCGTCGGGCGGCTGCAGGGTGAGGGATGCCGTCTCGGCCGGGTGGAGCGCGATCCAGCCGTCGCGTCCCGGCAGTGATCCGTGCCCGGACCAGACCACCTCGCCCGTCGCGGTGAGCTCGTCCAGCATCCCGGGGGTGTAATCGGACACGCGGCTCGGTAGCACGAGCGTCTCCCAGGCGCTCGCCGGGATCGGTACCCCGGCGAGCTGTTCGATGACCGCGGCGACGCCGTCCAGGCCCTCGAGCGGCCGAGTCAGGTGCTGCCACACCGGCAGGAATCGCGCGAACGCCTCCTGCGAGACGGGCTCCACGCTGCCGCGGATCGCCGCTAGCGACCGCATCCGGAGCCGGCGCAGCACCTCGGCGTCGCACCACTCCGTCTCATCCGTTCCGGTGGCGAGGTTCCTGGAGGGCTCGGGCAGGAAGAAGCCGCTGGCGATCCGGCCCTGCGACTCGAGACGTTGCAGCGTGAGTCGCGCGACGGCCACGCCCACGCCGAGCCGCTCGGCGACGGCGGTGGCGGGGAACGGGCCGTGGGTGCGCGCATACCGCGCGACCAGGTCGCCGAGCGGGTCGGCCACCGGTTCGAGGAAGGCGTTGGGGATGCCGACGGGCAGCGCGACGCCCAGCGCGTCCCGCAGCCGCCCGGCGTCTTCGATGGCCGCGATCCGCGGCGTCCCCGCCATCGTCACCCGGATCGCGCGGCGGGCCGTGACGAGTTCGTCCAGACGAGCGGATGCCTCGGCCTCGCTCGCGTGGGGCGTGTCGCGCGGCGCATCCTCCGCCGAGAGTGCATCCGGGGTCGCCGAGAGTGCATCCGGGGTCGCCGAGAGTGCATCCGGGGTTGCCGAGAGTGCATCGGGGGTTGCCGAGAGTGCATCGGGGGTCGCCGAGAGTGCATCGGGGGTGGAGGCGCCACCCTCGGAGAAGTCTTCGTCATCGACCCCGGGTGCACTTTCGCGAACCCCGGGTGCACTTTCGCGAACCCCGGGTGCAC
>CAXTES010000059.1:9706-15571 GCA_964243215.1 uncultured Microbacterium sp. | reverse complement strand
ACCGTGTAGAAGATCTCGATCGGCATGTTGTAGCGCAGCTGCACCGGCAGGCCCGACTGGCCGCGACGCCGGCGGTACGCGATCATCGCCCAGAGCATGAGTCCCCAGGTGATGATGCCGACCGTCAGCAGCACGACCCACGAGTTGACCCACAGACCCGCGACCATGTCGGTGCGGTTCGTCGCGGGCGTGCCGTCCTCGATGAACCCCGGAAGGAACCCGTGCAGTTCGGTGGGCGAGCACCCGGCCAGGACGATCGCCGACCCGATTCCGATCGGGAGGACGGCCCAGCGCAGATGGCGTTTCGAGGGCACGGCGCACCTTTCGGGACGTGGAACGAACTGCCGCAAGTCTAGGGCAACCTCAAAGGGGATTCTCGTTATCCGCCCAGGTCGCCGGACGGGTTGACACGGCCGTCGAGCGCGTCAGTGGAAGCTGTCGCCGCAGGCGCAACTGCCCGATGCGTTGGGGTTGTCGATCGTGAAACCCTGCTCCGAAATGGTGTCTTTGAAATCGATCGTGGCGCCGTCGAGATACGGCACGCTCATGTCGTCGACGATGACCTCGACGCCGTCGAAATCGACGGTCTGGTCACCGTCGAGAGAGCGCTCGTCGAAGTAGAGCTGGTAGATCAGGCCGGAGCATCCACCCGGCTGCACGGCGACGCGCAGACGCAGGTCGTCGCGGCCCTCCTGGTCGAGCAGGCTCTTCACCTTCGCGGAGGCCGCGTCGGTCAGGAGCACGCCGTGTGCACGGGTGACGGTCTGGTCGGTCGACAGAGCGGTGTCGGTCATGGCTCTCCTCGGTGCGCGGGGCGACGGCGTGCCGTCGGCGGCGGAATGCCTCGATTCTACCTCCCGCACCCGCCCGGGGCCGCCTCAGACGGTGCGGGCGTCGAGACGTTCGAGCAGCAGGGCTTCGGAGATCAGCGCGTGCCGGAACGTCTCCAGATGCAGCGACTCGTTCGGGCTGTGGGCCCGGGCGTGCGGGTCTTCCACGCCGGTGACCAGTATCTGCGCGGCTTCGAATTCGCGAACCAGATCGGCGATGAACGGGATGGAGCCGCCGACGCCCACGTCGACCGGATCCACGCCGTATCCGTCGCGCAGCGCGTCGCGGGCCGCGCCCACCGCCCAGCCACTGGTGTCGACCAGGAATCCATCGCCGAGGTCGAGGTCCGAGAAGGCCAGCTGCGCCCCGAACGGCGCATGCGAGCGGAGGTGAGCCTCGATGGCGTCGTAGGCCTGCCGTCCGCTCTGGCCCGGCGCGACCCGTGCGCTGATCACGACCGAGACTTCCGGAGCGAGGGTGTTGGATGCCGCCGCCACCGTGGTCGCGTCGATGCCGATCACGGTGATCGCCGGCTTGTTCCAGATCCGACTCAGAATCGTGCCGGTGCCGATGGGCGACACGCCGGCGGGAAGTCCCGCTTCGTCGCGCAGCGTTTCTTCCGAGTACGGCGGGGTCTCGGCATCCCGTTCGGCCAGACCGGCCACCGCGACCGAACCGTCGTCGTGCCACAGCGTGGCTAGAAGAGTGATCGTCGCCAGCATCGCGTCGGGGACGGCTCCCCCGAACATCCCGGAATGCGACGCGTGGTCGAGGGTGCGCACGCGCAGGGTGAAGCGGGCGTTGCCGCGCAGCGACACGGTGAGCGCCGGCGTGTCGGCATCCCAATTGCCGGAGTCGGCGACGACGATCACGTCGCTGCGCAGGGCGTCGGCATTGTCGGCGAGGAACCGACCGAACGAGCGGGAGCCGTACTCCTCCTCCCCCTCGATGAACAGGGCCACGCCGAGGTCGAAGTCGTCGCCGAGCGCCTCGGCGAGTGCACGAACCGCCGCGAGGTGCACGACGATGCCGGCCTTGTCGTCGGCGGCGCCGCGCCCGTAGAGTCGCCCGCTCCGAACGGTCGGCTCGAAAGGGGGCGAGTCCCACAGCGTCTCATCACCCGGCGGCTGCACGTCGTGGTGGGCGTACAGCAGAACGGTGGGCCGACCGTTGCGTGCGGCACGCACCGCCAGCACGGCCGGTTGGCCCTGCTCGTCCGTGCCGGGGACCGCGGCGCGCTTGACCTCGACGCGCTCGAAGACCCCGGTGGATTCGGCGAGCGCGGCGACCGCGGCGGCGCTGCGCTGCACCTGTTCCTGGTCGAATGCGGGCCACGCGATCGACGGGATGCGCACCAACTGGCCGAGGTCGGCGAGGGCTGCCGAGACGCCGCCGGCAGCGGCGGCACGCACCCGATCGGGACGGGACGGCTCAGAAGTCATGCGGGTAATCTTAGGAGGACCGATCTCCGACACATCGAGGTTCACCGTGGCCAAGACGCCTGCAGCACCCGCGCCGAACGACGCCCCCACCGACGGGACCGTGCTGAATGGGGTGACGGTCGCCGGCGGGTCGGGCAAGGGCCGGCCGACTCCTTCTCGGGCCGAGCAGGAGGCCGCGCGCAAGCGCCCATTGGTCGCTGACACCCGCGAGGCGAAGGCACGTGCGCGCGCCGATCT
This sequence comes from uncultured Microbacterium sp., assembly GCA_964243215.1. Taxonomy (GTDB): domain Bacteria; phylum Actinomycetota; class Actinomycetes; order Actinomycetales; family Microbacteriaceae; genus Microbacterium. The sequence continues at coordinate 13,061 of CAXTES010000059.1, read as the reverse complement.
GGCTTCGAAGCGGGAGAAGGCGCGCCTCGGGATGGCAGCCGGCGACGACAAGTACCTGCCGGCGCGTGACCGGGGGCCGCAGCGCAAGTTCGCGAGGGACTACGCCGACGCGGGCTGGCACCTGGGCGAAGCGGTGATGCCCGCGATGGTGCTCGTGATCATCCTGACGTTCGTGCCCATCGCCGACGTGCAGTTCTGGTCGTTCGTCGTGCTGTGGATCTTCATCCTGATGGTCATCGCCGACATGGTCTTCACCGCGGTGCGCGTCAAGCGGGCGGCGCGGGCGAAGTGGGGCGACCGCATGGAGAAGGGACTCGGCTGGTACGCCGCCATGCGCACAATTCAGATGCGATGGATGCGGCTGCCCAAGCCGCAGGTCAAGCGCGGGGCGCTGCCGAGCTGAGGCGCGACAGTCCCCGGTTGATCTGTCGCGCCCACAGCGGACCGCGGTACAGGAATCCGGTGTATCCCTGCACGAGGTCGGCGCCGGCATCCAAGCGTTCGCGTACGTCATCGGCGGTCTCCACACCGCCGACGGAGACGACGACGAAGGATGCCGGCACCTCGGCTCTGACCAGCCGCAGCACCTCGAGCGACCGTGCCGCCAGCGGCGCGCCCGACAGCCCGCCGTCGCCGGCCGCGGCGACCGTGGCGGAATCGGCGAGCAGCCCGTCGCGTGACAGCGTCGTGTTGGTCGCGATGAGCCCGGCGAGCCCGACATCGACCGCGAGCCGGGCGACCGCTCGTACCTCGTCGTCGGGCAGATCGGGTGCGATCTTCACGAGGAGCGGCGTGGCGCCGGCGGCATCCCGGACCGCCTCGAGCAGCGGCCGCAGCGTCTCGACGGCCTGGAGTCCGCGCAGGCCCGGGGTGTTCGGCGACGACACGTTCACCACGAGGTAGTCCGCGAGGGGGGCCAGAAGCTCCGCGCTGCGGACGTAGTCTCCGACCGCATCCGCGACGTCCACCACGCGGCTCTTGCCGATGTTGACCCCGAGCACGCCTCGGCGCCGGCGGCGGCGCAGCCGCCGCAGGCGTGCAGCGACCGCGTCGGCACCGGCGTTGTTGAAGCCCATGCGGTTGATCACGGCGCGGTCGGCGACGAGCCGGAACAGCCGCGGCCGCGGGTTGCCCGGCTGCGGTACCGCCGTGACGGTTCCGATCTCGACGTGACCGAACCCGAGCGCGAACAGTCCCGCCACGGCTTTCGCATTCTTATCGAAGCCCGCGGCCACGCCGAACGGGCTCGCGAAATCGAGCCCCAGCATCCGCCGCCGCAGGAATGGCGCCGGCCGCGTAAGTCCACGAGAGCCCCACGATAAAGGCGGGATGGCCAGCATCCGGATGACCGTCATCCCCGCGTGATGCGCCGCTTCCGGATCCATCCTCGCGAGCACGAGCCGGAAGAGGAGGGGATACATCCCTTCCAGGCTAGTGGGCGTGGTCGGCGCGCAACTGCGAGATGGATGCCTCGAAGTCGTCGAGCGACTCGAACGCCTGGTACACGCTGGCGAATCGCAGGTAGGCCACCTCGTCGAGTTCGCGCAGCGGACCGAGGATCGCCAGCCCGATCTCGTTCGTGTCGACCTGCGACGACCCGGTCTGGCGCACCGCCTCCTCGACGGTCTGGGCCAGCACGGCCAGATCGGCCTCCGTGACCGGGCGACCCTGACACGCCTTGCGCACTCCCGACATGACCTTCTCGCGACTGAACGGCTCGATCACTCCGGAGCGCTTGATGACGTTGAGGCTCGCCGTCTCGATCGTCGAGAACCTGCCGCCGCACTGCGGGCACTGCCGTCGGCGGCGGATGCTGAGCCCGTCATCACTGGTCCGGGAATCGATCACGCGCGAGTCGGGGTTTCGACAGAACGGACAGTGCATGGCATCGACAGACTACGCCTCGAAGCGCACCTCGACGGCTTCGCCGTGGGCGGGCAGCGCCTCGGCCTCGGCCAGCACGACGATCGCCTCGCGCACCGCGGCCAGCGCGGACCGGTCGTACTCGATGACCTGCTGGGGGCGCAGGAACGTCGCCGCCGACAGCCCCGCCGCGTAGCGCGCCTGGCCGCCGGTCGGCAGCACGTGGTTGCTGCCGGCGAGGTAATCCCCCAGGCTCACCGGCGACCAGTCGCCGACGAAAACCGCGCCCGCGTTGCCGAAGTCCTCGGGGCGCGGGTCGGCCAGGTGCAGCTCGAGGTGCTCGGGCGCGTAGGCGTTGCTGAAGGCGGTCGCCGCGGCGAGATCGTCGACGAGCACGACCGCCGACTGCGGGCCGCTCAGAGCCGCCGCCACGCGATCCGCGTGCCGGGTACGCGGCGCCCGCTGCTCGATCTGGACGCGCACCTGTTCGGCGAGCGACGCGGATGCCGTGACCAGCACCGCGGCGGACTGCTCGTCGTGCTCGGCCTGGCTGATCAGATCGGCCGCGACCAGGCGCGGGTCCGCGGACTCGTCGGCGACGACGAGGATCTCGGTGGCGCCCGCCTCGGCGTCGGTGCCGACCACGGCCGCGACCGCGCGCTTTGCGGCGGCGACGAAGTTGTTGCCGGGTCCGGTCACCACGTCGACCGGCTCGAGACCGAGGGATGCCACCCCGTGCGCCAGCGCGCCGATTGCGCCCGCTCCGCCCATCGCGTAGACCTCTGTCACGCCGAGCAGCGCCGCCGCGGCGAGGATGACCGGATGCACACGCCCACCGTTGTCGCGCTGCGCCGGCGAGGCCAGTGCCACCTGCGACACTCCGGCGACCTGGGCGGGCACGACGTTCATGATGACGCTCGAGGGGTAGACGGCCTTCCCGCCGGGCACGTAGACGCCCACCCGCCGGACCGGACGCCACCGCTGCGTGACACGCGCGCCCGGGCCCAGCTCCGTGACCGCCGCGGGCGGCACCTGCGCGGCCGATGCCGTGCGCACGCGCGCGATCGCCTCTTCGAGCGCCGAACGGACCGCCGGGTCCAGGGCGGCCAGCGCCTCATCGAGCTGAGCATTCGGAACCCGGATGTCGTGACCCGAGACGCCGTCGAATCGTTCCGCCTGTTGTCGCAGGGCATCCTCGCCCTCGATGGCGACCTCGTCCACGAGCCGCGCGGCGATGATGCGCGCCTCTGATCGGGCCGCCCCCGCGCGCGGGACGACGCTCAGCAGGTCGGCGGTCGACAGCGCACGACCGCGGAGGTCGATCGTGCGCAGCATCCGTCCAGGCTATCCGAGCCCCCGCATCCGGCGATCGAGTGCGCGTGCGCCGTCGGTGATGCCGCGGTCAGCCCCGCGTGACGCCGGACACGTCGTGCAGGTATCCGATGCGCCCGTCCTCGTGGCGGACGACGTACACCGAGCCGCGGTCCTCGAT
>CAXTES010000059.1:5246-9606 GCA_964243215.1 uncultured Microbacterium sp. | reverse complement strand
CCGGTGTCGTAGGCGCCCGTCTCGTACGGATTCGGTGCGTACTCAGCCGGCGCCGGCTCGGGCGCCGGTCGCGGCTCGGGCCTCGGGCGCGCCACGACGGTACGGATGGGCCGGGCGTTGCGGTGGGCGGGAATCTCGCGGCGGTCACGGAAGTCGTCGCCGATGACGGGGATGATCGGCGCGAACACGGTCAGCACGACACCGGCGAGCATGAGCACGAACTCGACCCACATCACCCACGAGCGCACCCACGGGCCGTCGGCGACCACGAAGGAGACGGTCTCCCAGATCAGCTGCAGCCAGAGCACCGCCGACACCGCGAAGGCGACGGACGCGAATTGATCGACGCCGAGGGAACCGACCCGCCGGATGCCGTCGGGCGACAGTCGTCGCAGCACGAGCAGGAAGACCGCCACCGACGGGAGCCCGATCGTGAGAATCCACAGCAGTCCCGACGTCCACACCGAGTCGAACCGCAATGTGCTCAACGAGAAGAAGGAGATCACGAACGCGAGCAGCCACACGCCCGCGAGTGCGACCTCGCGGATGGAGAACGGCCCGACGCCGTACTGGGGGGCGGGGCCCGCGGTGGTCTCCGTCGTGGTGTCGTCGGCGGTGTCTGGGCCGCTGTCGGTCAGCTGCTCTTCGGTCACGTCATCCGTCACGAGGGGTTTCCTTCCGGGATTTCGGCGCTGGGGGACGCCTGGCGTCGATCTTACCGGCGGCCTCCGGGGCTGCCCAGGTCGTCAACCGAGACAGCTCGGACCGAGCAGTCCCTTCAGCTCGCCGTACAGATCCGCGGTCACCCGCACCGGCATCGGCACGTCGAACACTTTCGCAGTGGCGCCCTTGTGGAGCCGAAGCGTGACCTCGGTGTCGCCGCGGTGACGGTCCAGGACCGCGGCGAGCTCGGTCACGACCACCTCGGTCGCACGGTGCTCGGGCACAACGAGCAGCAGCGGACCGGAGACATCCGTCGCTCCGAGGTCGGGAGCGAAAGCGGCTTGCGCGTGCAGGTTCATGCCGTCGTCTCGACGGGACACGCGGCCGCGCACCACGAGGATCGAATCCGCGTGGAGCATGGGTGAGAACTCGGTGTACGTCTTGCCCATGAACATCACGGTGACCTCGCCGTCGAAGTCCTCGACGGTGATCAAGCCGTAGGGGTTGCCGCTGGATTTCGCGACCCGGTGCTGCACGCTGGTGATGAGTCCTGCAACGGTCACCTGCTCGCCGTCGGCGACGTCTTCGGATGCGAGCAGGTCGTGGATGCTGGTGGATGCGTGTTTGGCCAGCGGCACCTCGAGGCCGGCCAACGGGTGATCCGAGACGTAGAGACCCAGCATCTCCCGCTCGAATGCCAGCTTGTCCTTCTTGGTCCACTCCGGCCGGTCGGGCACCTTCTGAGTCTGCTGCGGCTCGTCCCACAGCGAGTCGAAGTCGAATCCGACCTCGCCGTTGGCTTCGCGCCGCTTGTCGAGCACGGCCTGCTCGCAGGCATCCTCGTGGATCTCCAGCAGCGCCCGGCGGGTCGCCCCGAGCGAATCGAACGCCCCCGCCTTGATGAGCGACTCGATGGTGCGCTTGTTGGCGACGTGCACCGGCACCGTGGTCAGGAAGTGGTGGAACGAGCTGAAGCCTGCGCCGGCACGCGCCGCCACGACGGCATCCACGACGTTCGCGCCGACGTTGCGTACCGCGCCCAGGCCGAAGCGGATGTCGTCTCCGACCGCGGCGAAGAACCGGATCGACTCGCTCACATCGGGCGGAAGGACCCGGATGCCCATCCGACGGCACTCGTTGAGGTAGACCGCGAGCTTGTCCTTCGCGTCGCCGACGCTCGTCAGCAGCGCCGCCATGTACTCGGCGGGGTAGTGCGCCTTCAGGTACGCGGTCCAGTACGAGATGAGCCCGTAAGCCGCGGTGTGCGCCTTGTTGAAGGCGTAGTCCGCGAACGACTCGAGCACATTCCACAGCGAATGCTGGGCGCTGAGCGAGTAGCCGTTCTCGCTCATCCCGGCGAAGAAGTCGGCCTGCTGCTTGTCGAGCTCGGACTTCTTCTTCTTGCCCATCGCGCGTCGCAGGATGTCGGCCTGCCCGAGCGTGAAGCCGGCGAGCTTCTGCGCGGCGGCCATCACCTGCTCCTGGTACACGATGAGACCGTAAGTGCCGCTGAGGATCTCGCGCAGCGGCTCTTCGAGCTCGGGGTGGATGGGCACGATCTGCTGCAGCCCGTTCTTGCGCAGCGCGTAGTTCGTGTGCGAGTCGACACCCATCGGGCCGGGGCGGTACAGCGCGAGCACGGCGGAGATGTCCTCGAAGTTGTCGGGCTTCATCAGGCGGAGCAGCGACCGCATGGGTCCGCCGTCGAGCTGGAAGACGCCCAGCGTGTCGCCGCGCGCCAGCAGCTCGTACGAGGCGACGTCGTCGAGGGCGAGGTCTTCGAGAACCAGTCGCTCGCCGCGGTTGGCCTCGATGTTGTCGAGGGCGTCGTCGATGATGGTGAGGTTGCGGAGCCCCAGGAAGTCCATCTTGATCAGGCCCAGCGCCTCGCACGCCGGGTAATCGAACTGCGTGACGATCTGACCGTCCTGCTCCCGCTTCATGATCGGGATGATGTCGATGAGCGGCTCGGAGGACATGATCACCCCCGCCGCGTGGACGCCCCACTGCCGTTTCAGGTTCTCCAGGCCGACGGCGGCGTCGTAGACCGTCTTGGCCTCGGCATCCGTCTCGATCATCAGCCGGAACTCGGATGCCTCCCGGAAGCGGGGATGCTTCGGGTCGAACATGCCCTCCAGCGGCATGTCCTTGCCCATGATCGCGGGCGGCATCGCCTTGGTGAGCTTCTCTCCCATGCTGAACGGGAACCCCAGCACGCGGCCGGCGTCTTTGAGCGCCTGCTTCGCCTTGATGGTGCCGTAGGTGACGATCTGCGCGACGCGCTCGTCGCCGTACTTCTCGGTGACGTACTGGATGACCTCGCCGCGGCGTCGATCGTCGAAGTCGACGTCGAAGTCGGGCATCGAGACGCGCTCGGGGTTGAGGAAGCGCTCAAAGATCAGGCCGTGCTTGAGGGGATCGAGGTCGGTGATGCGCATGGCGTAGGCGGCCATGGATCCCGGTCCCGAGCCGCGGCCGGGCCCGACGCGGATGCCGTGGTCCTTCGCCCAGTTGATGAAGTCGGCGACCACGAGGAAGTAGCCGGGGAAGCCCATCTGCACGATGACGCCGGTCTCGTACTCCGCCTGCGCGCGCACGTCGTCGGGGATGCCGGCCGGGAAGCGGTCGTGGAGGCCGCGCTCGACCTCCTTGACGAACCAGGACTGCTCGGTCTCACCCGGCGGCACCGGGAATCGCGGCATGAAGTTCGCGCCGGTGTCGAACGTGACCCCGCAACGCTCGGCGACCAGCAGGGTGTTGTCGCAGGCTTCGGAATGATCGCGGAAGACCTGCCGCATCTGCGCCGGCGACTTGATGTAGTACCCGTCACCGTCGAAGCGGAACCGTTTCGGGTCGTCGAGGGTCGAGCCGGACTGCACGCACAGCAGCGCGGCGTGACTGGGGGCGTCGTGCTGGTGGGTGTAGTGCGAATCGTTGGTGGCGATCAACGGGATGTCGAGGTCCTTCGCGATCCGCAGCAGATCGGTCATGATCCGCCGTTCGATCGAGAGGCCGTGGTCCATGATCTCGGCGAAGTAGTTGTCGCGCCCGAAGATGTCCTGGAACTCCGCCGCCGCCGCCCGTGCGGCGTCGTACTGGCCGAGCCGCAGCCGGGTCTGCACCTCGCCGGACGGGCATCCCGTCGTCGCGATGAGGCCCTTCGCGTAGATCTGCAGCAGTTCGCGGTCCATGCGGGGCTTGAAGTAGTAGCCCTCCATGCTCGAGCGCGAACTGAGTCGGAACAGGTTGTGCATGCCCTGCGTGGTCTGCGACAACAGCGTCATGTGCGTGTAGGCACCGGAGCCGGACACGTCGTCGTCGCTCTGCTCCGGGCTCCCCCATCGCACGCGTGCCTTGTCGGCGCGATGCGTGCCGGGTGTCACATACGCCTCGATGCCGATGATCGGCTTGACGCCGGCATCGGTCGCGGTCCGGTAGAACTCGTAGGCCGCGAACGTGTTGCCGTGGTCGGTGACGGCGATCGCCGGCATCCCGAGTCGAGCCGCTTCCGCCACCATCGGGCCGAGCCGCGCGGCGCCATCGAGCATCGAGTACTCGCTGTGCACGTGCAGGTGGACGAAGGAGTCGGATGCCACGGACCGAGTCTAGGTTTCGGCGTGGACATCCTCTCGCCGGCCGCGCCGGGCGAGACCGGGCCGGGCCGCGTGACCGGATCAGGAGGAATCACCGATTCAGG
>CAXTES010000059.1:0-5146 GCA_964243215.1 uncultured Microbacterium sp. | reverse complement strand
GCCGTCAGCTGAGGTCGAGGCGCATCAGCACACGCGGGAAGCCGTTGAGCACAGAATCGGTGTCCGCCGCCTTGCGGAAACCGGCCCTCTCGAACAGGGTGCGCGTGCCCACGTAGGCCATCGTCAGGTCGACCTTGGCGGCGGCGTTGTCGACCGGGTAGCCCTCGATGGCCGGTGCGCCGTTGTCGCGCGCGAACGCCACGGCGCCGTCGAGCAGCGCATGCGAGATCCCCTGGCCTCGATGACCCGGGCGCACCCGGATGCACCACACCGACCACACGTCCAGGTCATCCACGTGCGGGATTCTGCGGTTCTTCGCGAACGAGGTGTCAGCGCGCCGGTGGACCCCCGCCCAGCCGACCACGTCGTCGCCGTCGTACGCGAGGACCCCCGGCGGCCCCTGCTGCATCAGTGCCTGCACCTTCCGGCCTCGCGCCGGGCCGGTCAGAGCCAGATTCTCCTTCGAGCCGAGACGGTAGCTGAGGCACCAGCAGACGTTGGCGTCGGGCCGCTTCGGCCCGACCATCGTTTCGACATCCGCGAAATCCGTTGCGGGCGCGACCGTGATCGCCATGGGATCACTCTGGCATCGGCATCCGACGCCGTCACTGTTCGCGCAGCACCTCGAGCGCGTGCGCGAGGTCGGGCGGGTACTCCGACGTGAACCCGACCCGCTCCCCCGTGCCCGGATGCACGAACGAGAGCTCGCGCGCGTGAAGCCACTGGCGCGTGAGGCCCAGCCGCGCCGACAGCGTCGGATCGGCGCCGTAGAGCGTGTCGCCTGCACAGGGATGCCGGTGCGCGGCCATGTGCACGCGGATCTGGTGCGTCCGGCCGGTCTCGAGCCGGATCCGAAGCAGCGCCGCACCCCGGAACGCCTCGAGTGTCTCGTAGTGGGTGACGGAGTCCTTCCCGCCCGCGGTGATGGCGAACTTCCACGACGATGAGGGATGCCGTCCGATGGGCGCGTCGATCGTCCCGTCGAGCGGGTCGGGATGTCCCTGCACGACGGCATGGTAGATCTTCTCGACCTGACGGTCCTTGAACGCCCGCTTCAGAACGGTGTACGCCCGTTCGGTCTTGGCCACCACCATCAGTCCGCTCGTTCCGACGTCCAGGCGGTGCACGATCCCCTGGCGCTCCGGTGCGCCGGTCGTGGCGATGCGGTAGCCGGCGGCGGCCAGCGCGCCCAGCACCGTCGGCCCTTCCCATCCGAGCGACGGATGCGAGGCCACGCCGGGAGGTTTGTCCACCACGACGATCTCATCGTCGTCGTAAACGATGCGCAGATCCGCGACGGCGACGGGCACCACTCGCGGTTCCTGCTTGTCCGTCCAGGTGACCTCGAGCCACGCGCCGGCCTGCAGTCGATCCGACTTGTCCAGCGTGCGCCCGTCCGCGACGGCTCCGCCGGCGTGGACGACCTCGGCGGCGAAGGTGCGCGAGAAGCCCAGCATCTTGGCCAGCGCGGCATCCGCTCTCGTGCCGTCGAGCCCGTCGGGCACCGGCATGCTTCGCGACGGCATGTCAGCGCTTGCGCCGCCGTCGCGGCGCAACGGCATCGGCGTCGATATCGTCATCGTCGTCGGAATCGTCCGGGACCACTCGACGCTCCCGGGTCCCGTCGAGACGGAACCCCGCCACGACGAGCATTGCGACGGCGATCATCATCGTGACGATGAACATGTCTGCGACGTTGTAGATGGCCGGTAGCATCCACGGCGTGGAGATGAAATCGACGACGTGTCCGACCCCGAACGCCGGCGGCCGGAAGAGCCGGTCACCGAGGTTGCCGAGCACCCCGCCCAGCAGCAGCCCCAGCACGATCGCCCAGGCCCGCGAGCGCACCCGCGTCACGGCCAGCCAGATCACCACGACCGCCACCGCGACGAGGGCCACCGTGAAGATCCAGGTGACTCCCGTGCCGAGCGAGAACGCCGCTCCCGGGTTGCGGACGAGGTAGAAGATGAGCACGTCGCCGAGGATGTGGACCTGCTCCTCGGCCGGCAGGTTCGCGATCGCAGCGAACTTGGCCGACTGGTCGGCGGCCAGCACGAGCACCGCGAGGATCGCGATGGTTGCGCCGGCCGCCGCCGAGCGACGTTTCGGCGAGCTCAGCGACCGGTCGCGGGCATTCAAACTCCGGCCTAGAGGCCGATGGCCGAGACCGGGGTGGAGCCGGACTGGGATGCCGTGGCGTCGAGGTCGCGCAGGTGGTTCTCGATGTAGCTGCGCAACTGCGTGCGGTAATCGCGCTCGAACTGGCGCAGTTCGGTGATGCGGCTTTCCAGACCGGTGCGCTCCCGGTCGAGCCGGGCGATCTCCTCGCGGCCCTTCACCTCGGCGTCGGAGACGATGCTCGCCGCCTGGGCCTGGGCCTCGGAGATGAGCTTGTCGCGCTGCGCCTTGCCCTCGGCGACGTGCTCGTCGTGAAGGCGCTGGGCCAGCTCGATGATCCCCGCGCTCGCCGCGGCGGGCTCACCGGATACCTGCGCTGCCGGCGCCGCGATCGGCTGAGGGGTCTCCTGGACCTCCTCGGCGACCGTCGTCGTCTCGGCCGCAGCGGGCGTCTCGCCCGATTCGTACGCGGACAGCTTCGCCTTCAGCTCATCGTTCTCGGCGATCGTCTTGCGCCATTCCACGACGATCTCGTCGAGGAAGTCGTCGACCTCGTCGGGGTCGAAACCCTCCTTGAACCGGACGTGCTGGAACTGCTTGGTGACGACGTCATCCGGAGTCAATGCCATGGGAATTCCTCTTTCTCCGGCTCGGGGCCAGCCGATATCACGGGCGCCCGTTCGGGACGGGATGTATCCAGGAAAGCATACTGGGCGTGTCAGAGAGCCGCGAGAGACCGCGTCACGCCCAGCAGCACGAAGCACAGGATCATCGTGATGCCGAAGGCCAGATCGATCGCGATCGGACCGAGACGCAGCGGCGGGATGAGCCGGCGCAGCAGCTTGAGCGGCGGATCGGTCACCGTGTAGACGACCTCCGCGGCGATCAGCCCCGCCCCCTTCGGTCGCCACTCACGGTTGAACAGCGGAATGTATTCGAGGATCAGGCGCACGAGCAGCACCATGATGTAGACCAGCAGGAGGGCGTTCAGGATCGTTGCGATGACGCTGAGAACACCCACATGAACAGCCTACGGCTGCGCGAACGTCGCTGACTCCGCATCCGCCTGCGCGACCGAGCCGTCGCCGGAGACCGCCACGTTCTCGGGTGAGAGCAGGAAGACTTTGCTGGTCACCCGCTCGATCCGGCCGTACAGGCCGAGGGACAGGCCGCTGGCGAAGTCGATCAGGCGACGGGCATCCGCGTCGCTCATCTGCGACAGGTTGATGATGACCGGGATTCCCTCGCGAAAGTTCTCGGCGATGATCTGCGCGTCGCGGTACTGCTTGGGATGCACCGTCAGGATCTCGCTGATCGCGCTGGGCGCCGGCTGGCGCACCACCGTGGGACGGTGGATCGGCGTGACCGTGGCGGCCTTCTCGACGGCGTGCCCATCGCGGCGCGCGGGGGTGCGTGCAGCGGGCTCTTCGTAGACCTCTTCCTCGTCGGCGAGGCCCAGATACACCATGGTCTTCTTGAGCGGGTTCGACATCGCATCCTCCGTTTTGCTCGTCTGGTCCGAGGCTAACCGCGCTGCGGTCGTGGTCCTGTGATTGCCGATCCGATCCGCAGGTGTGTCGCACCCGCGGCGATCGCCTCAGCGAAATCCGCCGTCATCCCGGCGGAGATCCAGCCCGCGTCGGGCGCGACGGTGCGCAATCGCCGGGCGTACTCCGCCAGCCGCTCGAACGCCCGAGCCGGCTCTTCGTCGAGGGGTGCGACCGCCATCACGCCGCGCAGCCGGAGGGTGCGGCACCCGAGGACGTGCTCCGCCAGTCGCTCCAGCCCGTCCGGTGCGACACCCCCGCGCCCGGGGTCGTCGGTGAGATTGATCTGCACCAGCACATCGAGCCGATCGACCGCCTCGTCCCCTGCCGCATCGAAGGCGTCGGCGATGCGTTCGCGGTCGAGGGAGTGGACGACGGATGCCACGGCACGGATCGCGCGCGCCTTCTTGCCCTGCGCTTGCCCGATGAAGTGCCACGTCACCGGGAGGTCGGGCAGCTCGGCGGCCTTCGCGGTCATCTCCTGCTGCCGGTTCTCGCCGATGTCGCGGACGCCGAGGCCGGCGAGTTCGTCGATCATCGGCGCCGGGTGGAACTTCGTCACGACGATCCGCGTCAATCGCACAGGATCGCGGCCGGCCGCGCGCGCCGCATCGGCGATGCGAGCGTCGACGTCGGCCAGCCGCGAGGCGATCCGGTCCACTCCTGCGGTCCTCGAGCCTCTCGAACGGAGATCGTGCGGCGAGCGTTACTTCAGGAAGTCCGGGATGTCGAGATCGTCGTCGCCGAACGCCGAGTCGTACCCGGAGTCCGGCACACCCACCGACACCGGCACGGCGACCCGCTCGTCGGCCGCGAGCTCGCGGGCCACGTCGGCGGCGGGAGCGGCCGGCAGCAACGGGGCCGCGGCCGGTCGCGAGGCCGCGACGGGGTCGATGCGCAGCGAGGGTTCGCCCCCGTCGAAGCCCGCGGCGATCACCGTGACGCGCACCTCGTCGCCGAGGGTGTCGTCGATGACCGTGCCGAAGATGATGTTGGCCTCCGGGTGGGCGGCCTCCTTGACCAGCTGGGCGGCGTCGTTGATCTCGAAGATGCCGAGGTTCGACCCGCCCTGGATCGACAGCAGCACGCCGTGCGCGCCCTCGATGGATGCCTCCAGCAGCGGCGACTCGACGGCCAGCTCGGCAGCCTTGATGGCGCGGTCGGCGCCGCGGGCCGACCCGATGCCCATCAGCGCTGATCCCGCGCCCTGCATCACGGACTTCACGTCGGCGAAGTCGAGGTTGATGAGACCGGGTGTCGTGATCAGATCCGTGATGCCCTGGACGCCCGCGAGCAGCACCTGGTCGGCGGTGGCGAACGCCTCGATCATCGAGATGCCTCGATCGCTGATCTCCAGCAGCCGGTCGTTCGGCACGACGATGAGGGTGTCGACTTCTTCCTTCAGCTTGGACACGCCGGCCTCGGCCTGGCTCTGGCGCCGCCGGCCCTCGAAGGAGAACGGCTTGGTGACGACACGGATG